>NZ_CP053069.1:3650516-3954725 GCF_013003965.1 Usitatibacter rugosus | reverse complement strand
TGGTGTACATCACCTCGGGCCTGAACAACATCACCCCCGGCACGGGCAAGGGCTTCCTGTATGTCCTGGACCTCGCGACGGGCGCGGTGCTGAACAAGGTCGCCACCGGCGAGGGAACCGTCGCGGCGCCCACCGGCTTCTCCCGCATCTCGGGATTCGTCGCCGATCCGCAGAAGGACCGCACGATCACCACGATCTATGGCGGCGACCTCTTCGGCAACGTGTACCGCTTCGACACGAGCGTGAACCCGCCGGTGAAGACCGTCCTCGCCACGCTGAAGGACAAGGGCGGCAAGCCCCAGTCGGTCACGACGCGCCCCGAGCTGACGGCGATCCGCGCGGGCACGAAAGCCTCGGACCCGGTCTACCCGGTCGTTTATGTCGGCACGGGCCGCTACCTGGGCATCGACGACCTGAAGGATCCGGCCAAGCTGGTGCCGGCGCAGCCGTTCGCCTATGAGAACTCGCTCTACGCCATCAAGGACAAGGGCCTGGGCGGGACGTACGCGAACTTCCGGACGGCCAACGTGGTGGAGAACGTCCTCACGGACAAGGGCACGTCCCGCACGGCGACGAACAAGACGGTGAACTGGGCGGTCAACGACGGCTGGTTCATCGACCTGAATCCGAACAACACGACACCGGGCGAGCGCATCAACCTCGATCCGTTGCTGGTTTCCGGGATTCTCGTCGTGGTCGGTAACATCCCCAACAACGAGCAGTGCTCGATCGGTGGCGATGCCTTCGCGTACTTCTTCTCGTACAACAGCGGTGGATTCCCCGACCCCGCGGGATTCACGACCGTCGGCCAGAAGATCACCGGCCAGACGATCGTCGGATACACGTCGATCACGGGCGTGCGTCCCCCGGCTCCGGGTGACAAGCCGGGCGACCCGCCGCCGGAGATCCCGGACCTGAAGTGCCGCATCATCTTTACCCTGGCCACGGGCGAGAAGATCACGCTCCCGTGCCCCCAGATCGGTGGTGCAGGTGTACCGCGCCGGACCTCGTGGCGCGAGCTGATCCAGAAGTAAGGTCGCCATGCGCAAACTGCTGACGACCCTGATGATTGCCTGCACAGGACTGGCGGCGATGCCGCCGGTCCTGGCGCAGGGCAAGCGCTACGACCCGCCGCAGCGGCTGAGGGCCGGAGCGCTGGATTCCTGCATGAAGGACGAAGTGATGAACGGGGCCTACTGCGCGAAGCAGTGCGCGGAAGGCTTCCGGATGGAATTGGGCAAGCGGGAAGCGAGCTGCATCGCGGTCTCGCCGGGGGCGCAGATTCCGCCGCCGCCCCGGCCCGACTTCACGCCGGCCAAGCCGCCGCCGGCCGATCCGAAGGCACCGAAGGGCGCCGCCTGAGCGGTCAGGCGTTGTCGCCGCGGCCCATCGACTTGGGCAGCGGGAAGGTCACCGATTCCGTGATGCCCTCCAGCTCGCGAACGCGCTTGGCGCCGAGCGATTGCAGGCGGTGGATCACGTCCTGTACCAAGACCTCGGGCGCGGAAGCGCCCGCGGTCACTCCGATGGTGCGCTTGCCCTCGATCCACTCGGGCTTCAGCTCGTCCGCCTTGTCGATGAGGTAGGCCTCGCGCCCCAGGTTCTGCGCGACCTCGCGCAGCCGGTTGGAATTCGAGCTGTTGGGCGAGCCCACCACGATTACCACGTCGCACTTGGGCGCCATGAACTTCACGGCGTCCTGGCGGTTCTGCGTGGCGTAGCAGATGTCGTCCTTCTTCGGGCCCACGATCGCGGGGAAGCGCTTCTTCAGCGCGGCGATGACGCGCTGGCAGTCGTCGATCGAGAGCGTGGTCTGCGTCACGTAGGCGAGGTTCGCCGGGTCGCGCACCTGGAGCTTCGCCACGTCCTCCTCGTTGTCCACGAGGTACATGCCGGAATCCGATTGACCCATGGTGCCTTCGGCCTCGGGGTGGCCTTCGTGGCCGATCATGATGACTTCGCGGCCGGCCTCCCGCATGCGCGAGACCTCCACGTGCACCTTGGTCACCAGCGGGCAGGTCGCGTCGAAGACCTTGAGGCCGCGTTCGTCGGCCTCGGCGCGCACCGCGAGCGAGACACCGTGCGCGGAGAAGATGACGGTCGATCCCGCCGGGACCTCGTCCAGCTCCTCGACGAAGACCGCACCCTTGGCGCGAAGATCCTCGACCACGAACTTGTTGTGCACGATCTCGTGGCGCACGTAGATCGGCGCGCCGTGCATCTGCAGGGCCTTCTCGACGATGGCGATGGCGCGGTCGACGCCGGCGCAGAAGCCGCGCGGCTGGGCGAGCAGGATCTCGCTGGATTCGGTCATGGCGTTTCCTTCTGCGGCTTCGGCTCGCCGCGCAGGCTGTCCAGCAGGAGCAGGATGACCCCGAGGGTGATCGCCGAATCGGCGACGTTGAAGGCGGGGAAATAGTAGCCCGCGGCATGGACCTGCACGAAGTCCACCACGTAGCCCATCGTGGCGCGATCCCACAGGTTGCCGGCGGCCCCGCCCAGCACCAGCGCGAGCGCGGTCGACAGCAGGCGGTTGCCGGTGCTCTTGCGCAGCATCACGACCAGCACCGCGGAGACCCCCAGCGTCACGATCACGAAGAACCAGCGCTGCCAGCCGCCGGCCCCGGCGAGGAAGCTGAACGCGGCGCCGGTGTTGTGCGCGAGCACGAGGTTGAAGAACGGCAGGACGTAGAGCGTCTCGCCCAGCTGGAAGATGTGCGTGATCCACGCCTTGGTGGCGAGGTCGAGCACGACGATCGCGGCGCTGATCCAGAGCCAGCGGTGCCAGGGAGGGGCGGGCTTATGCATGCACGCGCGCCTCGCCGGCGCCGGTGAGGTTGGAGACGCAACGCCCGCAGATCGACGGATGCGCCGGATCGCGGCCCACGTCCTCGCGGTAGTGCCAGCAGCGGTCGCACTTCGCGAACGCGCTGGGACGCACGCCGACGGTGAGCTCGCCCGGGGCCTCGAACACCTTCGCCTGCGACGTGATGGTCACGAAGCGCAGATCGTCGCCGAGCGAGCGCAGGAGCGCCAGGTCGTCCTTCGAGGCGCCGAGATCCACTTCGGCCTGCAGCGAGGAACCCACGGTGCCTGCTGCGCGTTGTTCCTCGAGCTTCGGCGACAGGATGGCGCGGATCTCGCGGATGCGCGTCCAGCGGGCGATCAGCTCCGCCTCTCCCGCCTGCTCCGGCAGCGCGTCTTTCCACGTGTGGAAGAAGATGCTCTCGTCTTTTCCGGGATGGAGCACCGACCACGCCTCTTCCGAAGTAAAGGAGAGCACGGGCGCCATGAGGCGCAGCAGCACCTGCGTGATGGCGTGCAGCGCGGACTGCGCGGCGCGGCGCGGCTTCGAATCGCGGCCCGTGGTGTAGAGCCGGTCCTTGAGGATGTCGAGGTAGAACCCGCCGAGATCCTCCGAGCAGAACATCTGCAGGCGCTGGGTGACGGCGTGGAACTCGTAGCGCTCGTACGCCGCGGTGACCTCGGCCTGCATGGCGCGCGTCATGGCGAGGGCGTAGCGGTCGATCTCGACCCACTCGGAGACCGGCAGCGCGTCCTTCGCCGGATCGAAGTCGGCGATATTCGCGAGCAGGAAGCGAAGCGTGTTGCGGATGCGCCGGTAGCTCTCCACCACGCGCTTCAGGATCTCGTCGGAGATATAGAGCTCGCCGGAATAGTCGGTGGACGCGACCCAGAGGCGGATGACCTCCGCGCCGAGCGTATCGGAGACCTTCTGCGGCGCGATCACGTTGCCGATCGACTTCGACATCTTGCGGCCCTGGCCGTCGACGACGAAGCCGTGGGTGAGGAGCGCGTCGTACGGCGCGCGGCCTTCCATGGCGCAGGACGAGAGCAAGGAGGACTGGAACCAGCCGCGGTGCTGGTCGCTGCCCTCGAGGTACATGTCGGCGGGCCAGCGATGGTCGGCGAGGCCGCGCAGCACCGTGAAGTGCGTCGTGCCCGAGTCGAACCAGACGTCCACGGTGTCGGTCATCTTGCGATAGACCTTCGGATCGACGCCGAAATCCTCGCAGGTCGCGGCGAACCACGCCTCGACGCCGCCCTTCTCGACGAGGCCGGCCGCCTGCTCGACGAAGCGCTCGGTGTCCGGATGCAGCTCGTCGGTCTCTCGATGCAAAAAGAACGGCAGCGGCGTGCCCCAGTTGCGCTGGCGGGAGAGCGTCCAGTCGGGGCGGTTGGCGATCATCGCCTCCAGGCGCGGGCGTCCCCACGCGGGGAAGAACTGCGTCGCGTCGATGGCCTGCTTCGCCGTCTCGCGGAGCGTCTTGCCCGTCGGGGTCTTCCTCTCCATGCCGATGAACCACTGCACGGTGGCGCGGAAGATGATCGGCGTCTTGTGGCGCCAGCAGTGCGGATAGCTGTGGCGGAAGGGCTCGTGTTTGAGGAGCGAGCCCGAGGCCTGCAGGCGCTCGAGGATCGGCTTCTCGGCTTCGCGCACGCTCATGCCCGCGAAGTGCGGCACGTTCGACTTGAAGCGGCCGAGGTCGTCGACGGGCTGGTCGAGCGGCAGGTCGTTCTTCACGCCGACGTCGAAGTCCTCGGCGCCGTGCGCGGGCGCGGTGTGCACGAGGCCCGTTCCGGCTTCCGTGGTGACGTGCGCCCCGACGACCATCGGCACGATGCGCGACTCGAACGGATGCTGGAAGCGCAGGCCCGCGAGCTGCGCGCCCTTCGCGCGGCCGAGCACGGACTTCACGGCGAGGCCGTAGCGCTTGAGGCAGGCCTCGCGCAGCTCCGCGGCGAGGATGAGCGCGCCCTTGTCGGTGTCCACGAGCTCGTAGTCGAACTCGGGATGGGCCGCGATCGCCTGGTTGCCCGGAAGCGTCCACGGCGTGGTGGTCCAGATGACGGCGGAGATCTTCTGCGGCACGGGCGACGCACCGAAGGCTTTCGCCACGTGCGCGGGATCGGCGGCGTGGAACGCGACGTCGATGGCGGGAGAAGTCTTGTCCTCGTACTCGACCTCGGCCTCGGCCAGCGCCGAATGGCAGTCGATGCACCAGTTCACGGGCTTGAGGCCCCGGTAGAGCAGGCCCGCTTTCCAGATGCGGCCGAGCGCGCGGATCTCGCCGCCCTCGGTCTTCGGATCCATGGTGCGGTACGGGTGATCCCAGTCGCCCAGCACGCCGAGGCGCTTGAAATCCTCGCGCTGCTTGTCGATCTGCTCCGCGGCGTAGGCGCGGCAGAGCCTGCGCTGCTCGTTCGGCTCGAGGTTGCGGCCGTGCTTCTTCTCGATCTGGTGCTCGATCGGCAGCCCGTGGCAATCCCAGCCCGGCACGTAGGGTGCATCGAAGCCGGCCATCGTCTTCGACTTCACGACGATGTCCTTCAGGACCTTGTTCACCGCGTGCCCGATGTGGATGTCGCCGTTGGCGTACGGCGGGCCGTCGTGGAGGATGAACTTGGGGCGGCCCTTCGAGGCCTCGCGGATGCGGTGGTAGAGCCCGCCTTCGTGCCAGGCCTTCACCCACGCCGGCTCGCGCTTGGCCAGGTCCCCGCGCATCGGGAACGGCGTGTCGGGCAGGTTCAGCGTGCTCTTGTAGTCGGTCTTCTTCGTGTCGTTCATCTCGTTCCCGCGGCGAAGTACCCGCGCGCCTCGTCGCAGTCCCGGTGGATCTGCGCACGCAACGCGTCGAGCGAGGCGAAAGGGGCCTCGTCGCGCAGCTTCTTCAGGAACTCGATGGTGAGACGGCGTCCGTAGAGGTCGCCCTGGAAATCGAAGAGGAACGCTTCGAGTGTCGCCGGGCCGCCAGTCTGCACGGCCGGGTTGTAACCAAGGCTCGCCACTCCCTCGAGTCCGCGAGTTGCTGCACCGAAGCATTTTATCGCAAAGACGCCCGTCAGGGCCGGCTTCGCCCGCCCGAGCCGCACGTTGGCCGTGGGGAAGCCCAGCTCGCGGCCGCGCTTGGCGCCGTGCTGGACGCGGCCCGTGATCGTGTAGGGCCGGCCCAGCATGCGGGCGGCCTCCGGAAAGTGACCCGCCGCGAGCGCTTCGCGGATGCGGGTGGAGGAGATGCGGTGCTCGCCGTCGTCCTGCACGTCGGGCAGCACCTCGACGTGGAAGTCGAGGCGGGCGCCGAGCTCGATCAGCTTGTGCACGTCACCCGCACGCTTGGCGCCGAAGCGGAAGTCCTCGCCCACCAGCACCCAGCGAGCGCCGAGCGCGTCTCGGAGCCGCCACGCGAATTGATCGGGCTCCTGGCTCGCGAACGCCTGGTTGAAGCGCTGCACGTACATCGTCTGGATGCCGTGCTCCGCGATGAGCGCGACCTTCTCGCCGAGCGAGGTGAGGCGGGCCGGCGCGGTGGACGGCGAGAAGAACTCGCGCGGCAGCGGCTCGAACGTCAGCACGGCGCTGTCGAGCCCGTGGCCGTTCGCGGCCGTGCGCACGTGCTCGAGGATCTCGGCGTGGCCGCGGTGCACGCCGTCGAAGCTGCCGATCGCGATGGCGCAGTCGCGCCGCGCGGTCCGGGGATGGCGCAGGACGCGCATGGTCACGGGTTGCGCGAGAAGTGGCGCAGGCGGATGCCCATCAGCCACAGTGCGGCGAAATACGTCGCGGCGCCCAACGCGATCACGAGGCCGAGCTTCAGGGCGCGCGGGCCGACGGCGAGCTCGAACCACGACGACTCCCGGCCCATGGAGAACCAGAGCGCCCCGCCCATGAGGTACAGGGCCACTGCGAGCTTCATCAGGAACGCGGCCCAGCCCGGCTCGGCCACGTAGGTGCCGGAGCGGCGCATCAGGAACCAGAGCCAGCCCGCGTTGAACCACGCCGCGAGCGAGATCGAGAGCGCGAGGCCCGCGTGGCCGATGTAGGGGACCAGCAGGGCGTTGAACACCTGCGTCACGATGAGCGACGCGATGGCCACTTTGACGGGCGTGCGGATGTTCTGGCGCGCGTAGAAGCCGGGAGCGAGGACCTTCACCAGGATGAGCCCTCCCAGGCCCACGCCATACGCGATGAGTGCGCTGCGCGTCATGTAGGCATCGTGCTGCGTGAAGGCCCCGTGCCAGAAAAGCGTGGCCACCAGGGGCAGCGCCAGCATGGCGAGGCCGAGCGCCGCGGGAAGGGCGAGCAGCAGCGACAGGCGCAGGCCCCAGTCCAGCAGGCGCGAGTAGGCCGCGCGGTCGTCGGTCGCGTGGTGCCGGACGAGCGAGGGGAGCAGCACGGTCCCCAGCGCCACGCCCAGCAGCGCGGACGGAAACTCCATCAGCCGGTCGGCGAAATAGAGCCAGGACACCGCCCCGTCGCCCAGGTACGAAGCGATCTGCGTGTTGATGACGAGGCTGATCTGCGCCACGGACACACCGAGCACGGCCGGCGCCATGAGCTTGAGGATGCGCAGCACCCCTTCGTCCTTCGGATCCCAGCGCGGGCGCGGGAGCTGGCGCACGTGCGCGAGGAAAGGCACCAGGAAAGCGAGCTGGAGCACGCCGCCCAGGAACACCGCGACTGCGAGAGCGACGATCGGCTGCGGCAGGTGCGGGGAGAGCAGCACGATGCAGGCGATGAAGGAGACGTTCAGCAGCACCGGCGTGAAGGCCGGGGCCTTGAACGAGCCGAAGGTGTTGAGCAGCCCCGCGGCGAACGAGACGAGCGAGATGAAGAAGATGTACGGGAAGCAGATCCGCAGCATCGTCACCGTGAGCGCGAACTTGCCGGCGTCCTTCGCGAAGCCCGCGGCCGTGGCGTAGACGATGAGGGGGGCGGCGATCACGCCGATCGCGGTCGCGACGAAGAGGACCACGGACAGCAGCCCCAGCACTTTGCCTGCCAGCTCACGCGTCTTCTCGTCGCCGTGCTTCGCCCGGTATTCGCCGAGGATGGGAACGAACGCCTGCGTGAATGCGCCCTCCGCAAAGAGGCGGCGCAGCAGGTTGGGAATGCGGAACGCGACGGTGAATGCGTCGGTCGCGGCGCCGGCGCCGAAGAAGATGGCGATCAGCGTGTCGCGGATGAAGCCGGTGATGCGCGAGGCGAGCGTCATGGCGCTCACCGAGGCGGCCGCGCGGAGCAGGTTCATGCGCGTCCTAACACTTTGTTTTGTTGGGCCAAGCAGGGTATAATAGCAGGCTCATTTTCGTAGTCCTAAAATCTCAAGGATCGAGTCCAAGGCCATGGCCAACACCAAGCAGTCTGCAAAGCGCGCCCGCAAGTCCATCGACCAGCGCGGCAAGAACGTGAGCCTCCGTACCGCGCTTCGCACCGCGATCAAGAAGGTCCAGGTTGCCCTGGGCACGGGCGACGCCGCCCAGGCCTCGGCCGCGCTGAACGCCAACGCGGCGACCATCGACCGCACGGCGTCCCGCGGCATCATCCACAAGAACAAGGCCGCGCGACAGAAGTCCCGCCTCGCCAAGAAGGTCAAAGCGCTGTCGCAGAAGTCGTAGTAATCTGAGATTTCCGAGCGACGGCGGCCGAGGCCGCCGTTGCCATTTCTGGAGGACCGTCGTCATGAGCGCGTCGCAATACGTGATGAATACGTACAACCCCAACCCGGTCGCCTTCGCGCGCGGGGAAGGTGCCTACCTGTACGACACGGACGGCAAGCGTTACCTCGACGCACTGGCGGGCATCGCCGTGAACGGGCTGGGTTATGCCCACCCCACCTACACGAAGCGCATGCAGGAGCAGCTGGGCAAGCTCATCCACACCTCCAACCATTTCCGCGTCGTCGAGCAGGAGGCGCTCGCCGAGCGCGTCTGCAAGTTGGCGAAGATGGACAACGCCTTCTTCGCCAACTCCGGCGCCGAGGCCAACGAGTGCGCCATCAAGCTCGCGCGCCTCTACGGCCACCAGCGCGCCGTCGAGAACGCCTCGATCATCGTGATGGAGAAAGCCTGGCACGGCCGCACGCTCGCCACGCTCTCCGCCACGGGCTCGCGCAAGGCCCAGGCCGGCTTCGAGCCGTTGATGGGCGGGTTCGTGCGCGTGCCCTACAACGACTTCGCCGCCATCGAGCGCGTCGCCGAGCACAACCAGTCGATCGTCGCGATCCTCCTCGAGGTGCTGCAGGGCGAGGGCGGCATCCACGTCGCCAACGCGGGCTACCTGCAGAAGCTGCGCGAGATCTGCGACAGGAAGCAGTGGCTCCTGATGATCGACGAGGTGCAAAGCGGCATCGGGCGCACCGGCAAGTGGTTCGCGCACCAGTGGACCGACGTGGTCCCCGACGTCATGCCGCTCGCCAAGGGCCTGGGCTCGGGCGTGCCGATCGGCGCCTGCCTCGCGCGCGGCGCCGCGGCCAAGGTGTTCAAGCCGGGCAACCACGGCACGACCTTCGGCGGCGGGCCTTTCGTGTCGCTGGCCGGCCTGGTCACGCTCGACTGCATCGAGAAGGAAGGCCTGCTCGCCAACGCGGCGAAGCAGGGCGAGATCATCATGTCGGGCCTGAAGCGCGAGCTCTCCGGCGTCGCCGGCGTGAAGGACATCCGCGGCATGGGCCTCATGATCGGCCTCGAGCTCGACCGTCCGTGCGGCGCCATCGTGCAGAAGGCGCTCGCCCGCGCCCTCGTCACCAACGTCACCGCCGACAGCGTGATCCGCCTCGTGCCGCCGCTCGTCTACCAGGAAGCGCAGTCCAAGGAGCTGGTGTCGATCCTCGCCCCGCTCGTGAAGGAATTCCTCGCCGAGGCGCCCGCAGCCGCAGCGGCATGAAGCATTTCCTGCGCTTCTCCGACCTCAGCGTGGAAGAGGTGCAGCACCTCTTCGACCGCACGCGCACGTTGAAGGAGCGCTTCAAGAACTACGTCGTGTACCAGCCGCTCGTCGACCGCATGCTGGCCATGGTCTTCGAGAAGAGCTCCACGCGCACCCGCGTCTCGTTCGAGGCCGGCATCTACCAGATGGGCGGCTCGTCCATCGTGCTGAACATGGGCGAGACGCAGCTCGGGCGCGGCGAGCCGATCGAGGACGTGGCGCGCGTCGTCACGCGCATGGTCGACCTCGTGATGATCCGCACCTACGAGCAGTCGATCCTCGAGCGCTTCGCGGCGCACTCGCGCGTGCCGGTGATCAACGGCCTCACCAACGAGTACCACCCCTGCCAGATCCTCGCCGACGCGTACACGTTCGTGGAGCAGCGCGGCCCGCTGAAGGGCAAGGTCGTGGCCTGGGTCGGCGACGCGAACAACATGCTCTACACGTGGCTCGAAGCCGCGCCGCTGCTGGGCTTTCGCCTGCGCGTGGCCACGCCCGCGGGCTACGCGCTCGATCCGTCGCGCGTGCCGGCCAACGCTGCCGGCCTCTTCGAAGCCTTCACCGATCCGATGCGGGCGGTCGAGGGTGCGCACCTGGTCACCACCGACGTGTGGACCAGCATGGGCTTCGAGGCCGAGACGCAGAAGCGCCTCGAGGCCTTCAAGGGGTTCTGCGTGGACCGCGCGATGATGGCGCGCGCCGCCCCCGATGCCCTCTTCATGCATTGCCTCCCCGCGCACCGCGGAGAGGAAGTCGCCGCCGACGTGCTCGAAGGCCCGCAGAGCGTGGTCTGGGAAGAGGCCGAGAACCGCATGCACGTGCAGAAGGCCCTGATGGAGTACCTCTTGCTCGGAAAGGTGGAGTCATGAAACCGATCCTCGCGTTGTGCCTCGCGGGCGCGCTCGCGTTCGCCCCCGTCGTTTCGGCCCAGGACAACAAGGCCGCCGATCCCGCTCCCCCGCCGCCGAAACCCACCGTGTACGCGGTGGTGTCCGCCGTCGGGGGCGACCTCACGTTCGTGCGCCAGCGCGAGCAGGTCGGCTCGAACCGCGTGGACACGTACAACCGCCTCACCCTCCAGGTTCCCGATGCGAGCCTCGATGGCGCCGTCCTGCGCGGGCTGGCCAAGGTGCTGCGCAGCAACGAGCCCGACGCCGTCATCCACTACATGCGCCTGAACCCGAAGGAGCTGGAGGGCCTGCGCCCGCAGCAGAAGGGCGCGGTCGCGATCGGCAAGCTCGCCAAGGCCTTCGATGGCATGCCCGAGCGCCAGGGCTGGGACAAGATCGTGATCATCACGCCCGGCTACCTGCTTCCTGGGCACCGCGGCATGGGCTCCAAGCTGGGCGGCCTGGGGGTCTACGTGCAGCCGCTGTACTCCGCGACGGAGAACGCCACCGGCCCCATCGGCGGCGGCGTGGAGGATCTCGCGCCCGCCGGCGTTTCGGCCGAGGAGTCCGCGGTGACGCCCGACGGCGACTACACGCCCGCCAAGCGCTACATCGCGCCGTACTTCTACACGAAGCTCTGGATCCTCGATGCGAAGACGCTCACGGTCCTCGACTACGACGAGCGCTACGACTTCCAGAAGATCTACGACCCGAAGTGGACCGCGACGGACGTGCAGCGCAACTTCACTCCGGAGCAGATGGCCACGGCCGTCGATGCCTTCGTCGAGCGCTCGGCCGCGCGGTCGCTGCGCGAAGCGGTCGGCACCGTGACCGTGAGCGAACCCAAGCCGGTGACGCCAAGGCCGTGACGCAGAGCGTGCTCAACGTCGGCGGCAACAGCAAGCAGATCCCCCTCCCCCCGCACTACGAGGGCTGGCGGCACGACCTTCTCGACATCGACCCGCGCGGCGGTGCCGACGTTGTGTGCGATGCGCGCGAGCTCGCGACCCTGCCGGCGGCGGGCTACGACGCAGTCTGGTGTTCGCACAACCTCGAGCACTACTGGCGACATGACCTGCCGAAGGTCCTCGCCGGCTTCCTCCACGTGCTCAAGGCCGATGGCTTCGCGGAGGTGCGCGTGCCCGACATGAAGTCCGTGTTCGAGGCCATGCTGCAGCAGGGCCTGGACATCGACGACACGCTCTACGTCTCCCCCGCCGGCCCGATCACCGTGAACGACGTGATCTACGGCTACGGCAAGGAGATCGCCGACTCCGGCAAGGATTTCTACGCGCACAAGAACGGCTTCACCCGCAACTCGCTGACGGCGGTGTTGCGTAGCGCCGGCTTCACGGAGGTCTACACCGCTTCCAAGCCCTTCGAGGTGGCCGCGATCGCCTTCAAGGCGCGCCCCACACCCGGCCAGCGCGCCATCTTCCGCCTTCCCTAGGAGACCCCATGCCCTCGTTCGACATCGTCAGCGAAGCCAACATGGTCGAGGTGAAGAACGCCCTCGACACCGCCAACAAGGAAATCGCGAACCGCTACGACTTCAAGGGCTCCGACGCGCGCATCGAGCAGAAGGAGCAGGAGCTCACCGCCTACGCCGACGACGAGTTCAAGCTGGGCCAGGTGCGCGACGTCATGTACGGCAAGTTCGCCAAGCGCGGCGTGGACGTGCGCTTCCTCGAGGTCGGCGACATGGAGAAGATCGGCGGCGACAAGGTGAAGCAGAAGATCACCGTGAAGAAGGGCATCGAGCAGACGATCGCCAAGAAGATCGTGCAGATGTTCAAGGACAACAAGCTCAAGGTGACCGCCAGCATCCAGGGCGAGGCCGTGCGCGTAACTGGAGCGAAGAAGGACATCCTCCAGGAGGCGATCGCGATGGTGCGCGCCAACGTGAAGGACGTCCCCGTCGCCTTCGAGAACTTCCGCGACTGACGCGGGCTCCAGGCGGCGTCTCTGCCCGGGAGAAATCCATGTCGCTTCTTGCACGCCGTCTGTTCCGCCCGTTCCTCCTCGCCTTCGGTGCACTCGCACTCGCCTCCGCCGCGCTTGCCGCGGAGGACGCGCGCGGTGCCAAGGACCATCCGCTGCTCACGCGCTACCCCGGCTCGCACATCGTCGAGTACGAGAAGAACTACAACAGCGTGGAGTTCGCGACCGGCACCGCCAACGGCGAGCCGAAGCGCAAGGCCGTCGAGGGCGACGCCACGGTCCTCACGTACTTCCACAACGACGTGGACAAGCAGCCGAGCGCGCTCCAGGTGATCCGCAATTACCAGAACGCGGTGAAGGCGATCGGGGGCGAGGTCGTCTACGAGCGCCTGCCTCGCGACGGCGACGGCGGCGAGACCACGCTCCGGGTCGCCACCGGCGGCAAGGAAGTGTGGGTCCGTCTCGAGCCCGGCATCTTCAGCGCTCCGACGCAGAGCTACAAGCTGTGGGTGGTCGAGGTCGCCGCGATGCAGCAGGTGGTCACGGCCAACAAGCTGCTGGACGAGCTGAACCGCAACGGCTTCATCGCGCTCTACATCCCCTTCGACACCGGCAAGTGGGATCTCAAGCCCGAGGGCAAGGCCGCCGTCGCCGAGATCGTGGCGGCGCTCAAGTCCTCATCCGCGCTCAGGATCTCCATCGAGGGCCACACGGATAACGTGGGAACGGCGGCTGCCAACAAGGCGCTGTCCGAGAAACGTGCGCAAAGCGTGATGGCCGCCGTGGTGGCGGGCGGCGTCGACGCGAAGCGGCTGGCGGCCGCGGGCTTCGGGCAGGAAAAGCCCATCGCGGACAATCGCTCCGAAGAGGGCCGCGCGAAGAACCGCCGGGTGGAGCTGGTGAAGAAGTAGGGCGCTACGTCTCGAGCTTCGTGGCCCAGCGCGTGTAGAGCCGCTCGGCGACGTTCCTCAGCGCCGGCAAGCGCTCCGCCATCTGCGCCTGGATCGTCGCCACGTCTTGAACCGCGGGGCTTCCGCTCGCTTCGCGCACCTCGTCGCCGCCGGTGTCGCACCAGGAGCGGATCATCTCCGGCGTCATCTCCACGTGGCACTGCATGCCGAGGTGCCGGTCGCCCACGACGTAGGCCTGGTTGCGGCAGTGCGTGCCTCGCAGGATGCGCTCGCCGCTTTCGGGAATCGCGAAGGTCTCGCCGTGCCACTGGAACGTGGTGAACTCGCGCAGGTCGTTGCCGAGCCAGTTGCGGGCGAGCGAGGTGTCCTCGGCCTCGACGCGGTTCCAGCCGATTTCCTTCACCGCGTTCGCCTTCACCTCGGCGCCCAACGCGCGCGCGAGGAGTTGCCCGCCCAGGCAATGGCCGATCACCGGGACCTTGCGCCGGACGGCGTCGCGCATGAGGGAAAGCACGGGGCGCGTCCACGGCAGCTCGTCGTTGGCGCTCATCGGTCCGCCCATGAACGCGAGGCCCGCGTAGGGGCCGGCATCTTCGGGAACGGCCTCGCCTTCGTCCAACTTCACGAGCTTCCAGGCGAGCCGGCTGGTGTCGAGGAATGTGGCAAAATGGCCCGGCCCTTCGGTCCGCGCGTGGCGGAAGACGAGTACGGGCTTCACGATTTTCCCCTCTCCATGGTCCGCAATCTTATCGCGCTCGCGCTCCTGCTGGTGCCGTCTCTTGCGGCGGCCACGGACGTGACTGTCGTGGGCCTGTTCCCCGGCAAGGCCGTCGTCACGATCAACCGCGGGGCCCCGCGCACCCTGTCGGTCGGGCAGAAGACGGCCGAGGGCGTGGTCCTCGTGTCGGTCGACAAATCCTCCGCGGTGCTCGAGATCGACGGCAAGAAACAGTCGCTCGAGATGGGCCAGCACTTCGAGTCGGCTGCCTCCACGGGAGGGCTCAGCACCGTCACCATCGCCGCGGGCCAGGGCGGCCACTTCATGACGACCGGGCAGGTCAACGGCAACTCCGTGCGCTTCCTGGTCGACACGGGTGCCACGCTCGTGTCCATGTCCATTTCGGAGGCACGCCGCCTGGGCATCGACTACGAGAAGGGCCAGCGCGGCTACTCGTCCACTGCGGGCGGCGTCGTGCCGTCCTATCGCGTGAAGCTGGAATCGGTGTCGGTCGGGGGCATCACGCTGATGGGCGTGGAGGCTTCGGTGTCGGAATCGCCGGGGATGGACTTCATGCTGCTCGGCAACAGCTTCCTCAGCCGGACGGAGATGCGGCGCGAGGGCGAGATCCTCACCCTCACCAAGCGCTACTAGCGCTTCTCGATCATCGCGTAGGCGGAGTGGTTGTGGATCGACTCGAAGTTCTCGGACTCGACCACGTAGCCCTCGATGCGCGCGTCGGCGTTCAGGTCGGCCGCGATGTCGCGCACCATGTCCTCGACGAACTTCGGGTTGTCGTAGGCGTGCTCGGTGACGTACTTCTCGTCGGGGCGCTTGAGCAGCCCCCACAGCTCCGAGGACGCCTGGCTCTCGACCTTGTCGATCAGCTCCTCGATCCACACGAAGTCGTTGATGCGCGCGGCGATCGTCACGTGCGAGCGCTGGTTGTGCGCCCCGCGGTCGCTGATCTTCTTCGAGCACGGGCAGAGGCTCGTCACCGGGACCAGGACCTTCAGCGTGAAGGTCTCGACGCCGTCGGCGATCTCGCCGATGAAGGTGACCTCGTAGTCCATCAGGCTCTGGACGCCCGAGACCGGCGCCTTCTTGCTCACGAAGTACGGGAACGTCATCTCGACGTGGCCGCTCTGCGCCTCGAGCTTCTTCACCATCTCGCGCAGCATCGTGCGGAAGGTGTCGGGGGAGATCTCGCGCTCGTGGGCGTTCAGGATCTCCACGAAGCGCGACATGTGCGTGCCCTTGAAGTGGTGCGGCAGGCCCACGTACATGTCGAACATCGCGACCGTGTGTTGCACGCCGCCCGAGCGCTCGGCGACCTTCACCGGGTGGCGGATGGATTTGATCCCGACGCGGTCGATGGCCAGGTGCCGCGTGTCGGGCGTGGCCTGGACGTCGGGGATCGGAAGCTTGGCGTCACGGGGATTCATCCCGCCATTATAAACCGCGTCGACGATTCCCGACTGATTCAGTCGGGTAATGTCCCCATGCCCCGGAGGGGTCAGGGCAACCGGCCGGCGGCCATGAGGCGGCTGGCCAGGATCGCGGCGGGTACCCACGTCACGAGGTCGTCGAAGCCCGGCCCCGCCTCGTGCGCGACGAAGAGGCCGCTGCCGTCGATGTTGCGCGCGCTGTCGGCAGCCGGCGCCGCCTGGGCATCGGCGCCCAGCGACACCAGGACGAACGCCGCGCGGCGCGTGAGCTGGTTCGACGCGGGGCCGCACGATCCGCCGCCGATCGGCGAAGCGGACGAACAGATGAAGAGGAAGTGCGATGCGGCGCCGATCGCCGCGAGTCCCGAGGCCTGCAATCCGTTGGCGCGCGTGAACGGGCTCGTGACGGTGCCCACCGGCACACCCGCGACCGCGTAGCGAATGCGGTTGGCGCGCGAGCCCCAGGCGTCTCGCAGGAATCCTTCGTCGTCGAGCGGGGCCAGCCCGAGGGTGGCCGCGGGCAGGAAGCCGTCGTGGAAGCGCTCGCACTGGCCGTTCACCGCGTCGCCGCCGGGCGCGAAGCGTTCCTCGCCACGCGAAGCCTCGCTCGCGGGGCAGGGCAGGCGCCCGTGCGATGCGGCGAAGCCCAGCAGCGCCTCGCGTGCTTCGTCGAGGCGGCGATGCGTCTCGTCGATCCGGCGCAGTTGCACCTGCGCGGCGAACGGCATCGAGAGCCCCGCGGCGAGGAGTCCGATGACGAGGAGCACCACCATCACCTCGATCAGCGTGAAGCCCCGCAGCGCGCGCTTCACGGCGCCACCACCGCATCGTTGCGATCGGCGGCGGGAGGCGCCACGACGACGCGGTCGCACGGGCCCGGAGCGCATGGCGCACTCGGCACGCCGGCGCAACGCGGCTCCGGCGATGCGGGATTCAAACGCTCGAGCTCGCGGTGCGGGCCTTCGAGCCACTGGCGCACGTCGCCCTCGGCACCGGCTCCGTGGGATTGGCCCGCGAGCGGTGGACCGGCGACGAGGACCGCGGCCGGACGCGGCCCGCCCACCGGTCGGCCCCCGGCATCCACGGGCTGCACGTCGAGCGCATAGAACACATGCCGCCGCCACGCGTTCCACCACGCCGGACCTTCCTCCGGGGCGAGCTGGCAGGCGCGTGCGATTTCCACCGGCACGCGGCCGAAGCGGGCACCGGGCGTCGCATCGACGGACCCGCACGTCGCCGGTGCGGGCAATCCCTGGCCTCGCAGGCACTGCAGCACTTCCTGCGCCACGCGCTGCATCACGCGCGGCAGGAGGTCCGAGGGCGTGATGGCGACGATGCGGTCGTTCACCGCGAGCGTACCGTCGGCAAGCAGCACCGGACCGGCGATGAAGCCGTTCGCATTGACCGCGCGCGTGTCGGTGCGGTCGATGAAGTCGGCATTGTCTTCGTCGGCGAAGCGATCGCCCGGCGCCTTGTCGAGATAGCGCGCCGGATCGCCCGGTGCATCGCGGATCTGCAGGCGGCGTGTGCCGGCGGCATCCTCGATGCGATGCAACGGCGGCCCCGGTGCGATCACGACGGCGGCCGCGCCGCCCGCGCTCCCGCGGGCCGGATCGTCGAGGCGCCCGTCGTGCACGATGAGGCCGGTCGCGTCGCGCACGGTGATCGTGCCGAGTGCCGTGTCGGGCCCCATATCGACGCAGGTCGCGCTCGCCGCGCAATTGAGCAGCCCCTTGTGCCGCGTGGACACCGCGTACCAGAGCGGCTCGCCGTAACCGTCGCGCAACTGCGAGAGGCCGAGCGTCTTCCACGGCAGCCGGCCGAGGCGCTGCGCCTGGCCGCTGGCGCCCGCGAGCGATCCGCAGGTCGCCTCCGCCCAGCCGTCGTCGTCGAGGTCGGGGCAGGGGAGATAGCCGGGGCCGACTTGCGCATCGATCGGGCGGCTCGTCGCATAGGCGATCAGCGCTTCGCGGGCTTCGGCGAGCGCGCGGTCGCTGGCGCGATCGCGGGCCAGCCGCGCGGCCTGGCCCGTGAGGCCCGTGGTGAAAGCCACGGCCACGCCCAGCGCCAGCATCGCGGCCATCAACAGCAGGAGGTTTCCGCGCTCACGCGTCGTCGAGTCCATGCGACAACGCTACGTGCGCCGTGCGCGAGGCAGGGCCGGGAATGCCGAGCGGGTTTTCGCGATTCCGGGCGCTAGGGCTCGGAGTTCTTCTTCGAGGGAACGACCTTGATGTCGGACGGCGCGTTCTGCTCGAGGTCGCGCACGACGCGCGGATCGAAGAGCGGCGCGGTCTTGTCGCTCGACGGCGTGGCGATCGCGCGGCCGTCGATCCAGACGGTGTTGCGCCCGTCGCTGCGCTTCACGAACCCCGTGACTTCCGGGGCATAGGATCGCGACGCGATGGGAGAGGTGGCGGTGGCGGGAGGCGTGGCCGGCTCGCCGCGGCGCAGCGCGTCCAGGCGCGCGCGTTCCTCGGCGGTATGGAAGAGCGTGCCCAGGTCCGCGGACATCGCCGGCAGTGCGAGGGCGAGGAGCGCGGCCAGGAGGCCCTTACCCACGGGGCGCTCCTTTCTTTTCCTTCAGCGTGATCCACTCGAGCGTGCATTCGGCTTCCACGCGCGGCTGCAGCGTCGTCGGCGGCTGGTCGACGATGCGCTTCATCACGCAGCGGTCCACCGGATAGAGGCCGCGCGGCGAGCGCGCGAGCTCCTCGACGAAGGCGAGCAGGTCGCCTTCGTGCAACGCCCGTGCGCGCAGCTTCACGCGGCTGGAGAGCACCTCGACGGAACCGAACTGGCTTCCGGGCAGCGCGCGCTGCGGGGCGATGTCGTATTCGAGCGCGAGCAGGTTGTGGCGGCGGCGCAGCTCCGCGACCAGCTCCACGAGGTCGAGGCGGCGCTCGTCCTGCAGGATGCCGCGCTCGACCAGCGCGCGGAACACCTCGGCGGACTCGGCGAGGTTGTCGCGCTCGCGGCGCGCGCCGTCCAGGCGCGTCCTCGCGTCGCGCACGCGCTTGTCCGCGGCCGTGCCGTCGCGAACGTCGCGCTCGGTGATCCAGTGGCCGCCCACGCCGACGGCGACCGCGGCGGCCACCGCGAGGCCGAGGAGGATCCACGAGGCGCGCAGCGCGCGGAAGCCCTCCGCGGTGAAGAGCGTGTTCATGGCGCCGCCCGTTCGCGCACCACGCGCACCGTGAAGCGGGCTTCGGTGGAGGTGGGCTCGGTCTCACCCAGGCGTCCCTGCACGCTCGTGCCGGGGCGCATGTCGAGCGGGCTCTCGGAGACGATCGCCTTGTAGCCCGGGACCTTCGCGATGTCGGCCGCGAGCTGGTCGACCTCGCCCAAGGCCGAGCGGAAGTCGGCGCCGTCGACGCGCACGCTGCCTTCGAGCAGCGCCACCTGGAAGCGGCCGCTCGCGAACGGCGCGTCAGGGCTCTCGGGCGCAACCGCGGCGGGTGCCGCCTCGCCCGGCCGCCGCAGCGTGCGCACGGACGGCGTGTTGCGCAGGTTCGTGGGCGGCAGGGTGGGCGTGGCCGTTGCGTCGTTGGCCGTCTGCCACGCGACCTGCAGCAGGCGCACGCGCGGGTGCGCGGCCATCACTTCCGAGATCGGGAAGAGGAAGTCGGTGAGCGTCGGATAGCCGCGGATGCTGTTGTTGTAGAAAGCCACCGAATCGCGCATCGCGGCGCCGCCCACGCCGCGCGATGGCAGCGAGCGCACGATCTCGTCGTACTCGCGGTTGAGGGACTGCAGCTGCTGCGCGGAGCGCGAATCCATGCGATCCGCGTCGATCACGCGGCTCGCGACGTAGCCGCCCCAGGCGACACCGCCCACCAGCACGGCGACCGAGACCTGGTTGATCAGCAGCCGGGCGCGGCGGCGCGTGGCATCCGTGCGCAGCTCGGGCGAGGCGAAGTGGTTGGGCACCGGCCGGCGCAGGAACAGGTGCACCAGCACTTCCTCCGCGGAGGAGCCGAGCGGCGGGGGCTTCAGCCCCAGCTTGGCCGCGACCTGCTCGATGTCGAGGAGGCGGTACTGGATCTGCGCGAAGTCGCGCAGCGCCGGCTCGATGGCGGGGCGGTCCTTCGGGTGCACCAGCACGCAGACCTCGAGGCGGTCCTGCGCCCCGAAGTGGCGGAGGCTGTCCAGGTACTGCCAGGTGCGCGTCGTTTCCTCCGCCAGCATCGCGCCCAGCGACTGGCCTTCCTCGAGGTCGACGGGCGTGAGGCGCGAGAAGCGGATCTCGCGGTCGCGGAAATACGTCTGGCGCACCGCCTCGCCGGGCGTGAACGTCACGAGCAGCGCGTGGGGGAACACGAGGTCGAGCGCGGCGAGCAGGTTGCCGCTGAACACCGCCGCCGAGTGGATGCCGGCGAGCGGCGCGTGCAGGCGCTCGATCGCCTCGAGCCACGGGCGCAGCACCTCGGGGTTGGTGATCGCGGTGTAGAGCACGCGGTCGTCGCGCCGGCCCTCGGTCTCGCGGCCGAGCTGCATCGCGTACTTGTAGGGCGTGCCGCGGAAGATCTGCCCGACCTTGCGGGCGATGATCTGGTCGCGGTCGCGTGCGCCCACGTGCGGGATCGTGTCGAGGCGGAAGTCCTCCTCGGCGAGGTCGGTGATGATGTGGGTCGGCACGTCCTGCATGGTGCGCAGGTGGCGCTCGAAGTCCTCCATGCCCTCGCCCGACACGGCGAACTCGCGGCGCGCCACGAGCCGCCCGCCGCGCGCGGTGAGGCTCACCATGCGCGTGTTCGTGAGGTAGAGGAAGTGGCTCGCCATGGGCTAGCGCATCGTCTTGCCGATGTTGCCGATGACGTCGTAGATCGGCAGGAACACGGCGTAGAGGATGCCGCCGATCAGCACGCCCAGCACCACGGTGGTCGCGGGCCCGAGCAGCTGCTGCATGCGCGCGATGCTCTCGCGCACCTGGCGGTTGTAGAAGTAGCTCACGTTGAGCAGCGCCGAGTCGAGGCCGCCCGTGGACTCGCCCACGCGGAGCATCCGGATCACGAGCGGCGGGAAGAGCTTGGTCGCGGTGAAGGCCTGGGTGATGCCCTGGCCTTCGGAGATGCCGCGGCCCACGCGCTGCAGGCCCTCCTCCATCACGCGGTTGCCGACGATCTTCTCGCAGATGGAGATGCACTCCAGCACGCTGATGCCCGAGCGGTAGAGCATGGCGAAGAAGGTCGAGAAGCGCGCGAGGATGATCTTCTGCCGGATCGGCCCCAGCACCGGGATCTTGAGCGCGACGAGGTCGATCCTGCGCCGGGTGCGGTCGTCGGTGCGCGACATGATCCACACCGCGGCGGCCGCGACGAAGGGGATGCCCAACAGCAGGTACCACCAGCGCACGAACACCGAGGAGATGAAGAGCAGGGCCTCGGTTTCCTTCGGCAGCTTGGGCGAGAGCGTCTTGAAGGCCGAGGCGAGCTGCGGAACGAGGAAGGTCATCAGCACGAAGATCACGGCGATCACGACCACGAACACGATGGCGGGGTAGACGAGCGCCTTCTTCGCCTGGCTCGACATTTCGTCCTGCCACTTGATGTTCTCGGAGAGCTCGTCCAGGACCTCGGTGAGGTTGCCGCTCTTCTCTCCGGCGGAGACGAGCGAGACGAACACGCCGTCGAAGATGTACGGATGGTGGGCCATCGCCTCGGAGAGCTTCTGGCCGCCCTCGATGTCCTCGATCAGGCTCGCCACCACCTGCTTGAAGCCCGCGTTCTCGAGCGAATCGCGGAGATCGGTCAGCGCCTCGAGGATGTTCACGCCGGCGCGCAGCAGCTGCGAGAGGTGGAAGCAGAAGGTGATCAGCTCTTCGCGCGAGACGCGCCGCGTGCGAGCCGCGACGCTCTTCCTCGCGGCTTCGAACGTGACGAGGTCGAGGCCCAGGCGCTTGAGGCGAAGCTCGAGGTCGACCGAGTTGACCGCGTCGAGGTTGCCCGACGAGAGGTTGCCTTCGGCGTCGACCGCGCGGTAGGCGAAGAGCGCCACGGCGGAGCGTCCTTGCCTAGATCACGCGGTCGGTCAGGTCGACCACGCGCGAGATTTCGTCCAGGCTGGTGTGGCCCTGCAGGACGCGGCTGATCGCATCGTCGGCGAGCGTGCGGAAGCCCCTGGCCGTGGCCGCCGCGCGGATCTCGCGTCCCGTGGCCCGGCGCGCGATCAGCTCGTCGATTTCGGCGTCGAGCTTGAAGAGCTCCATCAGCGCCGCGCGGCCGCGGTAGCCGATGTTGTCGCAGCGGGCGCAGCCCACGGCCTGGTAGACCGGCCGTGCGTCGTCCTCCGCCATGCCGAGGATGCGGCGCGTCCCTGGATCCGGCGCGGTGGGGGCCTTGCAGTGCGCGCAGAGCCGGCGCAGCAGGCGCTGGGCGATCACGCCGATGATGTTGCCGGCCATGATGTCGGGGAGCACGCCGAGATCCATCAGGCGCGGGATGGCGCCGATCGAGGAATTGGTGTGCAGCGTGGAGTAGACCTGGTGGCCCGTCATCGCGGCGCGGAAGGCCATCTCGGCCGTCTCCTGGTCGCGGATCTCGCCCACGAGGATGACGTCCGGATCCTGCCGCATCATCGAGCGGATGCCGCTCGCGAAGTCCAGCTTCACGACCTCGTTCACCGAGGTCTGGCGGATCATCGCCATCGGGTATTCCACCGGATCCTCGAGGGTCATGATGTTGATGCCCTCGGTGTTGATGTACGACAGGATCGAGTAGAGCGTGGTCGTCTTGCCCGAGCCCGTGGGGCCGGTGACGAGGATGATGCCCTCGGGACGCGCCAGCATGAGCTTCAGCGTCTTCTGGTCGTCGGGGGCCAGGCCCAGGTCGTCGATGGGCACGATGCCCTTGTCGCGGTCGAGGATGCGCAGCACGAGGTTCTCGCCGTGCGTCGTCGGCTGGGACGACACGCGGAAGTCGACCTGGTGGCCCGAAAGCATGAGCGAGATGCGCCCGTCCTGCGGCGCGCGGGTCTCGGCGATGTTCATGTTGCTCATCACCTTGAGTCGGACCACCATCGCGGCCCAGTAGTTCTTGTGCAGCGAGCGGATCTGGCGCAGCACGCCGTCGATCCGGTAGCGGATGCGCAGGAACCCCTGCTCGGGCTCGAAGTGGATGTCGGAGGCGTTCCTCTTCACCGCGTCGTTCAGCAGCGCGTCGACCAGTCGCACGACCGGCTGCGAGTACTCGTCGAAGTCGGTGGCGAGCGACTGGTAGTCGATCTCGCCGGTCTCGATCTCGTTCAGGATCCCGTCGATCGAGAGCTCGAAGCCGTAGTGGTGCTCGATGCCGATGGTGATGTCGGATTCGCGCGCCAGCACCTGCTCGATGCGCAGCTCCTCGCGGGCGAGGGCGCGGATCTGGTCCAGGGCCACGACGTTGGCCGGATCCGAGACGGCGATCAGCAGCGTCTTCTTCTCGAGGTCGTAGCTCACCGGCAGCACGTGGTACCTGCGCGCCATGTCCTTGGGCACGAGCGCGATCGCGGCCGGGTCGACGATGGTGTTCTCCAGGTCGATCGACACCTGGCCCAGCGTCTCCGAGAGGATGTCGCGGATCGTGGCCTCGGTCACGAAGCCCAGCGTCACGAGCACCTTGCCCAGCGGCGACTTGAACTTCTTCTGCTCCGTGAGGGCGATGTTCAGCTGGTCCTGGCTGATGATGCCCTTGGTGAGCAGCGTCTGGCCCAGCGGGACCTGCGCGATCGGGGGTTGGAGGGAGCCCATGGTCCTAGCGCCTCAGGTCCGCGGCGCGGCGCTCGGCCGCGCGCGTGTCGAATTGCACGGGGCGGCCGTTCGCTTGCGCGAGCGCTCGGCCGTAGTACTCGGCGGCGAGGCGCGGCTGCTTCAGGTTATCCAGCGCGACCGCGAGGTTGAAGAGCACGTCGGCGTTGTCGGGCTCGAGCCGGTGCGCCTCGAAGTAGACGGACTGCGCCTCGGTCCAGCGCCGCTGAGAGGCGTAGAGGTTGCCGAGCGCGACCTGCAGCGGAGCGCTGTTCGGGTAGCGCTGGATGTCGGCCTGGAGGCTCGACTCGAGCGCCTCGGGGCGCGAATAGTCGGAGACGGCGGCGAGACCTGCCAGGGCGGCGGTGTTGCGTGGATCGGCCGTGAGCACGCGTCGATAGCCGCGCGCGGCGGCGGCGCGCTCGCCGGAGCGGGCGTCGATCGTGGCCAGGCCCAGCAGCGCATCGATGCTGTTGGGGTCGGAGGCGAGAGCCGCGAGGTAGCTGCGGCGCGCGGCGTCGAGGTTGCCGCGCACGAGCCACTCGTAGCCCGCGCTCACGTCGTTCGCGACGCGGGGTTGCTCGGCCGACTTCGCGAGGCGGACCGGCCCGGGCGGCGCGGTGGAGCGCTGCGCGTTTTCCTGCAGCAGGCCGGCGACGGCGGTGTCCGCGTTGTTCGTCGGGACCGGGGCGCGGTTCGAACCGGCGGCCGCGGTCTCGCTGCGCGCGCGCGGGGCTGATCCTGGCGCCACGCCGCTGGCCGGCGGCGGCACCGGTGCCGCGGGCGGCATCAACGGGGCGGGCGGCTCGACGGGGGCCGGCAGCGACGTGATCGGCGTCACGTTGCGGATCACCGAAGAGGACGTGACGGGCGGCGGCGCGGAAGGGCGTGCGGGCGATGCTTGGCGCGGTGTGTTGATGGCGTTCAGCTGCAGCCACACGTAGGCGCCGCCGGCGATGATCAGCATCACGATCACCGCGGCGCCGACGAAGAGCGGGGCCTTGGACGGCGCGCCCTGGGCCGGGCGCGGCACCTTCGCGGCGAAGATCGCCTGCGCATTGGCGCGGTCGCCCGCGGCCGGCGCGGCGGGTTGGGCCGTGGACGATGTCGAGGAGAACGCGGGCCCGGAGGCCGGCATGAGCATCGAAGCGCGCGCGGATTCCATCGACTCGAGCTCGAAGGCCGCGGTGCTGCGCGACAGAGGCGGCTCGGCCGCGGGTTTCGCGCTCGCGGGTTCGCCTTGGCGAGCGAGCTTTTCCTGCTCGGCGCGCTTGAGGGCGTCGAGCAGGAGGCTCACGGCTGGCCTCCTGGCGGGGGCGGCACCACCGGGTTGGGCGTGAGGTCGTACTTGCGCTCTTCCATGCGCTTCATCGCCTCGTCGAACGCGGGGACGGGGCCCTGCGTGTCGCGGAAGAACTCCGTGCCAGGGAGGTAGCGCGAGTAGCCCGGGAGGTCGCCCTCGACGGTGCCCTCGCGCACGACGATCGGGCGCAGGAAGATCACGAGCTCGCTCTTCTTCGAGGTGTCGTCGCGGTACGCGAAGGCGTCGCCGAAGATGGGGATGCGCGAGACGATGGGCACGCCGGTGCGGTTGCCCTCGAAGCTGTCCTGCATGAGGCCGCCCAGGATCGCGGTCTGGCCGCTCGACACGCGCAGCACCGATTCGAACTCGCGCGACTGGATCTCGGGAATGCGGCTCTGCACGTTGGCGCGCGCGAGGTCCGGGTTCGGGTCGTTCACGTAGCCGATGATCCGCGAGATCGAGGGGCGCACGTTGAGGACCACGACGTCGTTCTCGCTGATCTGCGGCGTCACGTTCATCACGAAGCCCACCGGCACCACGTTCTGCGTCGAGGTGTACACGATGATCGCATTGGCGTTGGTGTTGCCCGGCGTGACCTGCGCGGTGATCGTGAAGTAGACGCGGTTGTCGACCACCTTGAGGATCGCGGTCTGGTTGTTCAACGCCATGATCTTCGGGCTGGACAGCACGCGCGTCTTGCCGAAGGTGTCGAGCAGCTTCACGGTGCCCGAGATCGAGCCGCCCAGCGGGGCGTTGGGGTTGTTGTACGTCGCCGAGAAGAACGGATTCGGCGCGGCGAGGTTGGTGGTGGTGAGGCTCTGGCGGAACGAGTAGCCCAGGCCGTCCAGGGCGAGCGAGGACCAGTCCACCCCCGACTGGTACTGGTCGGAGAGCAGCACCTCGACCACCGTGGCCTCGATCATCACCTGGCGGCGCGCGGAACCGGTCACCTGCGTGATGAACTCACCGACGCGCTCGTGCTGCCGGCCGGTGGCGCGCACGGTGAGGATGCCGGTCTCGGGATTCACGATCACCGACGCGGCCTCGCGGAAGGTGAGGCGAGACTCGGTGTACTCGGCGGTCTGGGGGTTCGGGGCCTCGGCCGTCACGGAAGCCACCGTGCCCGCGGCGCCGGGCACCGTTGCGGCATTGGACGGCGTGCGGCGCACGGCCCGCGCGGGCTGGCCGGTGGCGCGGCCCTGCACGAATGTCTCGGTGCTGCCTTCGGGAAGCTGCTTGTCCGTCTCGCGCAGCATGTCCTTGATGTTGCGCTCGAGTGTTTCCCAGAAGCGGTTCTTCTGCGTGAGCTCGACCTTCATGAGCGAGCTGTTCTGCGACGAGGAGCTCGAGTAGCCCGACGACGAGCCGCCGGTGCTGCCCGACGATCCCGAGCCGGGCCCCACGACCTGGCTCTGCACGCCGATCGTGCCGGTCACGTCGCGCGACATGTTCACGTAGTCGACGCGATAGCTCTTGAGGTAGGGCGAGTCGGGCATGACGCTGATCGTCTGGCCCTCGTGTTCCCAGCGGATGTCCACCTGCTTCTGGATGCGGTTCAGGATCTGGGGGAGGGTCTGGTCGATGGCGTTCAGCGTGATGGCGCCCTCGACCCCCGGATGGATGTCGAAGTTGATGCTGGTGTCGCGGGCGATGGCGAGCAGGACATCCCGGACGCTCTGGTTGGCCACGACGACCGAATAGCGGAGGTCCATCGGGCGCGACTCGGGCGGCGGCGGCAGGGGGACGGCTCGGACCGGCTGGGGGATCTGGGTGGCGGCTCCGACGGGCGGAGCGACAACGAGGTGGGCGTCCGGTTGCGCGATCGGTTGCGTGCCACAACCTCCGAGCACGACAAGCAGTGCGGTCAGGGGCGCGACAAAACGGCGCATGGGGCAGGTTTCGTGGGCGTAAGTGATTGTTTTATGAATAGAAAGCGCCTTACACCTACTTTATAGCCTACCCCCGGGGGAAACGCAACGAAAAACCCCCCCGAAACGTGGCGATTTCAGCGCCGGTCGGTGCGGCGCACGTCTTCGCGCAAGCCGTCGAGCGGCCGCACGTACGGACGGAACTGTTTCAGCGTCTCGGGCATCGCGTCCAGCGCGGCCACGGCCTCGGCGCGCTCGGGAAACGCGCCGTACAGCACGCCGATGCGCGGTGCCTCGCGCGATCCGGCGGGGAAGAGGTAGAGCGTCTCGGGCTTGAGCGTGCGGCCCACTTCGACGAGGTAGTTCTCGAGGTAGGTCTTCTCGCGCGCGTCGGTGACCATCAGCTGCACGCCGTAGCCCCCGGTCGCGCTGCCCTCGAGGAGCTGCTTGCCTGCGGCGAGGCGCGCGCCCACCGCGTCACCGACTTCCGCGGGCGCTGCGGGGCGCGCCTCGGATGCGTTCGCCGGCTTCGCGCTCGCGGTCCGGGATTCGGCTGTCTTCGACTCGGCGGGCGATGCGGCAGGAGCCGTCGTCGCGGGCTTGTCGGCCGCGGGCGAGGCGGCAGGCGACACGGCCGCGCCATTGCGGGCCGCGACGGCCTCCGACGGCACGGGACCTCCGTGCTGTGCGGCGAAATAGCCGATCGCGATGCCCACGACGAGGCCGAGGGCCGCGGCCACCCCGATGGCCTTGCGTGGCGAGCGCCGCGTGACCACGATCTGCGTGTCCGAAACCGCCGCGCGCGCGTGGTCGGGGCTCACGGTGTGCGTGCCCGCGGCGAAAGCGGCGAGGAGGGTCTTGTCGGCGTAGATGTTGATGCGCCGCGTGAGGCCCTCGGACGCGTCGGCGATGATCGCGAGCGCCTCCGTGCCGAAGAGGTCGGGCCCGTGGTAGCCGGCCTGGCGCAGGCGGAAATTCACGTAGTCCTTCACGTCGCGCGGCGGCAGCGGCGCGAGATCGAATGCGTGCGTGATGCGCTCCTTCAGCTGCCGCATGCTGGGCAGGGCGAGGTGCGCGTCGAGCTCGGGCTGGCCGAACAGCACGAGCTGCAGCAGCTTTTCCTTGTTGGTCTCGAGGTTGGAGAGCAGGCGCACCTCCTCGAGCGTGGCGAGCGGCATCGCATGCGCCTCGTCGATCAGCGCGACGACCTGCTTGCCGTCCGCGTGCACCTCGATCAGCTTGTCCTGCAGCAGCTTCACGAGCTTGGTGGTGTTGGCGCCGGCCGTCTCGATGCCGAGGTCGGCCGCGATGGCGGCGAGCATCTCGTCGCGCGAGAGGCTGGGCACCGCGAGGTAGATGGTCTCGACCTTCTCGGGCAGCCGCTCCATCAGCACGCGGCAGAGCATGGTCTTGCCGCTGCCCACCTCGCCCGTGACCTTCACCATGCCTTCGCCGGCGGTGATGGCGTAGAGCAACGCCTCGAGCGTGGCGCCGCGATTGGCGCCCGAGAAGAAGAACTCGGTGTGGGGGGTGATGCGGAAGGGGGCTTCGCGCAACCCGAAATGCTCGAGGTACATCGTCATCGTGTTCTCGCGGGCGCTATCCGCGGCCTTCGCCCGGGTCGGAAGGGGCGAGTTTAGCACCGCCCCGCCCGGCCGCTTCGAGCCTTCCATAGAGGGTGGAACGCGAAACGCCGAGCAACTTCGCGGCCTGGGACATGTTGCCCTGGGCGACCTCGATCGCGGCGTCCAGGTAGGCCTGCTCGACCCCCTTCAGCGCCGTGTCCAGGCTGAACGGACGGCCCGAGGTGAGCTCCGCGCGGGCCCGCGCCACCGGATCGTCGCCGCGCGGAGCGCCGTCGGCGGGTGCCAGCTCCGCCTCGAGCTCCGCCAGGCCCACGCGGTAGCCGCCGTACTTCGCGGTGAGGCGGATCACGATGTTCTTCAGCTCGCGCACGTTGCCGGGGAAGTCGTAGCCGAGCCAGCGCTCGCGGGCCGCGTCGTCCAGCACGATCGCCTGCGTGCCCGACTTGGTGGCCATCACGGCGCGGTAGTGGTCGAGGAGCTTCAGCTTGTCGTCGCCGAGGTCGCGCAGGGGCGGCACCGGCACCGTGAACACCGACAGCCGATGGTAGAGGTCGGCGCGGAAGCGGCCCTCGCGGATCGCCGAGCGCAGGTCGCGGTTGGTGGCGGCGACGATGCGTGCGGTGGAAACCCGGGTCTGCGTCTCGCCCACGCGCTGGTACTCGCCGTTCTCGAGCACGCGCAGCAGCTTGGCCTGCAGCTCGGGTGGGAGCTCGCCGATCTCGTCGAGGAAGAGCGTGCCGTCGCCCGCATCCTCGAAGTAGCCCGACTTGGCGCCTTGCGCGCCGGTGAAGGCGCCCTTGGCGTAGCCGAAGAGCGTGGGCTCCACGAGGTTGGGCGAGATCGCCGCGCAGTTGAGCGCGAGGAACGCATCGCCCGCGCGGGCGCTGAGGTGATGGAGCGAATAGGCGACGCGCTCCTTGCCGCTGCCCGACTCGCCCTCGATCAGCGCCGGGAAGGAGGACGCGGCATAGAGGTCGATCTGGCTGCGCAGCTTCCGCACCGCGGGGCTGTCGCCGACGATGGCGCGGTTGGCTTCGTCGGCCTCGCTGCCGCGGTCGAGGCCGGGCGAGGCCAACGCGCGGTCGAGCGCCTTGCGAAGCTGCGCGGGATCGCAGGGCTTGGGCACCAGCGCCACGGCGCCGAGCGCGCGGGCGCGGCGCGCGTTGGATTCCTCGTTCTGCCCGGTGAGCACGAGGATGCGCACGTTCGGGACGTGCGCGAGGAGATCGCCGATCAGCTTGAAGCCCTCGTTCGGCAGGTGCGGCACGGGCGGCAGGCCCAGGTCGATCAGCGCGAGGTCGGGCGCGAGCCCGGAGCGCAGCGCCGCGACCGCATGCGCCCGATCGGGGGCGCGCGTGACCTCGTGGCTTGGCGCCAGCGCGAAGGCCAGGCTTTCGGAGATGAGCGGGTCGTCGTCGACGAGCAGGAGCGACGGTTTCTTCACACCGGGCAGTATAGGGGAGCCCCGGCGCGTCGATGCTAAAATGCCGCTCTTCCTCACGGCCGATATTCCCCCTCCGCGTGCCCGATCCGCTCGTCGACGTCCAGTCCGTCAACTTCTCCTACGGGCGGAAACCGATTTTGAAGGGCATCACGATGCGCGTGCCGCGCGGGAAGGTCGTCGCGATCATGGGCGGCAGCGGCTGCGGCAAGACCACGCTGCTGCGCGTGCTGGGCGGGCAGCTGCGCCCGCAGGCGGGCACCGTGACGGTCGACGGCGAGGCGGTCCACGGCCTCGACCGCGAAGGCCTCTATCGCCTGCGCCGGCGCATGAGCATGCTGTTCCAGTTCGGCGCCCTTTTCACGGACCTGTCCGTCTTCGAGAACGTTGCGTTCCCGCTGCGCGAGCACACCACGCTGCCCGAGCAGATCGTGCGCGACCTCGTGCTCCTCAAGCTGGAAGCGGTGGGCCTGCGCGGGGCGCACCCGCTCATGCCCGGCGAGCTCTCCGGCGGAATGGCGCGGCGCGTGGCGCTCGCGCGGGCGCTGGTGCTCGATCCCACGCTGGTGCTCTACGACGAGCCCTTCGCGGGGCTCGACCCGATCGCCCTCGCCGTGGTGGGCCAGCTGGTGCGCCGATTGAACGATGCGCTCGGCGCGACGTCCATCGTGGTCTCGCACGACGTGAAGGAATGCCTCCAGATCGTCGACTACATCTACTTCATGGCTGAGGGGCGCATCGTCGCGCAGGGCACGCCCGACGAGATGCGTTCCGCAAAGGATCCCCAGGTGCGACAGTTCATCCACGGCGAGTCCGAAGGTCCCGTTCCGTTCCACGTGCCGACGCGCGAATACGCGCACGACCTCGGCTTCACCCCCGCTCCGCGAGGTTCCGCATGATCGCGCGGCTGCGCGGCCAGCTCACGCAGCTCGGCCACGGCTTCGTCGACGGCCTGTGGCGCGTGGGCTCGATGACGCGCTTCTTCGTCCTGGTGCTCTCGGCGTCGGGCACGAGCTTCCAGCGCACGCGCCTCGTGCGACGGGAGATCTACTTCACCGGCGTGCTGTCGTTCGTGATCATCGCCGTCTCGGGCCTCTTCGTCGGCATGGTGCTCGGCCTGCAGGGCTACGAGACTCTGCAGCGCTACGGCGCCACGGAGTCGATCGGGATGCTCGTGGCGCTCTCGCTGGTGCGCGAGCTCGGCCCCGTCGTCTCGGCGCTGCTCTTCGCCTCGCGCGCGGGCTCGGCGATCACCGCCGAGATCGGCCTCATGAAGGCCACGGAGCAGTTGACCGCGATGGACATGATGGCGGTCTCGCCCATGGCTCGCGTCGTGGCGCCGCGCTTCTGGGCGGGTGTCATCTCCATGCCCTTGCTCGCGGCCATCTTCTCGGCCATGGGCGTGTTCGGCGGATACCTCGTCGGCGTCGTGCTGATCGGCGTGGACGCCGGAGCCTTCTGGAGCCAAATGCAGGCGGCGGTCGACGTGCGATATGATGTTTTGAACGGCGTGATCAAGAGCATCGTGTTCGGCATCGCGGTGTGCGTGATCGCGACGTTCGAGGGCTTCGATGCCCCGCCCACCGCCGAGGGTGTCTCGGGCGCGACGACGCGTACGGTCGTGAGCTCCGCGCTCACCATCCTCGCCCTGGACCTCGTGCTCACCGCCTTCATGCTGCGCGCCGACGACTGACCGCTCCCGCAACGGCCACCAAAAAAAAGACACTCATGGAACGAACCACCATCGACATCTGGGTCGGCGCCTTCGTCGCCGTAGGCTTCGCCGCGCTGCTCATCCTCGCGCTGAAGGTCGGCAACATCGGCGGCGAGGGCCAGCGCGACGCCTACAAGGTCGAGGCGCGCTTCGACAACATCGGCGGCCTCAAGGTGCGCGCCCCGGTGAAGGCCGCCGGCGTCGTGGTGGGCCGCGTGCAGGAGATGCACTTCGACAGCGACCGCTACCAGGCCTCGGTCACGCTGGCGCTGGACAAGCGTTTCCCGTTCCCCAAGGACACCACCGCCTCCATCCTCACGTCGGGCCTGCTGGGCGAGGTGTACATCGGCCTCGACGCGGGCGGCGACGACAAGAAGCTCGCCGATGGCGACCGCATCGCGATCACCCAATCGGCCGTGGTGCTCGAGCGCCTGATCGGGCAGTTCCTGTTCTCCAAGGCGCAGGAAGAGCCCGCCGCCAAGGAGCCCGCGAAGGACGCCGCCAAGGCGCCGGCACCCGCACCCGCAGCCGCCAAGAAATGACCGCCGCGCGGGAACGCCCGCGCGCACCGGCGGTCCCAAGCAGGATCATTTTCCAGAGAGGTTTCATACCCATGTACCGCATGCTGATCGCCGCGTTCGCGGCCCTTGCCACGACCGCCGCGCTGGCGCAGGAGGCACCCGACGCGCTCGTGAAGAAGGGCGTCGACGACGTCCTTTCCGCCATCAAGAACGACAAGGACCTGCAGTCGGGCAACCTCGACAAGGTGATGAAGCTCGCCGACGAGAAGGTGCTGCCCAACTTCGACATGGCGCGCATGACGCGCCTGGCCGTCGGCCGCCCCTGGGCCCAGGCCACGGATGCGCAGAAGGAAGCGCTCACCAAGGAGTTCAAGACGCTGATCATCCGCACCTACTCCTCGTCGCTCTCGCAGTACCGCAACCAGGTGGTCGAGGTGAAGCCGCTCAAGGTGGCTGCCGGCGACACGGACGTCGTGGTCCGCACCGAGGTGAAGCAGCAGGGCGGCCCGCCGATCCCGCTCGACTACAGCATGGAGAAGACGGCGGCCGGCTGGAAGGTCTACGACGTGGTCGTGGACGGCGTGTCCCTGGTCACCACGTACCGCGGCTCCTTCGGCGACATCATCCAGAAGAGCGGCATCGACGGCCTGGTGAAGACGCTGCAGGACCGCAACTCGAAGGGCGCGCCCGCCCCGGCGGCGCCGAAGAAATAACGATGAACGACGCTCCGCGCGCCGAAGTGCTCGCCCTCGAGGGACCGCTGTCCTTCGAGAGCCTGCCGCGGGTGCTCGCCGAGAGCGACGCCTACGAGGCGAGGGCCGACCTTCCCGACCGCCTCACCATCGACTTCGGCGGCGTCACCAACGTCGATTCCTCCGCGGTCGCGCTGCTGCTCGAGTGGCGCCGCCGCGCGCTCGCCCGGGGCAAGCAGCTCGCCTTCGTGAACCTGCCCGCGAACCTGGTCGCGCTCGCGGAGCTCTACGGCGTGGTCGACATCATCCAGTCCTGCCGCGCGTAGTGGCGGATCCGTCGCAACCGGCGATCGCCGTCGCCGTGCGGGGCGTGGCCAAGCGCTACGGTGCCGTGCAGGCCCTGGCGGGCGTCGACCTCGAAGTGAAGCGCGGCGAGTTCTTCGCCCTCCTCGGTCCCAACGGCGCCGGCAAGACCACCCTCATCTCCGCCCTCGGCGGGCTCGCGATCGCCGATTCAGGAACGCTCACCGTGATGGGCCACGACGTGCGCACGGATTACCGCGCGGCTCGCCGCAGCGTCGGCATCGTGCCGCAGGAGCTCGTGTTCGACCCGTTCTTCACGGTGCGCGAGACGCTCGAGATCCAGTCGGGCTACTTCGGCCTGCGCGACAACGGCAAGTGGATCGACGAGCTGCTCTCGAAGCTGGCGCTCGTCTCCAAGGCGCGCGCCAACATGCGCAGCCTCTCCGGCGGCATGAAGCGCCGGGTGATGGTGGCGCAGGCGCTGGTGCACCGCCCGCCGGTGATCGTGCTGGACGAGCCCACGGCCGGCGTCGACGTGGAACTGCGCCGGACCCTGTGGGATTTCGTCCGCGAGCTGAACGCCGCGGGCCACACGATCGTCCTCACCACGCACTACCTCGAAGAGGCGCAGGAGCTCTGCTCGCGCATCGCGATGATGCGCGACGGGCGCATCGTCGCCCTCGACACGACCGCGAACCTGCTGGCGGCGTTTTCCGAGCGCGTGCTGCGCGTGAAGATCAACTGCGAGTTGCCGGCCTCGCTCGTGGCCAGCGCCCGCGACGAGGGCGGCGGCTGGTGGCGCATCCCGGTGCAGGACAGCGCGCACGTCGAGGACGCGCTCGCCAAGCTGCGTGCGGCCGGCGCGGCAGTCGAGAGCCTGGAGGTCGCCGAGCCCGAGCTGGAGCAGGTGTTCCTCAAGATCATGCGGCAGCGCCCGGAGGGCTCGTGAGCGGATTCCGCACGCTGCTCTACAAGGAAGTGCTGCGCTTCTGGAAGGTCTCCTTCCAGACGGTCGCCGCACCGGTCCTCTCCGCGCTGCTCTTCCTGCTGGTGTTCGCGCACGCCTTGTCCGGCCGCGTGGAAGCCTTCCCGGGCGTCACCTATACGCAGTTCCTGGTCCCGGGCCTCGCGATGATGGCGATGCTGCAGAACGCGTTCGCCAACAGCTCGTCGTCGCTGATCCAGTCGAAGCTCACGGGCAACATCGTGTTCATCCTGTTGCCGCCGCTCGCGCACGGCGAGATCTTCGCGGCTTACCTGCTGGCGGCGATCGTGCGCGCGCTCGCCGTGGGTGCCGGCGTGTTCGCGGCCGCGGTGTGGCTCGTGCCGGTGCCGATGGAGCGCCCGCTCTGGACGCTCGCCTTCGCGCTGGTGGGGTCGGGCCTGTGCGGCGTGCTGGGCATCATCGCCGGCATCTGGGCGGAGAAATTCGAGCAGGTGGCGGCCTTCCAGAATTTCCTCGTGACGCCGCTCACGTTCCTCGCCGGCGTGTTCTATTCGGTGCACTCGCTGCCACCCTTTTGGCAGGCCGCGTCGCACCTGAACCCGTTCTTCTACGCGATCGACGGCTTCCGCTACGGCTTCTTCGCCCAGTCCGACGTGGCGCCGGGGATCAGCCTCGCGATTGCGACGGCCGCCTTCGCTGCCCTATCATTCATAACCCTCCAGCTGCTGCGCTCCGGCTACAAGCTGCGCCACTAGACATGGTCGAACCGGCCTCCATCGAGAAGTCCATCCGCGCGGGACTCGACGTCACCCACCTCGAGGTGACCGGCGACGGCGCCCATTTCGAGGCCGTGATCGTGAGCCCAGCCTTCGCGGGCCTCGCTCGCGTGCGGCGCCACCAGCTCGTCTACGGCGCGCTCGGCGACCGCATGCGCGAGGAGATCCACGCGTTGTCCATGAAGACCCTTTCCCCGGACGAGTGGGCCGCGCGCTGAACCGACCGCCGGCCCCGGGCCGGTCCCCAAGGAACCCATGCAGAAACTTTCCATCCACGGCGGCGTGCCGCTCTCGGGCGAAGTCCGCGTCGCCGGCGCGAAGAATGCCGCGCTCCCCATCCTCACGGCGTCGCTGCTGACGGCCGAGCCCTTGCGGCTCTGGAACGTGCCGGAGCTGAACGACGTCCACACGATGGTGGCGTTGCTGAAGCGCATGGGTGTCGCCGCCAATGTGTCGCCGGGTGCGGTCGAGCTGGAGGCGAAGACGGTCGAGCCCTACGCGCCGTACGACCTCGTGAAGACCATGCGCGCCTCGATCCTCACGCTGGGCCCGCTGGTGGCGCGCTTCGGTGATGCCAAGGTTTCCCTGCCGGGAGGCTGCGCCATCGGCGAGCGCCCCGTCGACCTCCACATCAAGGGCCTGGAGGCGATGGGCGCGACCGTCGCGATCGAGGAGGGCAACATCCACGCGACGGCCAAGAAGCTGAAGGGCGCGCGCATCTACATGGACACCGTGACCGTCACCGGCACGGAGAACCTCATGATGGCCGCGTGCCTCGCCGAGGGCGAGACGGTGCTGGAGAACTCGGCGCGCGAGCCGGAAGTCGTCGACCTCGCGCATTGCCTGCTCGCCATGGGAGCGAAGATCACCGGCCATGGCACCGACGTGATTCGCATCGTCGGCGTCCCGGCGCTGCACGGGGCCACGCACGCGATCATGGCCGACCGCATCGAGGCCGGCACCTTCCTCGCGGCAGCGGCCGCCACGCGCGGCAACATCACGCTCACCAGCGCTCCGGTGGCGAGCCTGGATCCCGTGTTCGACAAGCTGCGCGAGGCCGGCGCCAAGGTCGAGGTGAACGGCACTTCAGTGCATCTCCAGATGGGCCGCCGGCCGTACGCGGTGGGCATCCGCACCTCGCCCCATCCCGGATTCCCCACCGACATGCAGGCTCAGTTCCTCGCGATGAACACGGTTGCCGACGGCACTTCGGTCGTCACCGAGACCATCTTCGAGAACCGCTTCATGCACGTGCAGGAGCTGCGCCGGCTGGGCGCGCGCATCGACATCGAGGGCAACACGGCGATCGTGCGCGGCAACGACCGGCTCACCGGCACCACGGTAATGGCCACGGACCTGCGCGCCTCGGCGAGCCTCGTGATCGCGGGCCTGATGGCCGAGGGCGAGACGATCGTCGACCGCATCTATCACCTGGACCGCGGCTACGAGCGGCTGGAGACGCGCCTGGGCGCGCTCGGCGCCCGCATCAAGCGGATCGCGTGAACGCCATGATCACCCTCGCGCTCTCCAAGGGACGCATCTTCGACGAGTCGGCGCCGCTGCTCGCGGCCATCGGGCTCTCGCTCGCGGAAGATCCCGGGAAGACCCGCAAGCTCATCGTCGCCACGAAGAATCCGGGCGTGCGCGTGATCATCGTGCGCGCCACCGACGTGCCGACGTACGTGCAGTACGGTGCTGCGGACCTCGGCATCGCCGGCAGCGACGTGCTCGCCGAGCATGGCGGCGTCGGCCTCTACCAGCCGCTGGACCTCGCCATCGCGAAGTGCCGCATGGTGGTCGCGGCACCCGAAGGCTTCGACTACGAAAGCGCCGTGAAGCAGGGCGCGCGCCTGCGCGTGGCCACCAAGTACATCGGCACGGCGCGCGAGCATTTCGCCGCCAAGGGCGTGCATGTGGACCTGATCCACCTCTATGGCTCGATGGAGCTGGCGCCCCTGGTCGGTCTCGCCGATGCGATCGTCGACCTCGTGGATACGGGCAACACGCTTCGCGCGAACAAGCTCAAGGTGGTCGAGGAGATCGAGCCGATCTCCAGCCGCCTCATCGTCAATCCCGCGTCGCTCAAGCTGAAGCGCTCGGCGCTGGGCCCGGTGATCGACGCGTTCGGCAAGGCGGCCCGTGGCTAGCATCCGCCGGCTCGCCTCGGACGCGCCCGGCTTCGAGGCCGAGCTCGCGTCGTTGCTCGCCTTCGAGTCGGCGCAGGACGAGGGCGTCGACCAGGCCGTGCAGGTGATCCTCGAAGCGGTGCACACGCGCGGCGATGAGGCACTGCTCGAGTTCACGGCGCGCTTCGACCGCTGGCAGCCCAAGGCGGCCCGGGATCTCGAGGTCGACCCGAAGCTCGCGCGCGCCGCGCTGGATCGCATTCCCGCGGCAGAGCGGGAAGCGCTCGAGCTTGCCGCGCAGCGCATCCGCACTTACCACGAGCGCCAGCGCCAGGACTCGTGGCGCATGGAGGAAAGCGACGGCACGGTACTCGGCCAACAGGTGACGCCCCTCGATCGCGCCGGCCTCTACGTGCCCGGCGGCAAGGCGGCGTATCCCTCCTCGGTCCTGATGAACGCGGTCGCCGCGAAGGTGGCGGGCGTGGGCGAGCTGGTGATGGTGACCCCGACCCCCGGCGGCGAGCTGAACGACTACGTACTGGCGGCCGCTGCGATCGCGGGCGTCGACCGCATCTTCCGCGTCGGCGGCGCGCAGGCCGTGGGCGCGCTCGCATTCGGCACCGCGACCGTGCCCGCGGTCGACAAGATCGTCGGCCCCGGCAACGCGTACGTGGCGGCGGCCAAGCGCCGCGTATTCGGCCGCGTCGGCATCGACATGGTAGCCGGCCCGTCGGAGATCCTCGTCATCGCCGACGCGAGCGCCGATCCCGAATGGGTCGCGATGGACCTCTTCTCGCAGGCCGAGCACGACGAGATCGCGCAGGCGATCCTGCTCTCGCCCGAAGCGTCGCTCCTCGACCGCGTCGCCCACGTGATGGAGCGCGAGCTGCCGACGCTGCCGCGGCACGCCATCGCCGGCGCTTCGCTCGCCGCGCGGGGTGCGCTGATCCAGGTCCGCGACCTCGAGGAAGCCTGCGAGATCGCCAACCGCATCGCGCCCGAGCACCTCGAGCTCGCGGTCGCCGATCCCGACGCCCTGCTGCCGAAGATCCGCCACGCCGGCGCGATCTTCATGGGCCACCACGCCTCCGAGGCGATCGGCGACTACTGCGCCGGGCCCAACCATGTGCTGCCCACGTCGCGCACGGCGCGCTTTTCGTCGCCGCTCGGCGTCTACGACTTCCAGAAGCGCTCGAGCGTGATCCGCATCTCGCCCGAAGCGGCCGCGCGCCTCGGCAAGACCGCCGCCACGCTCGCGCGGGCCGAAGGGCTCGAGGCGCACGCCCGCAGCGCCGAGCGGCGCTTCCTCAAGCCGCGATGAAGGATCCGCAAAGCCTCGTGCGCGGCGAGATCCGCGCGCTGCAGGGCTACCACGTGCCGCCCGCGGAAGGCCTCGTGAAGCTGGACGCGATGGAGAATCCCTACACGCTGCCGCCGGACCTCGCCGCGGAGCTGGGACGGGTGCTGGCCCACGTGGCGATCAACCGCTATCCGCATCCCGGAGCGCCGGCGCTCAAGGCGCGGCTGCGCGAAGTGTTCTCGATCCCGGATTCCCTCGAGCTCGTCCTCGGCAACGGCTCCGACGAGATCCTGCAGATGATCGGCATGGCGGTCGCGAAGCCGGGCGCCTGCGTCCTCTCCGTGGAGCCGGCCTTCGCGATGTTCCGCATCAGCGCGATCGCCGTGGGCCTGCGCTACGAGGGCGTGAGCCTGAGGGAGGACTTCACCCTCGACGAGGAAGCCCTGTTGGGCGCGATCGCGCGCCACAAGCCGGCACTCACGTGGATCGCGTACCCCAACAATCCGACCGGAAACCTCTTCCCCCGGGAGGCGATCCTGCGCGCCGTCGCGGCCTCGCCCGGCCTCGTGGTCGTGGACGAGGCGTATTTCCCGTTCGCGGGCGGGACGACGCTGCTGGACGAGATCGGGCGGCACCCCAACCTGGTGCTGATGCGTACCGTTTCGAAGCTGGGGCTGGCGGGACTGCGCCTGGGCTTCGCGGTGGCGCCCCGGGCCTGGGCCGACGAGCTGGAGAAGCTTCGCCTGCCCTACAACGTGAACGTCCTCACGGCCGCCGCGGCCGACCTGGTCCTTCGGCATCGCGACGTGCTGGACGCCCAGACGGGGCGCCTGGTGGCCGAGCGAGGCCGGCTGGAGGCGGCGCTGGACGCGATGCGCGGCGTCACGCGCTTTCCCTCCGCGGCGAACTTCGTCCTGGCACGCCTGCCGGATGCGCCGGGCGCATTCGAGGGGCTGAAAGCGCGTGGTATATTGGTTCGCAACCTCCACGGTTCCCACGCGCTGCTCGCGAACTGCCTTCGATTCACCATCGGAACACCTGAAGAGAACGACCGCCTCGCGGCCGCACTCCACCAGATCCTCGCCTGACATGCGTACCGCCGAAATCCAGCGCGACACACGCGAAACGCAGATCTTCGTCGCGGTGAACCTCGACGGCACGGGCGAAGCGAAGCTCGCCTCCGGCATCCCGTTCCTCGATCACATGCTCGACCAGGTCGCGCGCCACGGCGCCATCGACCTCACGGTGCGAGCCAAGGGCGATCTCGAGATCGACGCGCACCACACCGTCGAGGACATCGGCATCACGCTGGGCATGGCGATCGCGAAGGCCGTCGGTGACAAGAAGGGCATCCGCCGCTACGGCCACGCGTACGTCCCGCTGGACGAAGCCCTGTCGCGCGCGGTCGTCGACTTTTCCGGCCGGCCGGGGCTCGAGTTCCACGTCGACTTCAGCCGCGCCCGCGTCGGCGAGTTCGACGTCGACCTCACGCATGAATTCTTCCAGGGCTTCGTGAACCATGCGCTCGCGACGGTGCACATCGACAACCTGCGCGGCGAGAACTCGCACCACCAATGCGAAACGGTGTTCAAGGCGTTCGCGCGCGCACTGCGCATGGCGCTGGAACCCGATCCGCGCGCCGCGGGCGTGATCCCGTCCACCAAAGGAACCCTCTAGTCCGGCAGCCACGGTCCGAGGCCATGTCCCAACGCATCGCCATCGTCGACTACGGCATGGGCAATCTGCGCTCCGTGCAGAAGGCGCTCGCCCACGTGGCGCCCGAGGCCCGGGTCGAGATCACCGCGGACCCGGACAGCGTCGCCAGCGCCGACCGCGTGGTCTTTCCCGGCCAGGGCGCGATGCCCGACTGCATGCGCTCGCTCCACGAGAGCGGCCTGGGTGACGCGGTGCTGGAGGCCGCGAAATCCAGGCCCTTCCTCGGGCTTTGCATCGGCCTGCAGATGCTCTTCGACCGCAGCGAGGAGGGCGACACGCCCGGCCTCGCCTTCCTGCCGGGCCAGGTGCTGGGATTCGGCGAGGGCGCGCGTTCCGCGGGCCTCAAGGTTCCGCACATGGGTTGGAACGAGGTCTCGCAGTCGGCGTCCCATCCCCTGTGGGACGGAATCGCCGATGGCAGCCGCTTCTATTTCGTGCACAGTTATTACTGCCGCCCCGGGGATGCCGGCCTCACCGCCGGCACGACGCGCTATCCCGGCGTCTTTACCTCGGCCATCGCCCGCGCTAACATTTTCGCGACGCAATTCCATCCTGAAAAGAGCAGCGTCGCGGGGCTCAGGCTCCTCAGCAACTTCTCCAGCTGGAATCCCTAGCGGATCCGCCCCCCTCCCCATGCTGATCATTCCCGCGATCGACCTCAAAGACGGACGCTGCGTGCGCCTCCAGCAGGGGGACATGTCCAAGGAAACGGTCTTCTCCGAGCAGCCCTCGAAGATGGCCGCGCAATGGGCGAAGGCCGGAGCCCGGCGCATCCACGTCGTCGACCTCAATGGCGCCGTGGCCGGCAAGCCGAAGAACGAGGAGGCGGTGAAGGCGCTCGTCGCCGCCGTCGATTCGGACATCCCGATCCAGCTGGGCGGCGGCATCCGCGACCTGGACACGATCGAGAGCTACCTCGACGACGGCGTGTCCTACGTGATCATCGGCACGGCGGCCGTGAAGAACCCCGGTTTCCTGCACGAAGCCTGCGACGCGTTCCCGGGCCACATCATGGTCGGCCTCGACGCGAAGGATGGGAAGGTCGCCACTGACGGCTGGTCGAAGCTCACCGGCCACGACGTGCTGGACCTCGCCAAGCGCTTCCAGGACTACGGCGTGGAAGCGGTGATCTACACCGACATCGGCCGCGACGGGATGATGAGCGGCGTGAACGTGGAAGCCACGCTGAAGCTGGCGCAGGCGCTCACGGTCCCCGTCATCGCGAGCGGCGGCCTCACCACGCTGGACGATGTGACGGCGCTCCGAGCGCTGGAATCCGAGGGGGTGACGGGCGTCATCGCCGGACGCGCCATCTACGAGGGCAAGCTCGACTTCGCCGCCGCGCAGAAGCTCGCCGACGGCAACTGATGTCCCTCGCCAAGCGCATCATCCCCTGCCTCGACGTGCACGCGGGCCGCGTGGTGAAGGGCGTCAAGTTCGTGGAGCTGCGCGACGCGGGCGATCCCGTGGAGATCGCGCGGCGCTACAACGACGCGGGTGCCGACGAGATCACCTTCCTCGACATCACCGCCTCCAGCGATGCGCGCGAGACGATCTTCGACGTGATCTCGCGCGTGGCCGACGAGGTCTTCATCCCGCTCACGGTGGGCGGGGGTGTGCGCAAGGTCGAGGACGTGAGGAAGCTCCTCAACGCCGGCGCCGACAAGGTGAGCATCAATACCTCCGCGGTTGAAAATCCGGAGCTGGTCTACGATTCGGCGCGCCGTTTCGGCTCGCAGGCCATCGTGGTCGCCATCGACGCGCGCGGCCGGGAAGGCGGCGGCTGGGAGGTCTACACGCACGGCGGCCGCAAGGCCACGGGCAAGGATGTCGTGGCCTGGGCGCGCGAGATGGCCGACCGCGGCGCCGGCGAGATCCTCCTCACCAGCATGGACCGCGACGGGACCAAGAGCGGCTTCGACGTGGCGCTCACCCGCGCGGTCTCCGAAGCCGTGCCGGTGCCGGTGATCGCGAGCGGCGGCGTGGGCTCGCTCGAGCACCTGGCGCTGGGCATCGAGGAAGGCAAGGCGGACGCGGTGCTCGCCGCCTCCGTCTTCCACTTCGGCGAGATCACCGTGCCCGAGGCGAAGCGCTTCCTCGCGGCTCGCGGCATCGAGATGCGGCTGTGAGCGACTGGCTCGATGCGATCGCGTGGAACACGGACGGGCTCGCGCCCGCGGTCGCGCAGGACGCGGCCTCCGGCGAAGTGCTGACGCTTGCGTGGATGAATCGCGAGGCGCTCGAACGCACCGTGGAGACGGGGGAGGCGACTTACTGGTCGCGTTCGAGGAAGGCCCTGTGGCACAAGGGCGAGACCTCGGGGCACTTCCAGAAGGTGGTCGAGATCCGCATCGACTGCGATGCCGACGCGATCCTGCTGCGCGTCGAATCCGTGGGCGGCATCGCCTGCCACACGGGCCGGCGACGCTGCTTCTTCAACAAGCTCGAGGGCGCCGGCGGCGAGCGGCGCTGGGTCGCCACGGAGCCCGTGCTCGAGATCCCCGGAAAGACCCATGGCTGACTCCGACATCCTCCAAAGGCTCGAGGCGGCCATCGCCGAGCGCGTGAAGGCCGATCCGGGCACGTCCTACGTCGCGGCGCTGAACGCGAAGGGGCAGGACGCGGTCCTGAAGAAGATCGGCGAGGAAGCGACCGAGACTGTGATCGCCGCCAAGTCGGGCGACCGCGCGGCGATCGTCCACGAGGTCGCGGACCTCTGGTTCCATTGCCTGGTCATGATGGGCCGCCAGGGCGTGGCCCTGGACGAGGTGCTCTCCGAGCTCGAGCGCCGCGAAGGCCGCTCGGGCATCGCGGAAAAGAATGCGCGGCCGAAATGAGGAGCGACATGGATCCGAACTGCATCTTCTGCAAGATCGTGGCCGGCACCATCCCGAGCAGGAAAGTGTTCGAGGACGAGGACGTGTTCGGCTTCGACGACATCAACCCGGTGGCGGCGGTGCATTTCATGCTGATCCCGAAGAAGCACATCGCCTCGCTCGCGGATGCGGGGCCGGAAGACGCGGCCGTGCTGGGTAAGATCCTCACGCTGGCGGCGCGGCTGGCCCGCGAAAAGGGGTCCCCCGAAGGCTTCCGGACCATCGTGAACACCGGGAAGATCGGCAGGCAGGACGTGTATCATTTGCACGTCCACATCATCGGCGGCCCGAACCCGCTCCCGCGCATGATCGCGAAGGAATAGTTCGGATCACGCCTCGAGGAGAGATTCATGGGTTCATTCAGCATCTGGCATTGGTTGATCGTCCTGGTCATCGTGTTGCTCATCTTCGGCACCAAGAAGCTGCGCAACATGGGCGGGGATCTCGGCGGTGCCGTGAAGGGCTTCAAGGACGGCATGAAGGGCGAGGGCGAAGCGCCCAAGCCCTCCGGAGAGCTGGCGGCGAAATCCGGCGCCACCATCGACGGCGAGGTCCGGGACAAGCAGAAGTCCTGACCGCGGCGTTTCGCGCGGCGCCCGCGCCGCGGGCCTCAAGCATGTTCGACATCGGATTCTCCGAGCTTCTCGTCATTGGCATCGTGGCCCTCGTGGTGATCGGGCCGGAACGGCTGCCGCGCGTCGCGCGCACGCTGGGCGTGCTGTTCGGCCGCCTGCAGCGCTACGTGACGCAGGTGAAGTCCGACATCAACCGCGAGATGGACCTCTCCGAGATCAACCGCGTGAAGTCGGAGTTCGAAGGCGCGGCGCGCTCGTTCAAGCAGGACATCGAGACCACCGCGACGAAGACGGAGCAGGAGCTGCGCGAGGCTCAGTCCTCGATCGAGACCCAGCTCAAGGCCTCGTCGACGGATTCCGTGATGGAGCCGCTGACCACGCCGCCCGGCGCGGAGCCGGACAACGCTTTCGAGTCGTCACCGGCATCCGCGTTCGAATCCGCATCCGAGCCGCTTGCTCCCACGCCCTCTCCGCAGATGGAGCTCGGCATCGAGGAGCCCGAGCCCACGCGCGACCGCAAGGCGGGCTAGGGCCCCACGATGGAAGCCGGCAACGACACGTTCCTCTCCCACCTGATCGAGCTGCGCGACCGCCTGATCCGCGTGCTCGTGGCGGTCGGCATCGCGTTCATCCCGGCCTTCATCTTCAGCGCGGAGATCTACGACTTCCTCGCGCGCCCCGTGATCGCATCGCTGCCCACGGGCTCGAAGATGATCGCCACCGGCGTCATCACCCCGTTCCTGATCCCGATGAAGATCGCGCTGCTCGCCGCCTTCCTCGGGGTGCTGCCCTACGTCCTCTACCAGGCGTGGGCCTTCGTGGCGCCGGGGCTCTACGCCCACGAGAAGAAGCTGGTGCTGCCCCTCATCGTGAGCAGCACCCTGCTGTTCTTCATCGGCATGACGTTCTGCTACTACTTCGTGTTCGGCGCGGTGTTCGAGTTCATCAACAAGTTCGCCCCGAAGAGCATCTCCGTGGCCCCGGACATCGAGGCCTACTTCAACTTCGTGATCGGGATGTTCCTGTCCTTCGGCATCGCCTTCGAGCTGCCGGTCGTGGTGGTGGTGCTCGTGATGACGGGGCTCGTGACCACCGACCAGCTGCGCGAGTGGCGCGGCTACGTGATCGTCGGCATCTTCGTGGTGGCCGCGGTGGTGACGCCGCCCGACGTGGTCTCGCAGCTCTCGCTCGCGATCCCGATGTGCCTGCTCTACGAGATCGGGATCTTCGTCTCGCGCTTCGTCGAGAAGCGCAAGCTCCCCGCCCCCGGAGCCGAGCACCCGGCGGGCGAGTAGGGCTAGTCGTCGCCGCGCGGGCGCGCCCGGCGCTTGCCGACCACCACGTCGAGGGAGAGCTCGGCGTTCTTGCGGATCACCTTCACCGGCACCGTCTTGCCCGGGATCACCTCGGCGATGGCGTTGAGCGCCTGGTTCACGTCCGACACGGACTTGCCGTTCACGCTGGTGATCACGTCGCCCAGCTTGATGCCGCCTTTTTCCGCGGGGCTGCCCTTCTCGATCGCGCCGACGATGGCGCCCTTGGTCGTGCCCTTCAGCCCCAGGGACTGCGCGAGCTCGGAGCTCAGGTCCGCGACCTCCACGCCGAACCAGCCGCGCGTGACCGCGCCGTTCTCGATGATCTGCTCCATCACGCGCCGCGCGAGGCTCACCGGAATGGCGAATCCGATGCCCTGGTAGCCGCCCGTGCGCGAGAAGATCAGCGTGTTGATGCCGACCAGGTTGCCGTTGGTGTCGACGAGCGCGCCGCCGGAATTGCCGGGATTGATGGCCGCATCGGTCTGGATGAAGCTGCCGAAGGGGCTCGCGTTGCCGATCTCGCGGCCGACCGCGCTCACGATGCCCATGGTCACCGTCTGGCCGACGCTGAACGGATCGCCGATGGCGAGCACCACGTCGCCGACGCGCGAGCTGTCGGGCGGACCGAACGTGATCGGCGTGAGCCCGTTGGCGTCCACTCGCACCACCGCGAGATCGGTGTCGGGATCGAGGCCGACCACTTTCGCGGGCACCGTGCGGCCGTTGTGCAGCGTCACCTGGATGTCCGTCACGCCCTCGACCACGTGGTCGTTGGTGAGGATGTAGCCGTCGCGGCTCACGATCACGCCCGAGCCCAGCGAGAGCTGCGTCTCGGGGGGCGCGGAGAAGCGGTCGCCGAAGAAGCGCTGGAACACCGGGTCCTGCAGCAGCGGGTTCGCGCGCTTCACCTGGCGCGTGGCCGAGATGTTCACCACCGAGGGTATGGCCTTCTTCGCCGCCTCGCTGAACGAATAGGGGCGCGGCGCGTTGGGCTGCATCGAGATCGCGGGCGCGGCCGGACCCTCGCGGACCTCGACCACGTTGGTGCGCCACGCGAGCCAGTCCGGCTTCACCAGGCTCACGACGAACAGCACCGCGAGCGTCACGGTGACCGCCTGCGCGAAGAGCAGCCATACGCGGCGCATCTAGGCCTGCTTGGCCTTGAGCAGGTCGCGGATCTCGCGAAGGAGCGTCACGTCTTCCGGCGGCGGGGGCGCCACGGCGGGCTCGCGCCGCAGCTTGTTCACCTGTTTCACCATCAGGAAGATGATGAACGCCAGGATCACGAAGTTGAGCGAAACGGTGAGGAAATTCCCGTAGGCGAGCACCGGGATCCCCGCCTTCTTCACCGCCTCCAGCGTCATCGGGATGTTGGGGGGGATGTCCTTCAGCGCGATGAAGTAGTTGGAGAAGTCCAGGCCCCCCACCAGGCGCCCGATGACGGGCATGACGACGTCATTCACCAGGGAGTCGACGATTTTTCCGAACGCGGCCCCGATGATCACGCCGACCGCCAGGTCGACGACATTGCCTTTGACGGCGAACTCCTTGAATTCCGATGCAATTCCCATGTTTTTCTCCGGTGGCTTGGCGGGGGGCTCGGGCCAATCTAAGGGGGGTGTCGGGGGGCGTCAATCGGCGGGAACCGACAGCTTGGGCTTTAAGCAGGGGGGGTGAATCCGCTAGAATAATCAATTAGTCACCTGTTCCCCGGATACCCTTCGGCATTCCCCGGATATTTCTCCCGGATATTTCCCCCCTCCAGATAAAAATGACCGCCATCGTCCAAGACCAAGTCGACGAGAAAAAGCGCCGCTGGCTCATCGTCGCGACCGCCGCCGTGGGTGCCGCTGCCGGCGCCGGCGTGGCAGCGCCCTTCGCCCTCAGCTGGTTCCCCAGCGCCCGGGCCCTCGCGGCCGGCGCGCCCGTCGAAGTGCCGATCGACAAGCTCGAGCCCGGCCAGCAGATCACCGTCGAATGGCGCGGCAAGCCGATCTGGGTGCTGCGCCGCACGAAGGAGATGCTCGACATCCTCCCGAAGGCCGACCCGCTCCTGGTCGACCCGGAATGCACCGTTCCGCAGCAGCCGGCCTACATCAAGGGCCGCGAGCGCGCGATCAAGCCCGAATACTTCGTCTGCGAGGGCGTCTGCACGCACCTCGGCTGCTCGCCCACCCTGAAGAAGGAGATCGGCGCCGCCTCCGACATGGGCCCCGACTGGCCGGGCGGCTACTACTGCCCGTGCCACAACTCCCGCTTCGATCTTTCGGCACGCGTGTTCAAGGGCTCCCCGGCCCCGACCAACCTGAAGATTCCCCCCCATAACTACAAATCCGACGCCGTGATCGTTATCGGCGAGGACCCCAAGGGAGCCTGACAAGATGGCCGTCCTGAACAAGCCTCCCGTCACGGGAGCCGGGCGTTTCAACGGCATCCTCACGTGGGTCGACGCGCGTTTCCCGCTGGTGCGCATGTGGAAGGAGCAGCTCTCCGAGTACTACGCGCCGAAGAACTTCAACTGGTGGTACTACTTCGGGTCGCTCGCGCTGCTGTGCCTGGTGATCCAGATCGCCTCCGGCATCTTCCTCACGATGAACTACAAGCCGAGCGCGGAGCACGCCTTCGCGTCGGTCGAGTTCATCATGCGCGACGTGCCCGGCGGCTGGCTGATCCGCTACATCCACTCGACCGGCGCGTCGATGTTCTTCATCTGCGTGTACCTGCACATGGCCCGCGGGCTCATGTACGGCTCGTACCGCAAGCCCCGGGAGCTGATCTGGATCTTCGGCGTGCTGATCTACCTCTCGCTGATGGGCGAGGCGTTCTTCGGCTACCTGCTTCCGTGGGGCCAGATGTCCTACTGGGGCGCCCAGGTGATCATCAACCTGTTCGGCACCGTGCCGTTCATCGGCGAGGAGCTGGCGGTGTGGATCCGCGGCGACTACAACGTCTCCGACGCGACGCTGAACCGCTTCTTCGCGCTGCACGTGGTCGCGCTGCCGCTGGTGATCCTGGGCCTCGTCGCCGCGCACCTGACGGCGCTGCATGAGGTGGGATCGAACAACCCCGACGGCGTCGAGATCTACAAGAACATCGACCCGAAGAGCGGCCACCCGGTCGACGGCATCCCGATGCACCCGTACTACACGATCAAGGACATCTTCGGGGTCGCCGTCTTCCTGCTCGTGTTCTCGGCGATCGTGTTCTTCTCGCCCGAGATGGGCGGCTACTTCCTCGAGTACAACAACTTCGTGCCCGCGGACCCGCTGAAGACCCCGGAGCACATCGCCCCGGTGTGGTACTTCACGCCGTACTACGCGATGCTCCGCGCGATCCCGCCCATCTTCAACTCGCAGTTCCCGGGCGTCGCGGTGATGGGCGCGGCCACGATGATCCTCTTCCTCCTGCCCTGGCTCGACCGCGGCAAGGTGAAGTCGATCCGCTACCGCGGGCCGGTCTACAAGGCCTGGTTTACGGCCTTCGTGATCTCGTTCCTGATCCTGGGCTACCTCGGCGTCGAGCCCACCACGGTGTTCGGCGAGTTCGGCAAGGGCCTGCCGATCGTCGGCGGCGACTATGTCGCGCTGTGGGTCGCGCGCGTGCTGACCGTCGTGTACTTCGCGTTCTTCCTGCTGATGCCGTGGTACACGAGCCGGGACAAAGAGAAGCCCGAACCGCAACGGGTCACGGGGTGATCGACATGAAGAAACTCTTCCGTACCCTCCTCGCGGCGCTCGCCGTCGCTCCCGCCCTGGCCCTGGCCTCCGGCGCGAAGGTCCAGCTCGACCGCGCGCCCGTGAACCTGCACGACAACGCATCGCTGCAGCGCGGCGCCCAGATCTTCGTGAACCACTGCCTCAACTGCCATTCGGCGAGCGCGATGCGCTACAGCCGCCTCACGGACCTGGGCCTCACCGAGGCGCAGATCGTCGACAACCTCGTCCTCGCGGGCGAGAAGGTCGGCGAACCGATGGTGGCCGTGCTCGACCCGAAGGACGCGAAGGCCTTCTTCGGCGTCGTGCCGCCGGATCTCTCGCTGCTCGCGCGCTCGCGCGGCTCGGACTGGATCTACACGTACCTGCGCGGCTTCTACCGCGATCCGTCCACCAAGACGGGCTGGAACAACACCGTGTTCCCGAACGTGGGCATGCCCCACGTGCTGTGGGAGTACCAGGGCGAGCCGGTGCTGCAGGTGACGTCGAAGATGGACCCGAACACGGGCGACAAGGTCGAGACGCGCAAGCTCGCGCTCGCCGGCCCGGGGAAGCTGAAGCCGGTGGAGTACGACCAGTACGTCGCCGACCTCGTGAACTTCATGACGTACCTGTCGGAGCCGGCGCAGACGAACCGCAAGATGTGGGGGATCGTCGTCCTCTTCTTCCTGACGGGCTTCGTCGTGATCACGCTGCTGCTCAAGAACGAATACTGGAAGGACGTCCGCTAACCGGAAGCGGCGCGCGGGACCAACGGGGCCGTGAGTGTCCCGGGATGCCACAAGGGGTAAAGAAAAGATGATGACGCTCTACTCGGGGATCACCGATCCCTTCAGCCACCGTTGCCGGATCGTGCTCTACGAAAAGGGCATGGATTTCGAGATCATCGACGTGGACCTCATGAACAAGCCCGAGGACCTCGCGGTGATGAACCCGTACAACCGCACGCCGGTGCTGGTGGAGCGCGACCTCGTCCTGTACGAGTCGAACATCATCAACGAGTACATCGACGAGCGCTTCCCGCATCCGCAGCTGATGCCGGCGGACCCGGTGATGCGCGCCCGCGCGCGCCTCTTCCTGTTCCGCTTCGAGCAGGAGCTCTTCAACCACGTGCAGACGCTGGAGTCCGGCACCCAGAAGGCGCAGGAGAAGGCGCGCCTGTACGTGCGCGAGAACCTGATCCAGATCGCGCCCATCTTCGTGAAGCAGAAGTACATGCTGGGCGAGGAGTTCTCGATGCTGGACGTGGCGATCGCCCCGCTGCTGTGGCGCCTGGACCAGTACCAGATCCAGCTGAACAAGCAGTCGGCCCCGCTGCTCAAGTACGCCGAGCGCCTGTTCTCGCGCCAGGCGTTCATCGACTCGATGACGGCCTCCGAGAAGGCGATGCGCCGGTAGTGCCATGGCCGAAGTCTCCACCAAGCCGTATTTCATCCGCGCCATCTACGAGTGGTGCTCGGACTGCGGCTACACGCCCTATCTCAGCGTGAAGGTGGATGACCGGACCCGGGTGCCGATGGAGTATGTGAAGAGCGGGGAGATCGTGCTCAACGTGAGCCTGAACGCCACGCGCAACCTCACGATCAACAACGAGCTGATCCAGTTCTCCGCGCGGTTCAACGGCGTGTCGCGCGAGGTGAACATCCCGGTCGACCGCGTGCAGGGCATCTTCGCGCGCGAAAACGGCCAGGGCGCCTTCTTCACGGTCGAGGCGCCCACAGCGCTGTCGCCCGCCACGCCGATGGTGGCCGAGGCCGGCGCCGATTCCGAACCCCCCAAGCCGCCTGCCGCGGGCCGGGCCAAGCTGAAGCTCATCAAGTAGCCAAGTAAGTGCCCGCTAGCCGGCATAGCTCAGTTGGTAGAGCAACCGCCTTGTAAGCGGTAGGTCGTCCGTTCGATTCGGACTGCCGGCACCACCCGCCCCGTGCGGGGAAATCCTTGTTTTGCTTGCCCGAAACCGCGAATCTGGTGGATAATCGAGGGTTCCCGGAGAGGTGCCCGAGCGGCTAAAGGGGGCAGACTGTAAATCTGTTGGCCTTGCGCCTACGTTGGTTCGAATCCAACCCTCTCCACCAAATAATTTAAGTTGAGTATTCAGGGGGTTGGACGGCTGGGCGGGTGTAGCTCAATGGTAGAGCAGAAGCCTTCCAAGCTTACGACGAGGGTTCGATTCCCTTCACCCGCTCCAAAGGCACAAAAGCGCCCATGTAGCTCAGTGGTAGAGCACTCCCTTGGTAAGGGAGAGGCCACGCGTTCAATCCGCGTCATGGGCACCAGTTAATCGAGGACGAGAAAATCATGGCCAAGGGCAAGTTCGAGCGTACGAAGCCCCACGTGAACGTGGGCACGATCGGTCACGTGGACCACGGCAAGACCACGCTGACGGCGGCGATCACGACGGTGCTGTCGAAGAAGTTTGGTGGCGAGGCGAAGGCCTACGACCAGATCGACGCGGCGCCGGAGGAGAAGGCGCGCGGGATCACGATCAACACGGCGCACGTGGAATACGAGACGAGCAAGCGCCACTACGCGCACGTCGATTGCCCGGGCCACGCGGATTACGTGAAGAACATGATCACGGGTGCGGCGCAGATGGATGGCGCGATCCTGGTCGTGAGCGCTGCCGATGGCCCGATGCCGCAGACGCGAGAGCACATCCTGCTGGCCCGCCAGGTGGGCGTGCCGTACATCATCGTGTTCATGAACAAAGCGGACATGGTCGATGACAAGGAGCTGCTGGAGCTGGTGGAGCTGGAAGTCCGCGAGCTGCTCTCCAAGTACAAGTTTCCCGGCGACAAGACGCCGATCATCATCGGCTCGGCGCTGAAGGCGCTGGAGGGTGATACGGGCGAGCTGGGCGAAGGCGCGATCATGAAGCTGGCCGATGCGCTGGATTCCTACATCCCGACGCCGGAGCGCGCGATCGACGGCACGTTCCTGATGCCGGTGGAAGACGTGTTCTCGATCTCGGGTCGCGGCACGGTGGTCACGGGCCGCATCGAGCGTGGCGTGATCAAGGTGGGCGAGGAGATCGAGATCGTGGGCTTGAAGCCGACGGTCAAGACGATCTGCACGGGTGTCGAGATGTTCAGGAAGCTCCTGGACCAGGGGCAGGCCGGCGACAACGTGGGGATCCTGCTGCGCGGCACGAAGCGCGAAGAGGTCGAGCGTGGCCAGGTGCTGGCCAAGCCGGGCTCGATTCCGCCGCACACGAAGTTCGAGTGCGAGGTGTACGTGCTGTCGAAGGAAGAGGGTGGCCGTCATACCCCGTTCTTCAACGGCTATCGCCCGCAGTTCTACTTCCGCACCACCGACGTGACTGGCGCGCTGGTGCTGCCGGAAGGCACCGAGATGGTCATGCCCGGTGACAACATCAAGATGACGGTGACGCTGATTGCGCCCATCGCCATGGAAGAGGGACTTCGCTTCGCCATTCGCGAAGGCGGCCGCACCGTCGGCGCCGGCGTCGTCTCCAAGATTCTCGAGTAGTCAGCTGAAGGAACACAGGCCAGTAGCTCAATTGGCAGAGCGGCGGTCTCCAAAACCGCAGGTTGGGGGTTCGAGACCCTCCTGGCCTGCCAGACGCAGAAACGGAACAGAGGCGTGATGGCGGAACGAATCAAGATGGCGATCGCGGCGCTGATCGCAGTGGCCGGGTTGTACGGCTTCTACGCGCTGCGCGAGAACTACCCCACGGTCGTGCGCCTCGGCGTGCTGCTGGGGTCGTTTGCCGTGGCGGCGGGCATCATGTGGCTCACGCAGCCGGGCAAGGACTTCGTCGTGTTCGCGCGCGAGTCCGCCGAGGAAGCCAAGCGCGTCGTGTGGCCCTCCCGCAAGGAGACGCTGCAGACGACGGGCGTGGTGTTCCTGTTCGTGTTCGTGATGGCGCTGTTCCTGTGGGTGGTGGACGCGGGGCTCCTGTGGGTCACGCAAAAACTGCTCGGGCAGGGAGGCTGATGATGTCGATGCGCTGGTACGTCGTGCACGCCTATTCGGGCCAGGAGAAGAGCATCCAGGCCGCCCTGATCGACCGGATCAAGCGCTCGGGCATGGCCGACAAGTTCGGCCAGGTCCTGGTGCCCACCGAGGAAGTGGTGGAGCTGAAGAAGGGCCAGAAGGCGCTCTCCGAGCGTCGCTTCTTCCCGGGCTACATCCTGGTGCAGATGGACATGACGGACGAGACCTGGCACCTGGTGAAGAGCACGCCGAAGGTCACCGGCTTCATCGGTGGCACGGCGATGCGCCCGACGCCCATCTCGGACAAGGAAGTGGAGAACATCCTGCACCAGGTGCAGGAGGGCGTGGAGAAGCCGAAGCCGAAGGTGCTGTTCGAAGTGGGCGAGACGGTGCGGGTCACCGACGGTCCCTTCAACGACTTCAACGGCTCGGTGGAGGAAGTGAACTACGAGAAGAGCAAGATCCGCGTCTCGGTGCTGATTTTCGGGCGCCCCACGCCGGTCGAGCTCGAGTTCGGCCAGGTCGAGAAGGCCTGAAGAATTGACGCAGCGCAGTCCAGGCGCTTCCTGGACAACCTGAACGGGGAGGGCGAGCCGATCGGCGAGTCCGCCAGCACCCGGGGAGAATGACCGTGGCAAAGAAAGTTGTCGGCTTCATCAAGCTGCAAGTGCCGGCGGGCAAGGCGAATCCCTCGCCGCCCATCGGACCCGCGCTGGGCCAGCGTGGCCTGAACATCATGGAGTTCTGCAAGGCGTTCAACGCGCAGACCCAGAAGATGGAACCGGGCCTGATGCTGCCGGTGGTGATCACCGCGTTCGCGGACAAGAGCTTCACCTTCATCATCAAGACCCCGCCCGCGACGGTCCTGATCAAGAAGGCCATCAAGCTCGAGAAGGGCAGCAAGACGCCGCACACCGACAAGGTGGGCAAGCTCACGCGCGCGCAGGCCGAGGAAATCGCGAAGACCAAGATGCCGGACCTCACCGCCGCCGACCTGAATGCCGCCGTGCGCACCATCGCCGGCAGCGCCCGCAGCATGGGCGTCGAAGTGGAGGGGATCTAACATGTCCAAGCGAGTTGAAAAGAACATCGGTCTCGTCGACCGCGCCAAGCACTACGCCCTCAAGGACGCGCTGGGCCTGGTGAAGCAGACCGCCACCGCCAAGTTCGACGAGTCCGTCGACGTGGCCGTGAACCTCGGCATCGACGTGAAGAAGTCGGACCAAGTGGTCCGCGGCTCCGTCGTGCTGCCGCGCGGCACGGGCAAGACCGTGCGCGTGGCCGTGTTCACGCAGGGCGCCAACGTGGAAGCCGCGAAGGCCGCCGGCGCCGACATCGTCGGCTTCGACGACCTCGCCGAGAAGATCAAGGGCGGCTTCATGGACTTCGACGTCGTCATCGCCTCCCCGGACGCGATGAAGGTCGTCGGCCCGCTCGGCCAGGTGCTGGGCCCGCGCGGCCTGATGCCCAACCCGAAAGTGGGCACCGTGTCGCCGAACGTCGCCGAGGCCGTCAAGGCCGCGAAGGGCGGCCAGGTGCAGTACCGCGCCGACAAGGCGGGCATCGTGCAGTGCACGATCGGCCGTGCCTCGTTCGACGTGGAAGCGCTGGCCGAGAACTTCGAGGCGCTGCTCGGAGCGATCAACAAATCGAAGCCCACCGCGCTGAAGGGGATCTACCTGAAGAAGGTCTCGGTCTCGAGCACGATGGGCGTGGGCGTCAGGGTGGACCAGACCGGCATGGCGGGAGCCAGCGCGGTCGGGGGCCACTAAACCGAACTTTGGGCCGCTGCCCGCATCACGGGGCGGCGGGTTGTCAAAGACCGTAGGTGCCCGCGAGGGCTCAATCGAGGGGGAACAGTCCCGAAACCTACGCAGATGGCGAACCCCAATCAGGATCTGCAGTTCCTGGCCGAGGTCGCTATTCACAGCAAGGAGAAGACCTTGAGTCTGAATCTCGAAGAGAAGAAGGAAGTCGTTGCGGAAATTTCCGCGCGCGTGGCCAAGGCGCAGGCGATCGTCATCGCCGAGTACCGCGGCCTGCCCGTGGAGAGCGCTACGCAACTGCGCGCGCAAGCGCGCGCTTCCGGCGTCTATCTTCGCGTGTTGAAGAACACCCTCGCGCGCCGCGCGGTCCAGGGAACGCCGTTCGAGAAGCTCGCCGAGAAGATGGTCGGCCCTCTCGCCTACGGCATTTCCGAAGACCCGGTGGCTGCCGCGAAGGTGCTCCACACCTACGCGAAGACGAACGACAAGCTGGTCATCATGGGCGGAGCGATGCCCGGCCAGCTGATGACGGCGAAGGAAATCGGAGCCCTTGCCACGCTGCCCAGCCGCGAGCAGTTGCTTGCCACGCTGATGGGCACGATGCAGGCCCCGATCACCAAGTTCGTCCAGACGCTGAACGAGGTGCCGAGCAAGCTCGTGCGGACCCTCGCTGCCGTGCGCGACCAGAAGGAAAAGGCTTCCGCCTGATCCCGCCGCGACTTCCATTTCAAAGACCTTAATCGAACCAGGAGCATTACTAATGGCACTCAGCAACCAGGAAATCCTCGACGCGATCTCGGCCAAGTCGGTCCTCGAGATCTCGCAGCTCATCAAGGACATGGAAACCAAGTTCGGCGTCTCCGCCGCTGCCGCCTCCATCGCCGTCGCCGCCCCCGCGGCCGGTGGTGGTGCCGCTGCCGCCGAAGAGAAGACCGAATTCAACGTGATCCTTGCCGCCGCCGGCGAGAACAAGGTGAACACCATCAAGGCCGTGCGTGAAGTCACGGGCCTGGGCTTGAAAGAAGCCAAGGACCTCGTCGACGGCGCGCCGAAGCCCCTGAAGGAAGGCGTGAACAAGGCCGACGCCGAAGCCATCAAGAAGAAGATGGAAGAAGCCGGCGCCAAGGTCGAAATCAAGTAATTCGCCCCCATGTTGGGGGGTCTGCCGGGAGGAGCACCGCCCGGCAGGCACCAGACGCCAAAGACAAGCCTCCCCGGGGGCTTGTCTTTGTCTTCTGAAGCGACTGCAGGAGACAGGTTTGGTCGGGCCCACGTCCCCGTGGGCCGTCCGCCAGCGGCTCGTAGCGGCGAGCCACCAGGCCCTGTTGGCACCAGTCGGAAGCACGGCAGCGGGCAACCCGCGGCCGTCGATCCGGAGTTCACATGACCTATTCTTTCACCGAGAAGAAACGCATCCGCAAGAGCTTCGCGAAGCGCGCGGCCGTCCTGGATGTGCCCTTCCTCCTGGCCACGCAGATCAACTCGTACGCCGAGTTCCTGCAGGCTGAATCGCATGCGGACAAGCGCATCGAGTCCGGCCTGCAGTCGGCCTTCCAGTCGGTGTTCCCGATCTCCAGCCATTCGGGCAGCGCCCGCCTGGAGTACGTGAGCTACGCCCTGGGCGAGCCCCCGTTCGACGTGGTGGAGTGCCAGCAACGCGGCCTCACCTTCGCCAGCCCGCTGCGCGCGAAGGTCCGCCTGGTGATCATGGATCGCGAAGCGACCAAGCCGACCATCAAGGAGATGAAGGAGCAGGAGGTGTACATGGGCGAGATCCCGCTCATGACCCGCAACGGCTCCTTCGTCATCAACGGCACCGAGCGCGTCATCGTCTCCCAGCTGCACCGCTCGCCCGGCGTGTTCTTCGAGCACGACCGCGGCAAGACGCACTCCTCCGGCAAGCTCCTGTTCTCGGCCCGCGTGATTCCGTACCGCGGCTCGTGGCTCGATTTCGAGTTCGACCCCAAGGACTACCTCTACTTCCGCGTCGACCGCCGCCGCAAGATGCCGGTGACGATCCTGCTGAAGGCGCTCGGCTACAAGCCCGAGCAGATCCTCGAGCATTTCTTCGCGTTCGACACGTTCCATTTCGCCAAGAAGGGCGGCATCGAGTTCGACATCGTCCCCGAGCGCCTGCGCGGCGAGATCGCGCGCTTCGACATCGCGACGAAGGCCGGCAAGGTCATCGTCCAGAAGGACAAGCGCATCACCGTGAAGCACATCCGCGAGCTGGAAGCCGCGGGCATGAAGAAGCTCTCCGTCGAGCCCGACTACCTCCTCGGCCGCGTGATCGCCAAGAACACGGTGAACACCACCACGGGCGAGATCGTGGCGAACGCCAACGACGAGATCACCGAAGCCGTCCTCAAGAAGCTCCTGGACTCCGGCATCGAGACGCTGCAGACCCTCTACACCAACGACCTCGACCAGGGCCCGTACATCTCGCAGACCCTGCGCATCGACGAGACCGTCGACCAGCTCAACGCCCAGGTCGCCATCTACCGCATGATGCGTCCCGGCGAGCCGCCCACCGAGGAGGCCGTGAAGACGCTCTTCGGCGGACTCTTCTTCAACGAAGACCGCTACGACCTCTCCGACGTCGGCCGCATGAAGTTCAACCGCCGCGTGGGCAAGGACGAGCTCACGGGCAAGATGACGCTGTCCAACGAGGACATCGTCGCGGTGATCAAGATCCTCGTGGAGCTGCGCAACGGCCGCGGCGAGATCGACGACATCGACCACCTCGGCAACCGCCGCGTGCGTTCCGTGGGCGAGCTGGCGGAGAACCAGTTCCGCTCGGGCCTCGTCCGCGTCGAGCGCGCCGTGCGCGAGCGCCTCTCGCAGGCCGAGAGCGAGCAGCTGATGCCGCACGACCTGATCAACGCGAAGCCCGTCTCCGCGGCGATCAAGGAGTTCTTCGGCTCCTCGCAGCTCTCGCAGTTCATGGACCAGACCAACCCGCTGTCCGAGATCACGCACAAGCGCCGCATCTCGGCCCTGGGCCCGGGCGGCTTGACGCGCGAGCGCGCCGGCTTCGAGGTGCGCGACGTGCACCCGACGCACTACGGCCGCGTCTGCCCGATCGAGACGCCGGAAGGCCCGAACATCGGCCTCATCAACTCGCTCGCACTCTACGCGCGCACGAACGAGTTCGGCTTCATCGAGACCCCGTACCGCAAGGTGCATGACGGCAAGGTCACGAAGGACATCGAGTACCTGTCGGCGATCGAGGAAGGCAAGTACACGATCGCGCAGGCGAACGCCGAGGTGGACAAGCACGGCAAGTTCGTCGACGAGCTGGTCTCGTGCCGCCACCGCAACGAATTCACGCTGTCCGGCCCGGAGAAGATCGAGTACATCGACGTCGCGCCCTCGCAGATCGTGTCGGTCGCCGCTTCGCTGATCCCGTTCCTCGAGCACGATGACGCGAACCGCGCGCTGATGGGCTCCAACATGCAGCGCCAGGCCGTTCCCTGCCTGCGTGCCGAGAAGTCCCTCGTCGGCACCGGCATCGAGCGCACGGTCGCGATCGACTCCGGCACTGCCGTCCAGGCACGCCGCGGCGGCCGCATCGACTACGTGGACGCCGGCCGCATCGTCGTTCGCGTGAACGACAACGAGACGCGCCCGGGCGAAGCGGGCGTGGACATCTACAACCTCACGAAGTACACGCGCTCCAACCAGAACACCAACATCAACCAGCGTCCCCTGGTGAAGGTGAACGACCAGATCGCCGCCGGTGACGTGGTGGCCGACGGCGCCTCGACCGACATGGGCGAGCTGGCGCTGGGCCAGAACCTGCTGGTCGCGTTCATGCCCTGGAACGGCTACAACTTCGAGGACTCCATCCTCATCTCCGAGCGCATCGTCGCCGAAGACCGCTACACCTCGATCCACATCGAGGAGCTGGTCGTCGTCGCGCGCGACACGAAGCTCGGCGCCGAGGAGATCACCCGCGACATCTCGAACCTCTCCGAGCGCATGCTCTCGCGCCTGGACGAGTCGGGCATCGTCTACATCGGGGCCGAAGTCGAGGCCGGCGACGTGCTGGTGGGCAAGGTCACGCCGAAGGGCGAGACGCAGCTCACCCCCGAAGAGAAGCTGCTGCGCGCCATCTTCGGCGAGAAGGCCTCCGACGTGAAGGACACGTCGCTGCGCGTGCCCTCGGGCATCAACGGCACCGTGATCGACGTGCAGGTCTTCACCCGCGAGGGCATCCAGCGCGACAAGCGCGCCCAGCAGATCATCGACGAGCAGCTGAAGGACTACCGCAAGGACCTCCACGACCAGCTGCGCATCGTCGAGGACGACCTCTTCGCGCGCCTGGAGCGCATGCTCACGGGCAAGACCGCCAAGGGCGGCCCGAAGAAGCTCGCCAAGGGCGCCAAGATCGCCAAGGCGTACCTGGCCGAGCTCGAGCGCCACGAGTGGTTCGACATCCGCCTCACGGATGACGACTCCGCCGTCCAGCTGGAGCAGCTGCGCGAGAGCCTCGAGCTCACCCGCAAGGAGTTCGACAAGGCCTTCGAGGAGAAGAAGAAGAAGCTCACGCAGGGCGACGAGCTGCCCCCGGGCGTGCAGAAGATGGTGAAGGTCTACGTCGCGGTGAAGCGCCGCCTGCAGCCGGGCGACAAGATGGCCGGCCGCCACGGCAACAAGGGCGTGATCTCCAAGATCGTCCCGGTCGAGGACATGCCCTTCATGGCCGACGGCACCCCCGTCGACATCGTGCTGAACCCGCTCGGCGTGCCTTCGCGGATGAACGTGGGGCAGATCCTCGAGACGCACCTGGGCTGGGCCGCCAAGGGCCTGGGCCAGCGCATCCAGGAGATGCTGCGCGCCCAGGAGGCTCCGGCCAAGCTGCGCAAGTTCCTCGAGAAGATCTACAACGGAGCGGGCAAGAAGGAAGACCTCGCTTCGTTCACGGACGAGGAGATCATCGAGCTCTGCCGCAACCTCCAGGCGGGCGTTCCGTTCGCGACGCCGGTGTTCGACGGCGCGACCGAGGTCGAGATCAAGGACATGCTCGAGCTGGCCGGCCACCCGCGCAGCGGCCAGATCACGCTGTTCGACGGCCGCACGGGCGATGCCTTCGACCGCTCGGTGACCGTGGGCTACATGCACATCCTGAAGCTGCACCACCTGGTCGACGACAAGATGCACGCGCGTTCCACCGGCCCGTACTCGCTCGTCACCCAGCAGCCGCTGGGCGGCAAGGCGCAGTTCGGCGGCCAGCGCTTCGGCGAGATGGAGGTCTGGGCGCTGGAAGCGTACGGCGCCTCGTACACGCTGCAGGAGATGCTCACCGTCAAGTCGGACGACACGCAGGGCCGCACCAAGGTCTACGAGAACATCGTGAAGGGCGAGCACAAGATCGAGGCGGGCATGCCCGAGTCGTTCAACGTGCTGGTGAAGGAAATCCGCTCCCTCGCGATCGACATCGACCTCGAGCGTTATTGATTGGACTAGTCACAGGCAACGCACTGAAACCCGCGACTAGACACCAGGAGATTTAGAGATGAAAGCATTGCTCGATCTGTTCAAGCAGGTCACCCAGGAAGAAGAGTTCGACGCGATCCGCATCGGCCTCGCTTCCCCCGACAAGATCCGCTCGTGGTCGTACGGCGAGGTGAAGAAGCCGGAGACGATCAACTACCGCACGTTCAAGCCGGAACGCGACGGCCTGTTCTGCGCCAAGATCTTCGGCCCGATCAAGGACTACGAGTGCCTCTGCGGCAAGTACAAGCGCCTGAAGCACCGCGGCGTCATCTGCGAGAAGTGCGGCGTGGAAGTCACGCTGACCAAGGTTCGCCGCGAGCGCATGGGCCACATCGAGCTCGCGAGCCCGGTCGCCCACATCTGGTTCCTGAAGAGCTTGCCGTCGCGCCTGGGCATGGTGCTGGACATGACGCTGCGCGACATCGAGCGCGTCCTGTACTTCGAAGCCTATGTCGTGACCGACCCGGGCATGACGCCGTTGAACCGCTGCCAGCTCCTCTCCGAGGACGACTACCTCGCGAAGGTCGAGGAGTACGGCGACGACTTCTCCGCCGCCATGGGCGCGGAAGGCGTTCGCGATCTGCTGCGCAAGCTGGATGTCCCCCGCGACATCGAGCAGCTGCGCACGGACCTCGCCGCCACGTCGTCGGAAACCAAGATCAAGAAGATCGCCAAGCGCCTGAAGGTGCTGGAGGCGTTCAACAAGTCCGGCATCAAGCCCGACTGGATGATCATGGAAGTGCTGCCGGTGCTGCCGCCGGACCTGCGCCCCCTGGTCCCGCTGGACGGCGGCCGCTTCGCGACCTCCGACCTGAACGACCTCTATCGCCGCGTGATCAACCGGAACAACCGCCTGAAGCGCCTGCTGGAGCTGAAGGCCCCGGAAATCATCGTGCGCAACGAGAAACGCATGCTGCAGGAAGCCGTCGACTCGCTGCTCGACAACGGCCGCCGCGGCAAGGCGATGACGGGCGCCAACAAGCGCGCCCTCAAGTCGCTCGCCGACATGATCAAGGGCAAGAGCGGCCGCTTCCGCCAGAACCTGCTGGGCAAGCGCGTCGACTACTCGGGCCGCTCGGTCATCGTGGTCGGTCCGACGCTGAAGCTCCACCAGTGCGGGCTGCCGAAGCTCATGGCGCTCGAGCTCTTCAAGCCGTTCATCTTCCACAAGCTGGAAGTGATGGGCCTCGCCACGACCATCAAGGCGGCCAAGCGCATGGTGGAAAGCCAGGAGCCGGTGGTGTGGGACATCCTCGAGGAAGTCATCCGCGAGCACCCGGTCCTGCTGAACCGCGCCCCGACGCTGCACCGCCTCGGCATCCAGGCTTTCGAGCCCGTGCTGATCGAGGGCAAGGCGATCCAGCTGCACCCGCTCGTCTGCGCCGCGTTCAACGCGGACTTCGACGGCGACCAGATGGCCGTCCACGTCCCCATCTCGCTCGAAGCGCAGATGGAAGCCCGCACGCTCATGCTGTCGTCCAACAACGTGCTGCACACCGCGCACGGCGAGCCGATCATCGTGCCGTCGCAGGACATCGTGCTGGGCCTGTACTACGCCACGCGCCAGCGTGTCGCGGCCAAGGGCGAAGGCTCGATGTTCCAGAACGTCGCCGAAGCGAGCCGTGCCTACGAGTCGGGCGGGGTCGAGCTGCACGCGGCGATCACGGTGCGCATCCGCGAAGTCCTGAAGGGCGAGGACGGTGAGCTGAAGGAGGTCGTCAACCGCTACGAGACGACCGTCGGCCGCGCGCTGCTGTCGGAGATCCTCCCGGCCGGCCTGCCGTTCCCGCTCATCAACAAGCCGCTGAAGAAGAAGGAAATCTCGAAGCTGATCAACGAGGCCTTCCGCCGCTGCGGCATCCGCGAGACGGTCATCTTCGCGGACAAGCTCATGTACACGGGCTTCACCTACGCCACGCGCGCGGGCCTGTCGATCTGCGTCGACGACCTCCTCATCCCCGATGAGAAGGTGAAGATCATCGACGCGAGCGAGAAGGAAGTGAAGGAGATCGAGCGCCAGTACACCTCCGGCCTCGTGACCCAGGGCGAGCGCTACAACAAGGTGGTCGACATCTGGGGCCGCGCCGGCGACCAGATCGCCAAGGCGATGATGGACCAGCTCGGCAACGAGAAGGTCATCGACCGCAAGGGCAAGGAAGTCACGCAGGAATCGTTCAACGCGATCTACATGATGGCCGACTCGGGTGCGCGCGGTTCCGCCGCGCAGATCCGCCAGCTGGCCGGCATGCGCGGCCTGATGGCGAAGCCGGACGGCTCGATCATCGAGACGCCGATCACGGCGAACTTCCGCGAAGGCCTGAACGTGCTGCAGTACTTCATCTCGACGCACGGTGCGCGCAAAGGCCTGGCCGACACGGCGCTTAAGACCGCCAACTCGGGCTACCTCACGCGCCGCCTGGTCGACGTGACGCAGGATCTCGTGGTGGTCGAGGACGATTGCGGCACGATGATGGGCATGGACATGAAGGCGCTGGTCGAGGGCGGCGAAGTGGTCGAGCCGCTGCGCGAGCGCATCCTGGGCCGCGTCGCCGCGACGGACGTGCAGCATCCGGAGAGCCGGGACGTCGTCCTGGCCGCCGGCACGCTGCTGGACGAGGCGGGCGTCGAGCGCCTGGAGAGCCTGGGCGTGGACGAGGTCAAGGTCCGCACTCCGCTCACGTGCGAGACGCGCTTCGGCCTGTGCGCCCGCTGCTATGGCCGTGACCTCGGCCGCGGCACGCTGGTGAACGTCGGCGAGGCGGTGGGCGTCATTGCCGCGCAGTCGATCGGCGAGCCGGGCACGCAGCTCACGATGCGTACCTTCCACATCGGCGGCGCGGCTTCGCGCACCGCGGTGGCGAGCTCGGTGGAGGCCAAGTCCAACGGCGTGGTGCACTTCTCCAACACGATGCGCTACATCACCAACGCCAAGGACGAGCTGATCGCGATCTCGCGCAACGGCGAGATCATCATCTCCGACGAGAGCGGCGGCCGCGAGCGCGAGCGCCACAAGGTGCCGTACGGCGCCATGCTGGCGGTGAAGGACGGCGTGAAGGTGAAGGCGGGCCAGGTCCTCGGCACGTGGGATCCGCTCACGCGCCCGATCATCACCGAGTACGCCGGCGAGATCCGCTTCGAGAACGTCGAGGAGGGTGTCACCGTGGCCAAGCAGATCGACGAGACCACGGGCTTGTCGAGCCTGGTCGTGATCGATCCGAAGCGCCGCGGCACGTCGGCCACCAAGGGCCTGCGCCCGGCCGTGAAGCTGATCGGCGCCGGGGGCAAGGAAGTGAAGCTCGCCCAGGGCGATGCGCCGGTGAACTACACGTTCCAGATCGGCGCCATCATCACGGTGAAGAACGGCCAGCAGGTGCAGGTCGGCGACGTGATCGCGCGTATCGCGCAGGAATCGTCCAAGACCCGCGACATCACGGGCGGCCTGCCGCGCGTGGCGGAGCTGTTCGAAGCGCGCTCGCCGAAGGATGCGGGCCTGCTCGCGGAGATCACCGGCACGGTCTCGTTCGGCAAGGACACCAAGGGCAAGCAGCGCCTCATCATCACCGACGTCGAGGGTGCCGCCCACGAGTACCTGATCCCGAAGGAAAAGCACGTCACGGTGCACGACGGCCAGGTGGTCAACAAGGGCGAGACGATCGTCGACGGCCCGGCGGATCCGCACGACATCCTGCGTCTCCAGGGGATGGAAGCGCTGGCCCGCTACATCATCGACGAGGTGCAGGACGTCTACCGCCTCCAGGGCGTGAAGATCAACGACAAGCACATCGAGGTGATCGTGCGCCAGATGCTCCGGCGCATCCAGATCACGGATCCGGGCGAAACCCGGTTCATCACCGGTGAGCAGGTCGAGCGCGCCGATCTCCTCACGGAGAACGACCGCATCACGGCCAACAACAGCGGCAAGAAGCCCGGCGAGTTCCAGTACATGCTCCTGGGCATCACCAAGGCGTCGCTGTCCACCGACTCGTTCATCTCGGCGGCCTCCTTCCAGGAGACCACCCGGGTGCTCACCGAGGCGGCGATCATGGGCAAGAGGGACGACCTGCGCGGCCTCAAGGAGAACGTCATCGTCGGGCGCCTCATCCCGGCGGGCACGGGCCTGGCCTACCACTCGACCCGGAAGAAGGTCGTGGTCGAGCCGGGGGCCAGCTCCTCGTTCGGGTTCTCCCTGGACGAGGCTGACGTTAGTAACGAGCAGGTTGCTTGACCGGAATGCCTTAACCCCCTAAAATTGAGAGCTTTTTTGCCTCTCCTTCGGTTAGCGCCGAAGGGGGGGTAGCAGCCCTCGAAGGGGCCGGAACCATGGGTTTGTAAACCCGAAATCGGACAAAAAGATGCCTACGATCAATCAGTTGATGCGCAAGCCCCGCCGCAAGGCGGTCACCAAGAGCAAGGTTCCGGCGCTCGCCGGCAGCCCCCAGAAGCGGGGGGTTTGCACGCGCGTGTACACCACGACCCCGAAGAAGCCGAACTCGGCCCTCCGGAAGGTCGCCAAGGTGCGCCTCACCAACGGCTACGAGGTGATCAGCTACATCGGCGGCGAAGGCCACAACCTGCAGGAACACTCGGTCGTGCTGATTCGCGGCGGCCGCGTGAAGGACCTGCCGGGCGTTCGCTACCACATGGTCCGCGGCAGCCTGGATACGGCCGGCGTGAAGGACCGCAAGCAATCGCGCTCGAAGTACGGCGCGAAGCGGCCCAAGGCCGCTTGATCGGGCCCCGGCCCACCCCCATTTCTGAACGGATAACCCTATGCCCCGCCGCCGTGAGATTCCCAAGCGCGAGATCCTCCCCGATCCGAAGTTCAAGAGCGAGGAAGTCGCCAAGTTCATCAACGTGCTCATGACGCGCGGCAAGAAGTCGATCGCCGAGCGGATCATGTACGGCGCGCTCGAAGCGATCTCGAAGAAGTCCGGCAAGGACGCCTTCGAGGTGTTCAGCGCCGCGATCGCCAACGTGAAGCCGATGGTGGAAGTGAAGAGCCGCCGGGTCGGTGGCGCCAACTACCAGGTTCCGGTGGAAGTCCGCCCGGTCCGCCGCACCGCGCTGTCGATGCGCTGGCTGCGCGAAGCCGCCCGCAAGCGCGGCGAGAAGAGCATGGGCCAGCGCCTGGCCAACGAGCTGATGGAAGCCGCCGAAGGCCGTGGCGGCGCCGTGAAGAAGAAGGAAGAAGTGCACCGCATGGCCGAGGCCAACAAGGCCTTCGCCCACTACCGCTTCTAAGGGAGCCATCCGCCGCCAAGCCGCCAGAGGCTGGCGGCTTGATACGGAAGAGAGACCAACGTGGCACGCAAGACACCCATCGACCGCTACCGCAACATCGGGATCTCCGCGCACATCGACGCAGGGAAAACCACGACCACGGAGCGCATCCTGTTCTACACCGGGGTGTCCCACAAGATCGGCGAGGTCCATGACGGCGCGACCGTGATGGACTGGATGGAGCAGGAGCGCGAGCGCGGCATCACGATCACGTCGGCCGCCACGACCTGCTTCTGGAAGGGCATGGACGGTCTTCGTCCCGACCATCGCATCAACATCATCGACACCCCCGGCCACGTGGACTTCACCATCGAGGTGGAGCGCTCCATGCGCGTGCTGGATGGCGCGTGCATGGTGTATTGCGCCGTGGGCGGCGTGCAGCCGCAGTCCGAGACCGTGTGGCGCCAGGCGAACAAGTATCGCGTGCCCCGTCTCGCCTTCGTGAACAAGATGGACCGCACGGGCGCCAACTTCTTCAAGGTCTACGACCAGATGAAGTCGCGCCTCAAGGCCAACCCGGTTCCCATCCAGATCCCCATCGGGGCCGAGGACCAGTTCCTGGGCGTGGTCGACCTCATCAAGATGAAGGCCATCTACTGGGACGAAGCGTCCCAGGGGATGAAGTTCGAGCTGCGTGAAATCCCCGCCGAGCTCCTCGAGTCGGCCAAGGAATGGCGCGAGAAGATGATCGAGTCCGCCGCCGAGGCGAACGAGACCATCATGAACAAGTACCTCGAGTCGGGCGAGCTCTCCGAAGAGGAGATCAAGAAGGCTCTCCGCGACCGCACCATCGCGAGCGAGATCGTGCCGATGATGTGCGGCTCGGCCTTCAAGAACAAGGGCGTCCAGGCCATGCTGGATGCCGTGATCGACTACATGCCGGCCCCGACGGACATCCCGCCGGTGAAGGGCATGCTCGAGAACGGCCAACCCACGTCGCGCCGGGCCGCGGACGACGAGCCCTTCGCCGGCCTCGCGTTCAAGATCATGACCGACCCGTTCGTGGGCCAGCTCATCTTCTTCCGCGTCTATTCGGGCGTGGTGAATTCGGGCGACACGATCTACAACCCGATCAAGTTCAAGAAAGAGCGCATCGGCCGCATCCTGCAGATGCACGCCAACCAGCGCGAAGAGATCAAGGAAGTCCGTGCCGGCGACATCGCCGCCGCGGTCGGCCTGCGCGAAGCCACGACCGGCGACACGCTCTGCGATCCCGACAAGATCATCATCCTCGAGAAGATGGTGTTCCCGGAGCCGGTGATCTCGCAGGCCGTCGAGCCCAAGACCAAGGTCGACCAGGAGAAGATGGGCATCGCCCTGAACCGCCTCGCGCAGGAGGATCCGTCCTTCCGCGTGCGCACGGATGAAGAGAGCGGCCAGACCATCATCGCCGGCATGGGCGAGCTGCACCTGGAGATCATCGTCGACCGCATGAAGCGCGAGTTCGGCGTGGAAGCCAGCGTCGGCAAGCCGCAGGTCGCCTACCGCGAGACGATCCGCAAGGTCGTCGACTCGGTCGAGGGCAAGTTCGTCAAGCAGTCGGGCGGCCGCGGCCAGTACGGCCACGTGGTCCTGAAGGTCGAGCCGTCGGAGCCGGGCAAGGGCTTCGAGTTCGTCGACGCCATCAAGGGCGGCGCGGTGCCGCGCGAATTCATCCCCGCGGTGGAAAAGGGCCTGAAGGAAACGCTGCCCAACGGCGTGCTCGCCGGCTACCCGGTGGTGGACGTGAAGGTGACGCTGCACTACGGCTCGTACCACGAGGTCGACTCGAACGAGAACGCGTTCAAGATGGCCGCGTCGATGGGCTTCAAGGAAGGCATGCGTCGCGCCTCGCCCGTGCTGCTCGAGCCGATGATGTCGGTCGAGGTGGAGACGCCGGAAGACTATTCCGGCACCGTGATGGGCGACCTGTCGTCGCGCCGCGGCCAGATCCAGGGCATGGACGACATGGTCGGCGGAGGCAAGATCATCAAGGCCGAGGTGCCGCTGTCGGAGATGTTCGGCTACTCGACGAGCCTTCGCTCGGCGACCCAGGGTCGCGCGACCTACACGATGGAATTCAAGCACTACTCGGAGGCGCCGAAGAACGTCGCCGAGGCGATCATCAACCAAAAAGCGGCAGCTTGAAGAGGATTTAGATCATGGCCAAGGGCAAGTTCGAGCGTACGAAGCCCCACGTGAACGTGGGCACGATCGGTCACGTGGACCACGGCAAGACCACGCTGACGGCGGCGATCACGACGGTGCTGTCGAAGAAGTTTGGTGGCGAGGCGAAGGCCTACGACCAGATCGACGCGGCGCCGGAGGAGAAGGCGCGCGGGATCACGATCAACACGGCGCACGTGGAATACGAGACGAGCAAGCGCCACTACGCGCACGTCGATTGCCCGGGCCACGCGGATTACGTGAAGAACATGATCACGGGTGCGGCGCAGATGGATGGCGCGATCCTGGTCGTGAGCGCTGCCGATGGCCCGATGCCGCAGACGCGAGAGCACATCCTGCTGGCCCGCCAGGTGGGCGTGCCGTACATCATCGTGTTCATGAACAAAGCGGACATGGTCGATGACAAGGAGCTGCTGGAGCTGGTGGAGCTGGAAGTCCGCGAGCTGCTCTCCAAGTACAAGTTTCCCGGCGACAAGACGCCGATCATCATCGGCTCGGCGCTGAAGGCGCTGGAGGGTGATACGGGCGAGCTGGGCGAAGGCGCGATCATGAAGCTGGCCGATGCGCTGGATTCCTACATCCCGACGCCGGAGCGCGCGATCGACGGCACGTTCCTGATGCCGGTGGAAGACGTGTTCTCGATCTCGGGTCGCGGCACGGTGGTCACGGGCCGCATCGAGCGTGGCGTGATCAAGGTGGGCGAGGAGATCGAGATCGTGGGCTTGAAGCCGACGGTCAAGACGATCTGCACGGGTGTCGAGATGTTCAGGAAGCTCCTGGACCAGGGGCAGGCCGGCGACAACGTGGGGATCCTGCTGCGCGGCACGAAGCGCGAAGAGGTCGAGCGTGGCCAGGTGCTGGCCAAGCCGGGCTCGATTCCGCCGCACACGAAGTTCGAGTGCGAGGTGTACGTGCTGTCGAAGGAAGAGGGTGGCCGTCATACCCCGTTCTTCAACGGCTATCGCCCGCAGTTCTACTTCCGTACCACCGACGTGACCGGCGCGCTGGTGCTGCCGGAAGGCACCGAGATGGTCATGCCCGGTGACAACATCAAGATGACGGTGACGCTCATTGCGCCCATCGCCATGGAAGAGGGACTTCGCTTCGCCATCCGCGAAGGCGGCCGCACCGTCGGCGCCGGCGTCGTCTCCAAGATTCTCGAGTAGTCGTACAGGTACAAAGGAAAACAGTCATGGCTCAAAGCCTCGGTCTCCAGAAGATCCGCATCCGCCTCAAAGCGTTCGACTACAAGCTCATCGACCAGTCGGCGCAGGAGATCGTGGAAACGGCCAAGCGCACCGGCGCCGTGGTGAAGGGCCCCGTGCCCATGCCCACGCGCATCGAGCGCTTCGACATCCTGCGCTCGCCGCACAAGAACAAGACGTCGCGCGACCAGTTCGAGATCCGCACGCACCTCCGCCTGATCGACATCGTCGACCCGACGGACAAGACGGTGGACGCGCTCACCAAGCTGGACCTCCCGGCGGGCGTGGATGTGAAGATCAAGTAACACCCGAGGCGGGGTAGAATCCCCGCCCGGTTATTTCAATGCAGTGCCGGCCAATTGCAGCCGGCGCCCCGAGGGGAAAACCCCGGGGTTACCTAAAAGAGAAAGGAAAGAAGATGAGTCTCGGTCTTGTCGGCCGGAAGGTCGGCATGATGCGCATCTTCAAGGAGGACGGAACTTCCGTCCCCGTGACGGTGCTCGATTGTGCCGGCAACCGCATCACCCGCATCAAAACGTCCGAATCGGACGGCTACTCCGCGATCCAGGTCGCGTTCGGCAAGCGTCGCGCCACCCGCGTCACGAAGCCCCTCGCGGGCCAGTTCGCGAAAGCCGGCGTCGAAGCCGGCAGTGTGCTGCGCGAATTCCGCGTGGACGCCAAGGAAGTCGCCGAGCTGAAGGTCGGAGGCGAGCTCAAGGTGGACATGTTCCAGGTCGGCCAGCAGGTCGACGTCTCGGGCACGACCATCGGCAAGGGCTACGCCGGCGTGATCAAGCGCCACCACTTCTCGTCCAACCGCGCGTCGCACGGCAACTCGCTGTCGCACAACTCGCCCGGCTCGATCGGCATGGCGCAGGACCCGGGTCGCGTTTTCCCGGGCAAGCGCATGGCCGGCCATCTCGGCGACGTGAACCGCACGGTCCAGCTGCTGGAAGTCGTGCGCGTCGACACCGAGCGTTCGCTGATCATGATCAAGGGCTCCGTGCCCGGCGCGAAGAACGGCAAGGTCCTCCTCCATCCGAGCGTGAAGGCCAAGGCGCCGAAGGGAGGCAAGTAATGGAACTCAAGGTCATCAACGACAAGGGCGAGAAGCAGGCATCGGTTGCCGCTTCCGAGACCCTCTTCGGCCGCGACTACAACGAAGCGCTCGTCCACCAGGTCGTCGTCGCCTACCAGGCCAACGCCCGGGCCGGCACGCGCAAGCAGAAGACGCGCAGCGAAGTCCGCCACTCCACCAAGAAGCCCTGGCGCCAGAAGGGCACCGGCCGCGCTCGCGCGGGCATGACGTCCTCGCCCCTGTGGCGCGGCGGCGGGCGCACCTTCCCGAACTCGCCTGACGAGAATTTCTCGCAGAAGGTGAACCGGAAGATGTACCGCGCCGGCATGGCTTCCATCCTCTCGCAGCTGGTTCGCGAGGAGCGCCTCACGGTGATCGACGCCTTCACGGTCGACCAGCCGAAGACGAAGTCCCTGGTGCAGAAGCTGAAGAACATGAAGCTCGACGCCGTGCTGATCATTACCGACAGCCTCGACGACAACCTCTACCTGTCCTCGCGCAACCTGCCGAACGTGCAGGTTCTCGAGGCGCGCCACGCCGATCCGGTGAGCCTGGTCCATGCGGCCCAGGTGATCATCACCAAAGGCGCGGTGAAGCACCTCGAGGAGGCGCTGGCATGAACCAGGAACGACTGATGAAGGTGATCCTCGCTCCGGTGATCTCGGAGAAGGCGACGCTCGTGGGCGAAACCCGCAAGCAGGTCGTCTTCGAAGTGCTCCCGGACGCGACCAAGGCCGAGATCAAGGCCGCCGTGGAGCTGCTCTTCAAGGAGCAGAAGGTGGAAGTCTCCGCGGTCAACGTCGTCAACGTCAAAGGCAAGGAAAAGCGCCACGGCCGTTTCATCGGCAAGCGCAAATCCATCAAGAAAGCCTATGTGAGCCTGAAGGGCGACGGCGACATCAACTTCGTGGAAGGGGTGGCCTGACCATGGCACTCGTCAAAACCAAACCGACCTCGGCGGGCCGCCGCTCGATGGTCAAGGTCGTGAACCACGACCTTCACAAGGGCAAGCCGCACGCTCCGCTGGTCGAAAGCCAGTCCAAGCGCGCCGGCCGGAACCACTTCGGCAACATCACGACCCGCCACCAGGGCGGTGGCCACAAGCAGCACTACCGGATCATCGACTTCCGCCGCAACGACAAGGACGGGATCCCGGCGAAGGTCGAGCGCATCGAATACGACCCGAACCGCAGCGCCAACATCCTGCTGGTGTGCTACGCCGACGGCGAGCGCCGCTACGTGATCGCCCCCAAGGGCATCGCCGTGGGCGCGAAGATCGAGAGCGGTCCCGAGGCCCCGATCAAGGATGGCAACACGCTGCCGCTGCGCAACATCCCGGTCGGCACGATCGTGCACTGCATCGAGATGATGCCCGGCAAGGGCGCGCAGATCGCGCGTTCCGCCGGTGCGTCCGTCCAGCTGCTCGCCCGCGAGGGTGAGTACGCGCAGCTGCGCCTGCGTTCGGGCGAGATCCGCCGCGTGCACATCAACTGCCGCGCGACGATCGGCGAAGTGGGCAATTCGGAGCACAACCTGCGCGTCATCGGCAAGGCCGGCGCGAACCGCTGGCGCGGCATCCGCCCGACGGTGCGCGGCGAGACCATGAACCCCGTGGATCACCCGCTGGGCGGCCGCACACGCGGCAACCGCCATCCGGTGTCCCCTTGGGGCCAGCCCGCCAAGGGCAAGAAGACGCGGACCAACAAGCGCACGCAGGTGATGATCGTGCGCAGCCGCCACAAGAAGGCGTAAGGACCACACATGGCACGCTCAATCAAGAAAGGCCCGTTCGTGGACGGGCACCTGCTGCGCAAAGTCGAAGCCGCGCAAGCCGCGAAGGACAAGCGCCCGATCAAGACCTGGTCGCGCCGTTCCACCGTCCTTCCGGACTTCGTCGGTCTCACCATCGCGGTCCACAACGGGAAGCAGCACATCCCGGTGTACGTGACCGAAAACATGGTCGGGCACAAGCTCGGCGAGTTCGCCCTGACGCGGACCTTCAAAGGCCACTCGGCCGACAAGAAGGTCTCGACCAGCGGCACGCCGGCTCCGGCCGCGAAGAAGTAAGGAGAGACCGCGATGAACGTACAAGCGAAACTCTACGGCGTTCGCCTCTCGGCCCAGAAGGGCCGTCTGGTGGCCGACCTCGTGCGCGGCCAGCCCGTCGGCAGCGCGCTCAACATCCTCGCCTTCACGCCGAAGAAGGGCGCCAAGATCATCAAGAAGGTGCTGGAGAGCGCGATCGCGAACGCGGAGCACAACAACGGAGCCGACATCGACGAGCTCAAGATCACCACGATCTTCGTCGAGAAGGGTCCCGTGCTCAAGCGCTTCCACGCGCGCGCCAAGGGCCGCGGCAACCGGATCATCAAGCCGACTTGCCACGTCTTCCTCACCGTCGGCGACGGGAAAAAGGACTAGCCATGGGACAGAAGATCAACCCGACCGGGTTCCGACTCTCGGTCAACCGCAACTGGGCCTCGAAGTGGTTCGCGAGCACCAAGGAGTTCCCGGCCATGCTGGCCCAGGACATCAAGGTGCGCGAGTACCTCAAGAAGAAGCTCTCGCACGCCGCCGTCGGCCGCGTCGTCATCGAGCGTCCCGCCAAGAACGCACGCATCACGATCTACTCGGCTCGTCCGGGCGTCGTGATCGGCAAGAAGGGCGAGGACATCGAAGGCCTGCGCAACACCCTGCAGCGCCTGATGGGCGTGCCGGTGCACGTGAACATCGAGGAGATCCGCAAGCCCGAGCTCGACGCGCAGCTGATCGCCGACTCGATCACCGGCCAGCTCGAGAAGCGGGTGATGTTCCGCCGCGCCATGAAGCGCGCGATGCAGAACGCCATGCGCCTCGGCGCCCAGGGCATCAAGATCACCAGCGCCGGCCGACTGAACGGTGCCGAGATCGCCCGCACGGAGTGGTACCGCGAAGGCCGCGTGCCGCTGCACACCCTGCGCGCGGACATCGAGTACGGCTTCTCCGAAGCCAAGACGACCTACGGCACGATCGGCGTGCAGGTCCTCGTCTTCAAGGGCGAAACGCTGGGCAAGGGCGAGCAGCCCGTGGCGCCGGCGCCGGAACCCGACAAGAAGCCCAGAAGGGCGGGAGCGAAACATGTTGCAGCCAGCTAGAAGGAAGTACCGGAAGGAGCAGAAGGGCCGCAACAAGGGCGTCGCCACGCGCGGCGCCAAGGTCTCCTTCGGCGAGTTCGGCCTGAAGGCCCTCGGTCGCGGCCGCCTCACGGCGCGCCAGATCGAGGCCGCGCGCCGGGCGATGACGCGCCACATCAAGCGGGGCGGCCGCGTCTGGATCCGCATCTTCCCGGACAAGCCGATCTCCAAGAAGCCGGCCGAGGTCCGCATGGGCAACGGCAAGGGCTCGCCCGAGTATTTCGTGGCCGAGATCGTGCCCGGCAAGGTGCTCTACGAGATGGACGGCGTGGAAGAGTCGGTGGCCCGCGAGGCCTTCGCGCTCGCCGCGGCGAAGCTGCCGATCCGTACGGCGTTCGTTCAACGCCTGATCGGCTAAGAGGAAAACGACATGAAATCGAGCGAACTGCGGGGCAAGTCCGTGGATGAGCTGAACAAGGAGCTGCTGGACCTGCGCAAGGCGCAGTTCGGCCTGCGCATGCAGCTGGCCACCCAGAGCCTCACCAAGAACAGCGAGATCCAGCGCGTCCGGCGCGAGATCGCGCGCGTGCACACCGTGCTCACCGAGAAGCGCAAAGGGGTCGCCAAATGACCGAGACCGCGAAGAATACGCGCACGCTCACCGGCATGGTGGTGAGCGACAAGATGGACAAGACCGTCACCGTGCTGGTCGAGCGCCAGGTGATGCATCCCATCGGCAAGATCGTCCGCCGCGCCAAGAAGTACCACGCCCACAACGAGGGCAACGACGCGAAGATGGGCGACACGGTGGTGATCGAGGAGTGCCGCCCGCTCTCCAAGACCAAGGCGTGGAAGGTCTCCCGCCTGGTCCAGCGGGCTCGTGCCGAGTAGCTTGCGGTAGCGGCACGAATCCTGCTATAATCGCGGTCTTTGCTTGGTGGCCCCGGCTTCGTGGGCCCCAAGTGCTTAAGAGCCCGGGGAAGCAGCATTTCCCGGGGACTGCCCGGCCGCCAGCCGAAGCCGTTTCACCAAAACGCCCGGGCCCAGAAGTACACCAGACCAAGCCCATTGGAGCGCAACCCGTTCCTGTGGAAGACGGATCCAAGACTGGCCGGACGGGTTTGCCGCCGGGTTAAGTTGGAGAGAAACCAATGATTCAGATGCAGTCGATTCTCGACGTCGCCGATAACACCGGCGCGCGCTCGGTGATGTGTATCAAGGTCCTCGGCGGCTCCAAGCGCCGCTACGCGGGCATTGGCGACATCATCAAGGTCAGCATCAAGAGCGCTGCCCCCCGGGGCCGCGTCAAGAAGGGGGAGGTCTACAGCGCCGTCGTCGTGCGTACCGCGCACGGTGTACGCCGCCCCGACGGCTCGGTGATCAAGTTCGACACCAACGCCGCGGTCCTCCTGAACCCCAAGCTCGAGCCGATCGGCACGCGCATCTTCGGACCGGTGACGCGCGAGCTGCGCACCGAGCGCTTCATGAAGATCGTGTCGCTGGCTCCCGAAGTGCTGTAAGGAGCGCGAGCAATGAACAAGATCCGCAAGGGCGACCAGGTCGTCGTCACCACCGGCAAGGACAAGGGCAAGAAGGGCACCGTCCTTCGCGTCCTCGAGTCCGGCAAGGCCGTGGTCGAAGGCGTGAACCGCGTGAAGAAGCACCAGCGTCCCAACCCCGTGAAGGGCATGACCGGCGGCATCATCGACAAGGAGATGCCGATCAGCCTCTCCAACGTGATGCTGGTGAACCCGGCCACCGGCAAGGGCGATCGCGTCGGCTTCAAGTTCCTCGCCGCACAAGGCAAGGAAGCGCCGCGCAAGGTCCGCTTCTTCAAGTCCAACGACGAAGTCGTGGACGTCTGAGCCCGGAGAACTGACGATGGCATCCAAAGACAAAGAGCAGAAACCGGCGAAGGACAAGAAGCCTCCGTCGCAGGACGCGCAAGCCGCGCCCAAGAAGGCCGCCAAGGAAGCGAAGGCCGCCAAGCCCGCCGCCGACGGCAAGAAGGCCGAGCGCCCCACGGCGCCGTCCACGCCGCCGCGCCTGAAGACCGTGTACCAGGAAACCGTGGTGCCGGCCCTCATGAAGCAGTTCGGCTACAAGACCAAGATGCAGGTTCCGCGCGTCACCAAGATCACGCTGAACATGGGCGTGGGCGAGGCCGTCGCGGACAAGAAGATCCTCGACCACGCGGCCGCCGACATGCAGAAGATCGCGGGCCAGAAGCCGGTGATCACCAAGTCGAAGAAGTCGATCGCGGGCTTCAAGATCCGCGACAACTATCCCGTCGGCACGATGGTGACGCTGCGCTCGCGCCGCATGTACGAGTTCCTCGACCGCCTGGTCACGATCGCGCTGCCGCGCGTGCGCGACTTCCGCGGCGTGCCGGGCCGGGCGTTCGACGGCCGCGGCAACTACAACCTGGGCATCAAGGAACAGATCATTTTCCCCGAGATCGAGTACGACAAGATCGACGCGCTCAGGGGCATGAACATCAGCATCACCACCACCGCGAAGACCGACGAGGAAGCCAAGGCTCTCCTCGCAGCGTTCCGGTTCCCGTTCAGAACTGAGAGGGCGTAATGGCCAAGCTCGCAGTCATCAACCGCAACTTCAAGCGTCAGGCGACGGTGAAGAAATTCGCCGTGAAGCGCGCTGCGTTGCAAGCCGTCATGAAGGACCCGAAGGCCACCGACGAGGCCCGTGACGAGGCGCGCGCGAAGTTCCACGCGATGCCCCGCGACGCGTCCCCGGTGCGCCTGCGCAACCGTTGCGCCCTCACGGGCCGTCCTCGCGGCACGTTCCGCAAGTTCGGGCTCGCGCGCAACAAGATCCGTGAAATCGCCATGCGCGGGGAAATCCCGGGCATGACGAAGGCGAGCTGGTAAGGAGACCACGATGAGCATGAGTGATCCCATCGCCGACATGTTGACGCGCATCCGCAACGCCCAGGCCACCGAAAAGGTCAGCGTCGCGATGCCCAGCTCGAAGGTGAAGCTTGCAATCGCCGAGGTGCTGAAGTCCGAGGGCTACATCGAGGACTTCGCGGTGCGCACCAACGAAGGCAAGAACACCCTCGAGATCGGCCTCAAGTACTACGCCGGCAAGCCCGTGATCGAGAAGATCGAGCGCGTTTCGCGCCCCGGCCTTCGCGTCTACAAGGGGCGCGAGGACATCGAGCCCGTGATGAACGGACTCGGCGTGGCCATCGTTTCCACTTCCCGCGGCGTGATGACCGACCGCCGCGCCCGTGACACGGGCGTGGGCGGCGAAGTCCTCTGCATCGTGGTCTAAGGAGCGAGCCATGTCCCGTATCGGCAAGAACCCCATTCCGCTGCCCGAGAAGGTGGAAGTGACCGTCGCCAACGACGTCCTCACCGTCAAGGGCCCGCTGGGCACGCTGAAGCAGGCGATCTCGTCCGACGTCACCGTGAAGGTGGAGGACGGCAAGATCGTCTTCGCCGCGGCGAACGACTCGCAGCAGGCCAACGCGATGAGCGGCACGCTGCGCGCCCTCACCGCGAACATGGTCCACGGCGTGAAGCAGGGCTTCGAGAAGAAGCTCACCCTCGTCGGCGTCGGCTACAAGGCGCAGGTCCAGGGCACGAAGATCAACCTGAACCTCGGCTTCTCGCACCCGATCGTGCATCCGCTGCCCGAAGGCGTGAAGGCCGTGGCCCCGACGCAGACCGAGATCGTGATCTCGGGCGCCGACCGCCAGAAGGTGGGCCAGGTCGCCGCCGAGATCCGCGCGTACAAGAGCCCCGAGCCGTACAAGGGCAAGGGCGTTCGCTACGCCGACGAGAAGGTCTCCCTCAAAGAGACCAAGAAGAAGTAACGGAGAGACACCATGCTCGACAAAAAAGCCTCGAGGACGCGCCGCGCCGCCAAGACGCGCGTGCGCATTGCGCGCCAGGAAGCCGTGCGCCTCACCGTGCACCGCACGAACCTCAACATCTACGCGCAGGTCATCGACGCGACGGGCGGCAAGGTCCTTGCCTCCGCCTCCTCGCTCGAGAAGGACGTGCGCGCGAAGCATCCGAACGGAGCCGACAAGGCCGCCGCTGCCCTCGTGGGCGCGCGCATCGCCGAGAAGGCGAAGGCCGCCGGCGTGACGGAAGTCGCGTTCGACCGCGCGGGATTCAGCTACCACGGCCGCGTGAAAGCGCTCGCCGACGCCGCCCGCGAGGGCGGTCTCAAGTTCTGAGGATCTGACTATGGCGAAACCCGAAGGCGGCAGAGGCGGCAGGCGCGACCAGCAGGAAGAGCGCACGGACGGCTTGCGCGAGAAGATGATCTCGGTCAACCGCGTCACCAAGGTGGTGAAGGGCGGCCGGATCCTGGGCTTCGCGGCCCTCACCGTGGTCGGCGACGGCGACGGCTCGATCGGCATGGGCAAGGGCAAGGCCCGCGAAGTGCCGGTCGCCGTGCAGAAGGCGATGGAATCGGCCCGCCGCAACCTCGTCAAGGTCAACCTGAAGAGCGGCACCATCCACCACGAAGTGCTGGGCCGCCATGGCGCCACGCGCGTGATGATGAAGCCGGCGCAGGAAGGCAACGGCATCAAGGCCGGCGGCGCCATGCGCGCGGTCTTCGAGGTGATGGGTGTCACCAACATCACCGCCAAGTGCCACGGCTCCACCAACCCCTACAACGTCGTGCGCGCCACGCTCGACGGCCTCCTGCAGCAGCGCCGTCCGTCGGAAATCGCGGCGAAGCGCGGCAAGAAGGTCGAAGAGATCGTCGGCTAAGGAACATCGGACATGACCAAGAAGGCTGACAAGCCCGCCACGGCGGGCAAGAAGATGATCCGGGTCACCCTCGTGAAGGGCACGACCCAGACCATCGGCAAGCATCGCGAATGCGTGAAGGGCCTGGGCCTGCGCCATCGCCAGCACACGGTCGAGGTGGAGGACACGCCGTCGGTCCGCGGAATGATCAACAAGGTGAGCTACCTCGTGAAAGTCGAGGGCTAGAGACCATGGAACTCAACGACATCAAGCCGGCAGCCGGCTCCAAGAAGAACCGCCGTCGCGTCGCGCGTGGCCCGGGCTCCGGCCTGGGCAAGACCGCCGGCCGCGGCCACAAGGGCCAGAAGGCCCGCGCGGGCGGCTACCACAAGGTCGGTTTCGAAGGCGGCCAGATGCCGCTGCAGCGCCGCCTCCCGAAGCGCGGCTTCCTCGCCGTCACGATCGAGAAGGCCACCGAAGTGCGCCTGGGCGACTTGGCGCGCGTCGAAGGCGACACGATCAACCTCGCCAGCCTCAAGAAGGCCGGCCTGGTGGGCGACAAAGCCTCGCGCGCGAAGATCATCCTCGCCGGCGAGCTGAAGAAGAAGGTGAAGGTCGAGGGCGTGCCCGCGACCAAGGGCGCCAAGGCGGCCATCGAGTCGGCCGGCGGTTCGGTCGCCGACATCGCCGTTCGCGAGAAGGCTGGCAAGTTGAAAGCCAAGCCGAAGGCCCAACCTAAGGCCTAACGGGAAAAAACCTTTTGTCCGCCAATCCTTTCGCGACCCTGGGCAAGCTCGGCGATCTCAAGCGCCGGCTGTGGTTCCTCGTGGGCGCGCTCGTCGTCTACCGCGTCGGGGCCCATATCCCCGTGCCGGGCATCGACCCGGCGGAACTGGCACGCCTGTTCCAGCAGAACCGCGGCGGCATCCTGGACATGTTCAACATGTTCTCGGGCGGCGCGCTGTCGCGCTTCACGATCTTCGCGCTCGGGATCATGCCGTACATCTCGGCCTCGATCATCATGCAGCTGATGTCGGTCGTGCTGCCGTCCGTGGAGGCCCTCAAGAAGGAGGGCGAGGCGGGCCGCCGCAAGATGACGCAGTGGACGCGCTACGGCACCGTGGTGCTCGCGGCCTTCCAGGCCCTCGGCATCTCGATCGCGCTGGAGTCGCAGCCGGGCCTCGTGCTCGACGCCGGCCTCGCATTCCGCATCACCACCGTGATCACGCTGATGACGGGCACCATGTTCCTCATGTGGCTGGGCGAGCAGATCACCGAGCGCGGCATCGGCAACGGCATCTCGATGATCATCTTCGCCGGCATCGTGGCGGGCCTGCCCACCGCGATCGCGGGCACCCTCGAGCTGGTGCGCACGGGCTCGATGAGCGTCTTCATCGCCCTGCTGGTCTTCGGCCTCGTGGTCGGCGTCACGGCCGTGGTGGTCTTCATCGAGAAGGGCCAGCGCCGCATCCTCGTGAACTACGCCAAGCGCCAGGTCGGCAACAAGCTCTACGGCGGCCAGAGCTCGTTCCTGCCGCTCAAGCTCAACATGTCGGGCGTGATCCCGCCGATCTTCGCCTCGTCGATCATCCTGTTCCCGGCCACGGTCGCGAACTGGTTCGGCTCCTACGAGCACATGACATGGCTGAAGGACTTCTCGGCCATGCTCGCGCCCGGCCAAGCGCTGTATGTCGTGATGTACGCGACGGCCATCATCTTCTTCTGCTTCTTCTACACGGCGCTCGTCTTCAACTCGAAGGAGACGGCGGACAACCTGAAGAAGAGCGGTGCGTTCGTGCCGGGCATCCGCCCGGGCGACCAGACCGCGCGCTACATCGACAGGATCATCACCCGCCTCACGCTGGTCGGTGCGATCTACATCACCCTGGTCTGCCTGCTGCCGGAGTTCCTGACCAGCCAGTACAACGTGCCGTTCTACTTCGGTGGAACGTCGCTGCTGATCACGGTGGTGGTCACCATGGATTTCATGGCCCAGCTCCAGGCCTATCTCATGTCGCACCAGTACGAGAGCCTGCTCAAGAAGGCTAACTTCAAGGGAACCGGCGGGTTCCCGGTGCGATAGGGAATATGGCGAAGGAAGAGACGATCCAGATGCAGGGCGAGGTCGTGGAGACCCTGCCCAACGCGATGTTCAGGGTGAAGCTCGAGAATGGCCACATCGTTCTCGGCCACATCTCCGGGAAGATGCGGATGCACTACATCCGGATCCTGCCGGGAGACAAGGTGACGGTTGAAGTGTCGCCCTACGATTTGACGAAGGCGCGGATCACGTTCCGCGCCAAGTAAGGAGAAACGACGATGCGAGTTCAGGCTTCGGTCAAGAAAATCTGCCGCAAATGCAAGATCGTGCGGCGCAAGCGCGTCGTGCGCGTCATTTGCAGCGACCCGCGCCACAAGCAGCGCCAGGGTTGAACCCGCGCGCCCGAGAGTTATAGAGGACTAGAACATGGCCCGTATTGCAGGCATCAACATCCCGAACCAGCAGCACGCCTCGATCGCGCTGACGGCGATCTTTGGCATCGGCCGCTCCCGTGCGCGCCTGATCTGCGACGCCGCAGGCATCAAGCAGTCGGCGAAGATCAAGGACCTCACCGACGCGGAGATGGACAAGCTGCGCGAGAACGTCGCGAAGTTCAGCGTCGAAGGCGACCTCCGCCGCGAAGTCTCGATGAACATCAAGCGGCTGATGGACCTCGGCTGCTACCGCGGCGTTCGCCACAAGAAGGGCCTGCCGGTCCGTGGCCAGCGCACGCGCACCAACGCACGCACCCGCAAGGGTCCGCGCAAGGCCGTCCGCCTGTCCAAGGCCGCGACCTGAGCACGAAGACTGAAAGGTAGACAAAGACATGGCCAAGGCACCTGCAGCCGCACGAGTCCGCAAGAAGGCGAAGAAAGTCGTCTCCGAGGGCATCGCGCACGTCCACGCGTCCTTCAACAACACGATCATCACGATCACCGACCGCCAGGGCAACGCCCTGTCGTGGGCGACCTCGGGTGGCGCGGGCTTCAAGGGCTCGCGCAAGTCCACGCCCTTCGCTGCCCAGGTGGCCGCGGAGAGCGCAGGGCGCGCCGCGCAGGAGCATGGCGTGAAGAACCTCGAAGTGCGCATCAAGGGCCCCGGCCCGGGCCGTGAGTCGGCCGTGCGCGCGCTGAACGCACTGGGCCTGAAGATCATCTCGATCGCCGACGTGACGCCCGTCCCGCATAACGGCTGCCGCCCGCCGAAACGCCGCCGGATGTAACCGGCGACTGACGAGAACATAGGAGAACACCGTGGCACGTTACCTTGGACCCACCTGCAAGCTCGCCCGTCGCGAGGGAACCGACCTCTTCCTGAAGAGCGCTCGTCGTTCGCTCGACACGAAGTGCAAGCTCGACTCCCGCCCCGGCCAGCACGGAGCGAAGTCGACGCGCATCTCGGAATACGGCACGCAGCTTCGCGAGAAGCAGAAGATCCGCCGCATGTACGGCGTGCTCGAGCGCCAGTTCCGCAACTACTTCATCAGCGCCGCGTCCCGCAAGGGCGCGACCGGCGAGGTGCTCCTCCAGACGCTGGAGAGCCGCCTCGACAACGTCGTCTACCGCATGGGGTTCGCCTCCACGCGCGCGGAAGCCCGCCAGCTCGTCTCGCACAAGGCGATCGAGGTGAACGGCAAGCCCGTGAACATCCCGTCCTACCTGGTCCGCGCGACGGACACGGTCGCGGTGCGCGAGAAGTCGAAGGCCCAGTTGCGCATCAAGAGCTCGCTCGAGCTCGCCGAGCAGAACGGCTTCCCGAGCTGGGTCGAGATGGACGCGAAGAACTTCAAGGGCGTGTTCAAGAACGTGCCCGACCGCGCGGAGTTTGCCTCCGACGTGAACGAACAGCTGGTGGTCGAGCTTTACTCGAAATAAGCGGTAAGCGGTATCGAGGAAAGCTCTCCCGTCAACGAACAGGCAGAGGCCACACGCATGCAAAGCAATGCCACGAATTTCCTGAAGCCCCGCATCATCGACGTGCAAAACCTGTCGCCCACGCACGCCAAGGTGGTGATGGAGCCGTTCGAGCGCGGCTACGGCCACACGCTCGGCAATGCGCTCCGCCGCATCCTCCTGTCGTCGATGCCCGGCTATGCCGCCACCGAGGTGAAGATCTCGGGCGTGCTGCACGAGTACTCGACGATCGAAGGTGTGCAGGAGGACGTCGTCGACGTCATCCTGAACCTGAAGGGCGTCGTGATGAAGCTGCACAACCGGAACGAAACCACGCTCAAGCTGAAGAAGGCGACGGCGGGGCCCGTGACGGCCGCGGACATCGAGCAGACCCACGACGTCGAGATCATCAATCCCGAGCACGTGATCGCCCACCTCACGGCCGGCGGCAAGCTCGACATGACCATCAAGGTCGAGAAGGGCCGCGGCTACGTGCCGGCCACCTCGCGCCGCACGGACGACTCGCGCTCGATCGGCTCCATCCTCCTGGATGCGTCGTTCTCGCCGGTTCGCCGGGTGAGCTACCAGGTGGAAAGCGCCCGCGTCGAGCAGCGCACCGACCTGGACCGCCTCGTGATCGACATCGAGACCAACGGCGTCATCGAACCGGAAGAAGCCGTGCGTTACTCGGCCTCCGTCCTCGTGGACCAGCTGTCGGTGTTCGCCTCGCTGCAATCGACGTCGGAAGAGCGCGTCGAGTCCTCGCAGCCGCAGGTCGACCCGATCCTGCTGCAGCCGGTCGACGACCTCGAGCTCACGGTGCGCTCGGCCAACTGCCTCAAGGCCGAGAACATCTACTACATCGGCGATCTGATCCAGCGCACCGAGAACGAGCTGCTGAAGACCCCGAACCTCGGCCGCAAGTCGCTGAACGAGATCAAGGAAGTCCTCGCCTCCAAGGGCCTCACGCTCGGCATGAAGCTCGAGAACTGGCCGGTCGCAGGACTTACGAAGTAAGCCCGTCGTCATCCCCGCGCAGGCGGGGACCCAGACTCTGGACCCCCGCCTTCGCGGGGGTGACTAAACCACAACAAATACAAGGCTGAACAAGCCAACAACTTTAGGAAACGAACATGCGTCACGGACACGGTCCCCGCAAGCTGAACCGAACCACCAGCCACCGGCTGGCGATGTTCCGCAACATGACGGTCTCGCTGCTCAAGCACGAAGCCATCAAGACCACGCTGCCGAAGGCGAAGGAACTGCGCCGCGTGGCCGAGCCCATCATCACGCTCGGCAAGAACCCGACGCTCGCCAACAAGCGCATCGCGTTCAACAAGCTGCGCGACCGCGACATGGTCCTCAAGCTCTTCGCCGAGCTGGGCCCGCGCTACAAGTCGCGCAACGGCGGCTACCTTCGCATCCTCAAGATGGGCTTCCGCCAGGGCGACAACGCCCCGATGGCCTACGTCGAGCTGATGGACCGCCCGGCGCCGGTCGAGGCAGACGCCGAAGCTCCGAAGAAGGGCAAGAAGAATTCGCAGGAAGAGGCAACCGCGTAAGACGGACGCCTGCTCAGGGTAAAAAGCCGCCTTCGGGCGGCTTTTTTTATGGGCCTACTGGATGAGGATCACCCGGAAGTCGTTCACGTTCGTCCGCGTGGGGCCCGTGACGACGAGGTCGCCGAGCGGCGCGAAGAACCCGTAGCCGTCGTTCGCGGCGAGCAGCCGCTTCGGCGCGAGGCCCAGCGCAACGGCACGCGCGAGCGAATCGGGCGTGAGGAGGGCGCCGGCATTGTCCTCGCTGCCGTCGATGCCGTCGGTATCCGCGGCCAGCGCGTGCACGTGGTCGAGGCCCTCCAGCTCCACCGCGAGCGACAGCAGGAACTCGGTGCAGCGCCCGCCGCGCCCGTTGCCGCGTACGGTGACCGTCGTCTCGCCGCCGGAGATCAACGCCACGGGGGCCTTCATGGGATGCCCGTGCGTGCGGATCTGCCGCACCAGCGCCGCATACACCTTGGCCACCTCGCGCGATTCGCCGGTCACGCTGTCGCCCAGCACCATCGGCGTCACGCCGCGCGCCTGCACGAAGGCCGAGGCCGTCATGAGGCTGCGGTGCGCGGTCGCGATGACGCGGTTTTCCGTACGGGCGAAGGCCGGGTCGCCGGGCTTGTGCGATTCGGGCACCTCGCCGCGCAGCCCGCGCTCGAGGTAGCTCGCGATCGAGGCGGGCGCCTGCACGCCGAATCGCTCGAGGATCTCGACCGTGTCGGCAAACGTCGTCGGATCGGGCGTGCACGGCCCCGAGGCGATGTGCGTCGGATCGTCGCCCGTCACGTCGGAGATCACGAGCGCCAGCACCGGGGCGCGCGTCGCGGCGGCGAGCCGGCCGCCCTGGATGCGCGAGAGGTGCTTGCGCACCGTGTTCATGTCCTGGATGGGCGCGCCGCTCGCGAGCAGCTGCTTGGTGAGGGCCTTCAGGTCCGCCATCGCCACGCCTTCGACGGGGAGCGAGAGCAGGGCCGAGCCGCCGCCCGAGACGAGTGCCAGCAGCAGGTCGTCCGGGCCGAGGGCGCTCGCGGCCGCCAGGATCTCGCGTGCCGCCGCCTCGCCGCTTTCGTCCGGAACGGGGTGGCCCGCTTCGACCACGCGTATGCGCTTCGTCGGCAGCCCATGCCCGTAGCGCGTGATCACCACGCCTTCCAGCGGCGCGCTCTCGGGCCAATGCCGCTCGACGGCGAGGGCCATGGAGCCCGCGGCCTTGCCGGCGCCGACGACGAGGGTGCGACCCCTGGGCGGCGGGGGGAGGTGCCCCGGGACGATCTGGAGGGGGTCGGCCGCCGAGAGGGCGGCATTGAAGCTTCCGAGCAGGATTTCGCGGGGTTTCATCGGTCTTGCGCCATTTTCAGGGAATGTTACATTGCCGCCGGTGAGCACTTCGAAATCCGCCCCCCCGCCATTCTGGCAGCAGCTGCCCCGCGTCTTCACCTACCCGATGCACGGGGACGCGATGGTGAAGATCGTGGTCTTCGCGTTGTTCGTGGCGATCACCTCCCACATCGGGTTCCTCGCCTACATCCTGAGCCGCCTCGCGTGGCTCGCGTTCATGGCGTACTGCTTCCGCATCCTCGAGCGCACCGCGCGCGGCCACCTCGTGCCCGGCGACTACGTCGACGACCGCACGAACAAGGACCGCCGGCCGCTGATGCAGGTGGGCATCATCTTCGTGTTCATGTTCCTGGCGATCATGATCGGCGTCTTCGTCGGCAAGATCGCGGGACAGATCGCGCTGATCCTGGTCGCCCTGGCGTTGCCTGCCTCGATCATGGTGCTGGCGCTCGACGAGCGCTTCTTCGCGGCCATCAACCCCGTGCGGCTCCTCGAGGTGATCGCCGGCATCGGCCTGCCGTACTTCGCGCTCTGCGTGTTCCTCTTCCTGCTGCTGCAGAGCGCGCAGTTCCTCGGCGCCGTGCTCGACGACTTCATGCCGGTGTTCGTGAGCCAGTTCCTCGCGGACGCCGTGACCATGTACTTCATGGTGTCGATGTACTACCTCATGGGCTACGCGCTCTACCAGCACCACGAGGAGTTGGGCGTCGATGTGCAGGTCGATACCGCGATGGCGCAGCGCGCGCTCGCCGTGGCGAGCGGCAAGAAGGTCGAGCCGGAGCTCCTCGGCCCGCAGACGCAGGGCCTGCTCGCCGAGGCGAAGCTGGGCGAGGCCGCGGAGCGGATCGAGAACCGCCTCAAGCGCGAGTGGGACAACAACAAGCTGCAGGACCAGTACCACAAGGTGCTGATGATGGACGGCAAGGAGAAGCCGATCATCAAGCACGTGAACGAGTACCTGCCCAAGCTGATCCGCGAGAAGCGCGGGGCGCGTGCCGTCGACATCTACGAGGCGGCGAAGAAGAAGATCCCCGACCTCACCCTCGCCGACTCCACGATCATCCTCCCGCTCGCGACCGCCGCTTCGGACCTGCGCCGCGACACCATCGCGGTCGAGCTGCTGAAGGGCTTCGACAAGCGCTACCCGGGCCACGAGGACATCCCCGGCGTGTACATGCTGGTGGGCAAGATCATGCTCGAGCGCCAGAACCAGTACGCGATGGCGCAGAAGGTCTTCCAGGCGATCGTGGCGAAATTCCCCCAGCACAAGCTGGCGGCCGAGGCGGCGAAGATGGCGGAGATCGCGGGCAAGATGGCGGCCCAGGCGCTGTCCTCGCCCTCCTCGCCCTAGCGGGCGGCCCGAGCTAGGCGCGGCTCGCCTTCGCCTGCGCGGCGATCAACGCGCGATAGTGCTTCGCCTTCTTGAGGCTCACGGGGCTGGAATCCACCGCCGCGTGGCCGTGCGCGAGCTGATCCCAGATGGCGGGCAGCCGCGCGTCGCCGGGCGCGATCTTCAGCAGCAGCTCGGCCGCCCGCTCTCCCTCGGCGAGGTGACCCGAGCGCGCGAGCACGAGGCCGATGCGGCCCAGCGCGTCGGGCGTGAGGCGAGGGGCGGGCGCGGCCTTGCCGAGGTACTCGAGGAACACCTGCCGCTGGAACTGGCGCGTCGGGCCATCGGGGCCGGGCAGCGTCATCAGCAGCCCGACGACCTGGTGATAGCCCTCGCTCGCGGGCTCGAACTTGGCCACGGCGTGCCATTGGCGCAGCAGGTCGGCGCGCGTGGGGAAGCGCTGCGCGAGGCGGGCGAACACCACCGAGGCGCCCTTGAAATCCACCTTCGCCACCAAGGCCCGCGCGCGATCGAACTCCGCCTGGTCGAAGGCTTCCTGCTCACGCTGTCCGTGGAAGGCCTCGACGCGCTGTCCCGTGAAGCGCCTTGCCGCGAGGCCCAGCAGCGCTCCGCCGATCAACCCGCCCGCGTGCGCCATGTAGCCCGTCGAGCTTTCGCGATCGACGAGGTACTGCAGGATCTCGTAGGCGATCCAGACGGGAAGCATGACGATGCCGCGCATCGTCTTGAACCCGAAGACGACGAACACCCAGTAGAAGAAATTCACCGGGCGCGCGCCGAAGAGCACGGTGAAGAGGCCCATCAGTCCCGAGATCGCGCCCGACGCGCCCACCGACGGAATGGCGCTCCCGGCATGCACGACGTAGAAGAGCACGTCACCGGCCAGGCCGCCCAGCAGGTAGAGACCGAGGTACCACCCGCCGCCGAGCACGCGCTCCACGGCGACGCCGATGATGAACAGGAACACCATGTTGCCGAGCAGGTGCATGAGGCTGCCGTGCAGGAACATGCTGGTGATCCACGTCACCGGCCGCGGGTCGGCGGGCGTGAAGCCGAAGCGCCGGAACGACACCTTCGAAGCGAGCGCTTCGAACCTCGCACGGTCGGCTCGCCATGTTGCGTAGCGCGGGTCCTGCGGCTGGATGAGGCGCCCGCTGCGCAGTTGCCGCAGGAACGGCTCGTCATGCGTCATCGCCTGTACCAGGTACTCCGCGACGGCCGGATGCGCGAGATGCGCGGGCGAGTCCCACGCGGGATCGGCCTTCTCGAGCACCTCGAGCGGCTTGGGCTGCGTCTCGCGCAGGTGCGTGGCATACAGCGGTAGCTCGATGGCCGGCAGCGACGACGCGAAGTACGCGTCCAGGGCCTTGCGCTCCCGCTCCGCGTCGCCGCCCTGGTAGAGCAGGAACACGAGGCAGTTGATGAGGATGAGCGCCAGCGTGACCGGCGGAGGCCGCCGCCAGTTGAGGCCCTCGACGATCGGGACGATCAGCATGCGGCGTTACGCGCCCGCGGCACGCTTGCGCAGCGGCGCCCCGAGGAGCGCCTTGAGGAACTGGCCCGTGAAGCTGCCCGGCGCCTCGGCCACGTCCTCCGGCGTTCCTTCCGCGATCACGCGCCCGCCGCCGTCTCCGCCCTCGGGGCCGAGGTCGAGCAGCCAATCCGCGGTCTTGATCACGTCCAGGTTGTGCTCGATCACCACCACGGTGTTGCCGTGGTCGCGCAAGCGGTGCAGCACCTTGAGCAGCAGGTCGATGTCGTGGAAGTGCAGGCCCGTGGTCGGCTCGTCGAGGATGAAGAGCGTCCGGCCGGTGTCGCGCTTCGAGAGCTCGAGCGAGAGCTTCACGCGCTGCGCCTCGCCCCCGGAGAGCGTGGTGGCGCTCTGCCCCAGTCGGATGTAGCCCAATCCCACTTCGAGCAGCGTGGCGAGCTTGCGCGCGATCGCGGGCACGGCGGAAAAGAACTCGTGCGCCATCTCGACCGTCATGTCGAGCACCTCCGCGATCGAACGGCCCTTGTAGTGCACCTCGAGCGTCTCGCGGTTGTAGCGCTTGCCATGGCAGACGTCGCACGGCACGTACACATCCGGGAGGAAGTGCATCTCGACCTTGATCATGCCGTCGCCCTGGCACGCCTCGCAGCGCCCGCCCTTCACGTTGAACGAGAAGCGGCCGGGGCCGTAGCCGCGGGCGCGCGATTCGGGAACGCCCGCGAAGAGGTCGCGGATCGGCGTGAAGAGGCCGGTGTACGTGGCGGGGTTGGAGCGCGGCGTGCGGCCGATCGGGCTCTGGTCGACGCTGATGACCTTGTCGAAATGATCGAGGCCTTCGATCGCGTCATGTTCCGCGGGCTCTGCCGCGGACCCATACAGATGGTGCGCGACCGTCGTGTAGAGCGTGTCGTTGATGAGCGTGGACTTGCCCGAGCCCGACAGGCCCGTCACCGCGACGAAGAGGCCGACGGGAATGTCCACCGTCACGTTCTTCAGGTTATTGCCCCGCGCGCCCGCGATGCGCAGGACCTTCTTCGGATCGGGACGGCGCCGCGTCTTCGGCACGGCGATGCTGCGCCGCCCGGAGAGGTACTGGCCGGTGAGCGAGGCGGGGTTGCGCTCCACCTCGATCGGCGTGCCCTGGGCGACGATCTCGCCGCCGTGCACGCCGGCGCCCGGGCCGATGTCCACGACGTAGTCGGCGGCCTCGATCGCTTCCTCGTCGTGCTCGACGACGATCACGGAGTTGCCGAGGTCGCGCAGGCGCTTCAGCGTCTCGATCAGGCGCGCGTTGTCCCGCTGGTGCAGGCCGATGGAAGGCTCGTCCAGCACGTACATGACGCCGGTGAGGCCCGAGCCGATCTGGCTCGCGAGGCGGATCCGCTGCGCTTCACCACCGGAGAGCGTATCGGCCGAACGAGTGAGCGAGAGATAGTCCAGGCCCACGTTGTTCAGGAACTGCACGCGGTTGGCGATCTCGCGCACGATCTTCTCGGCGATCTGCTTCTTCGAGCCCGCCAGCTCCAGCGTCTCGAAGAAGGGCTGCGATTCGCGCAGCGGCATCGCGGAGAGCTCGTGGATGTTGCGGCCCGCCACGCGGACATTGCGTGCCTCGACGCGCAGGCGTGTGCCCAGGCACTCCGGGCACGAACGCGTGTTCAGGTACTTGGAAAGCTCTTCCTTCACCGCGACCGAATCGGTCTCGCGGTAGCGGCGCTCGAGGTTCGGGAGGATGCCCTCGAAGGCGTGCTCCTTCACGGCGCTGCGGCCCTTCTCGCCCGGATAGCGGAAGGCGATCTTCTCCTCGCCGGAGCCGGTCAGCACGACCTCCTGCGAGGCCTGCGGCAACGAATCGAAGGGTGCCTCGATGTCGAACTGGTAGTGCTGCGCGAGCGACTGCAGCATCGAGAAGTAGAACTGGTTGCGCCGGTCCCAGCCGCGGATGGCGCCGCCGGCGAGCGAGAGGTCCGGTTGCGCGACGACGCGCTTCGGATCGAAGAACGTGATCTGCCCGAGGCCGTCGCAGCGCGGGCAGGCGCCCATCGGGTTGTTGAACGAGAAGAGCCGCGGCTCGAGCTCGGGGATGGAGTAGCTGCAGACCGGGCACGCGAACTTGGCGGAGAAGAGATGCTCGGCCGTTCCGTCCATCTCCGCGGCGATGGCGCGCCCTTCGGCGTGCCGCAGCGCCGTTTCGAATGATTCCGCGAGGCGTTGCTTCACACCCGCATCGCCGGCGACGATCTTCAGCCGGTCGACGACGATCTCGACGGTGTGCTTCTTGTTCTTGTCGAGCTTGGGGAGCTGGTCGATCTCGTGGACCTTGCCGTCCACGCGCAGGCGCACGAACCCCTGGCCGCGGAGATCCTCGAAGAGCTCGACCTGCTCGCCCTTGCGGCCGACGACGAGCGGGGCCAGCACCATGATGCGCGTGCCGTCGGGGAGGGCCATCACGTGGTCGACCATCTGCGCCACGCTCTGCGCGGAGAGCGCCACGTCATGGTCCGGGCAGAACGGGTCGCCCACTCGCGCGAAGAGCAAGCGGAGGTAGTCGTGGATCTCGGTGACCGTGCCCACGGTGGAGCGCGGGTTGTGCGACGTGGCCTTCTGCTCGATCGAGATCGCGGGCGAAAGGCCCTCGATGAGATCCACGTCCGGCTTCTCCATCAACTGGAGGAACTGGCGGGCATAGGCGGAAAGCGATTCGACGTAGCGGCGCTGGCCCTCCGCGTACAGCGTGTCGAAGGCGAGGGAGGACTTGCCGGAACCGGACAGGCCCGTGATCACCACGAGCTTGTTGCGGGGAATGTCGAGGCTGACGTTCTTGAGGTTGTGGGTGCGGGCGCCGCGAATGCGGATGGAATCCATCGCCTGAGCCAGAAGGGCAATCTGCTAATATACCGCAGCTTCCTCTCCTGCTTCCATCCCGAATTCCCCCGTTGAACACCTCGGCCCGCATGAGCCCGCGCGAGCTGCGCGCCAGCCTTTCGTTGGCCGCGATCTTCGGCTTGCGCCTGTTCGGGATGTTCGTGATCCTCCCGGTCTTCGCCCTTTGGGCCGAGGGCCGGCCCGGGTGGAACCTCACGCTGGTGGGCATCGCGCTCGGGGTCTACGGCCTCACGCAAGCCATCCTGCAGATCCCGTTCGGCTACTGGTCGGACCGCTCCGGGCGCAAGCCCGTGCTCTACATCGGCCTCGCGATCATGGCGTGCGGCAGCTTCGTCGGGGCGGGCTTCGAGTCGCCGTGGATGGTGATCCTGGGCCGCATGCTGCAGGGCGCGGGGGCCGTCTCCGCGGTCGCGATCGCGATGGCGGGCGATCTGACGCGCGACAGCCAGCGCACCAAGGCGATGGCGATCATCGGCTCTTCCATCGGCGCCGCGTTCGCGTTGTCGTTCGTCCTGGCACCCTTCCTCGAGCACGCCATCGGCGTCCGGGGCCTCTTCGCGATGACGGGCGTGTTCTGCATCCTCGCGATGGGCGTGGTGGCGTGGGTCGTCCCGGATGTCGAAGGCAAGCCCGCCGAGCGCCAGCACACGAAGCTGGGCGCGGTGTTGCGCGACGCGGAGCTCGTGCGCATCAACATCGGCATCTTCATCCTGCGCATGGTGCTGATGGCGGTGTTCGTCGTCGTGCCGATGGGCCTGGTCGCGGCCGGCGCCCCTGCGAAGGATCACTGGTGGGTCTATCTCGTCTCGGTCGGCGGCGGCTTCCTGCTCATGCTGCCCGTGGTGATGGGGCAGCTCGGGCAACGCGACCGCCCCGTGGTGATCGGCGCCATCGCGACGCTGGGCATTTCCATCGCGGCGCTCGCCGCGAGCGAGGGTCACCTCGCGGGACTCGTGGTGGCGCTCGTCATTTTCTTCGCGGGCTTCAACGCCCTCGAGGCGAAGTTGCCGGCGATGGTCTCGCGCGCGGCCCCGGCAAGCGCCCGCGGCCTCGCGACGGGCGTCTTCTCGAGCATCCAGTTCCTCGGGATGTTCGCGGGCGGCTCGCTGGGCGGTTTGCTCGCGCAGCGCGGCGGGATGCTCGTGGTCCTCGGCGCGTGCTTTGCCGCCGTGGCCCTCTGGCTCCTGGTGGCTTCGCGAATGGGAAACTTCGTCCCAATAAAGTGAGAAAATGGGAGCTCGACGCGAAGTTCTGCGGCAACATTCCCGATCGGTGACGTCCTGCCGGCTCCCTGCGGGCCGGGATGACGCTTTCGGCAACATTGAACAGGGCAAGGGAGAAGCAACATGGCATCGGTGAACAAGGTCATCCTCGTCGGCAACCTCGGCCGCGACCCCGAAACGCGCTACATGCCCGACGGCGGCGCGGTGACGAACGTCTCCATCGCCACGACGGAGTCGTGGAAGGACAAGGGCTCCGGCGAGAAGCAGGAGAAGACGGAATGGCACCGCGTGGCCTTCTTCGGCAAGTTGGCCGAGATCGCCGGCGAGTACCTGAAGAAGGGATCGCAGATCTACGTCGAAGGACGGCTGCAGACCCGCGAGTGGGAAAAGGACGGCGTGAAGCGCTACACCACCGAGATCATCGCCAACTCGATGCAGATGCTCGGCTCGCGCCAGGGCATGGGCGGCGGCGACCGCGGCGAATCCGGTGGCGGAGCGGAGCGCCCTGCGGGCGGCGCTGGCGCGGCCAAGCCGGCACCCTCGAAAGCCGGCGGAAAATTCGACGACTTCGAGGACGACATCCCGTTCTAGCTTGTCGCGTCCCCGTGGGTTCTTCCCACGGGGGATCCGCGGTTGTTCAGTCCCGCAGGCTCGCCGGGACCTTCCCGCCGTTCTTCGCCAGCTCGCGCATCACGGCCTTCTGCAAAGCGATGTTCTGCTCGGCCGTCCCCGGAGCGCCTGCGTTCACGTTCAGCTCCGTCGCGAGCTGCTTGCGGGCATCGAGGCTGGAATCGAGATCCAGCATCTTCAGCAGGTCGACGATCGACGTCTTGTAGTTGCCGCCGCCGCCCTTCTTCGCGGCCATCTGCGCGAGCACGGCTTCGACATCCACGTCGGAGAGCGGCGCGGCCGATGCGGGAGCGGCGGTCGGCGCGGCCGGGGGCATCGGCGCGGTGGTGGAGGATCCGGAGGTCGGAGCGGAGGAGTGCCCGCGCAGCTTGTCGAGGATCTTGCTGAAGAAGCTCATGGTGTTCTTTCGGTCGGAGGCAATCCCCTACGATGTGCCTTGCGACGCGATTTGGATGCCGGACGCTTCCTACGCAGGCTTCTTGCTGAGGTTCAGAGCGACTGCTTCGCGGACGAGGGCCTTCAGCGCGGCTTCGTCGATCTTCTCGCCTTCGCGGATGTCGATCGCGCGCCGCACGTTCCCCTCGAGGCTGGAGTTGAAGAGACCCGAAGGGTCCTCCAGCGCCGCGCCTTTGGCGAACGTCATCTTCACGACGCTCTTGTACGTCTCCCCGGTGCAGACGATGCCGCCGCGCGACCAGACGGGCGTTCCCCACTTCCACTCTTCAACGATCTGCGGTTCGGCCTTGAGGATGAGCGCGCGCACTTTCGCGAGCATCTTTCCGCGCCAGTCCGGGAGCCCGGCGATCTTCTCGTCGATGAAGGCCGATGCGTTTTCCGTCGGGATGGGTTTCTTCATGTCACGGCTCCCCGTTCGTCACCCGAACTGCTTCGCGTACTCGCCCTGCAGCCGCTGCCAGCCCTCGAACTTCGCGACCTCGGGGCCCACCATGCGTCCCATGGGCTCGCCCGCGAGGAGATGCTCGAGCACGTCGAAGCAGATGTGCCACCCGGCAGCGCCCCAAGAGATGTAGCGGCGATCGATGTTGTGCCAGAGCGTGAGCCGCGTGCCGCTGCCGGCCGCTTCGAGCTCCCAGCGCATGTCGTTGCCGCCCCAGCTGTACTCCAGCAGCCTCGGGGCTTCGGCGCGGGTCACGCGGCTTTCGGAAACCTGCGGCGTGCCGACCGTCGAGAGCGTGACGGGCCCGGCATTGCCGAGGTTCCGGTCGGCGTCGAAGGGCGCCCATTCGGAGAGCTGCGCGGGATCGGTGAGCGCCTCCCATACCATCGCCGGCGGATGGCGCAGGTCCCGCACGAGGACGAGCGTCCATTTGTCGCCGTCCTTGCGCACGTCGGCTCCGGCCGCGGGGCCGGGCATGTAGTTGCTGCGAGCGTTCATGGCTTCCTTCCTTTCCGGGGTTTCTGGGCCATCCGGTCGAGATGGCGTTCGAGCGCGTCCACGTGGGTCGTCCACAGGCGGCGGAAGTCCGCGAGCCACGCATCGACCTCCATGAGGGGCTCGGGGCGGATCCGGTAGACGCGGCGCTGGGCTTCGACGCGCGACTCCACGAAGCCGGCCTCGCGCAGCACGCGCAGGTGCTTGGAGACCGACGGCTGCGGCATCCGCAACTGTCGTTCGATGTCGCCGACCGACTGCTCCGACGCGGCCAGCAAGCCGAGGATGGCGCGGCGGTTCGGCTCCGCGATGATGGCGAACGAGGTCTCCATGGACCTATATATACCTGTAAAGGCATATTACCGTCAAGTAAAATGAAGCCGGTCGAGCCGCCCCTTTGCGAAGCGCCTGCAGGGGGTTCCGGACCCTCCGCATCGCGACAAGGAATAACGCCGCTTCCGCCCCGGCGTGGCAATATTCACGGCTTGAAACGCACCACCGCCACTACCATCTCACCGTGAGAGCGCGCCCGACCCGGGCGCCGTGACCGTCCCAAGGGGACCTGCGACCATGAAACGAATCGTGCTTTTCCTCCTGACCAACTTCGCCGTGATGCTGGTGTTGTCCATCTCCGTGCGCGTGCTGGGGCTGGACCGCTTCCTCACCGCCAACGGCCTGAACCTCGGGATGCTGCTGGCCTTCTCGATGCTCCTGGGCTTCGGGGGCTCGATCTTCTCGCTGCTGATCTCCAAGTGGATGGCCAAGTTCAGCACCGGCGCCCACGTGATCGAGACGCCGCAGACGGCCGACGAGCAATGGCTCGTGTCCACGGTGCGCCGCCACGCCGAGAAAGCCGGCATCGGCATGCCGGAAGTCGCGATCTACGAGGGCGAGCCCAATGCATTCGCCACCGGTGCCTTCCGCGATTCGTCGCTGGTCGCCGTCTCCACCGGCCTGCTGGGCTCGATGACGCGCGAGGAAGTCGACGCGGTGCTCGGCCACGAGATCGCGCACGTCGCCAACGGCGACATGGTCACGCTCACGCTGATCCAGGGCGTGGTGAACACGTTCGTGATCTTCTTCTCGCGCGTGGCCGGCTACCTGGTCGACAAGGTCGTCTTCAAGACCGAGCGCGGCGTGGGCCCCGGCTACTACATCACGTCGATCGTGTGCGAGATCGTCTTCGGCATCCTCGCGTCGATGATCGTCGCGTGGTTCTCGCGCTACCGCGAGTTCCGTGCGGATGCGGGCTCGGCCGCGCTGATGGGATCCCCGCGTCCGATGATCGCGGCGCTGCGCCGCCTGGGCGGCGTGGAGTCCGGAGAGCTCCCGAAGGCGATCAAGGCCTTCGGCATCACCGACCGTCCGGGCTGGATGGCGCTCTTCTCCAGCCACCCGCCGATCGAAGCGCGCATCGCCGCGCTGGAGGGCGGCAAGGGCTAGCTCGCCGTCGCGGTATAATTCCGAAACGCCGCAGCCTTTCGCTGCGGCGTTTTTCTTTTCGGAAATGCCGCTCGCTGCGCTGATCGTCATCACCATCCTTGCCCACTCCGCCTTCAACGGCAGCCGGGTGACGATCTCGCTGTACGCGCTTTCGCTGGGCGCCTCGCCGCTCACCGTCGGCTTCTTCATCTCGCTCTATTCCGCGCTGCCGATGTTCCTGGGCGTCGCCGCGGGCCGCATGATCGACCGCGTCGGCATGCGCCGCCCGTTGCTCGTCTCCACGACGGTGCTGGTGTGCGCCGTGGCGCTCCCGGGCCTCGTGCCGACGCTCTATCCGCTCTATGTCGCGGCCGCGTGCATCGGCACTTCGTTCATGGTCTTCCACATCGCCGTGCAGCACATGGTGGGCGAGACCAGCACCGACGAGAATCGCCGCAACAACTTCGGCTGGCTCGCGCTGGGCTTCGCGACCTCCAACTTCATCGGGCCGGTGCTCTCGGGCTTCTCGATCGATCTGCTCGGCCATCGCGAGACGTTCCTGATCCTCGCTTCCCTCGCGGCGACCTCGCTCTTCCTCGTCTACCGCTGGCGCAACCAGCTTCGCCACACCGTGCACGACAAGCCCCCGGCCGCGCACGGCGGGGCCATCGAGCTGCTGCGCATCGCGGAGCTGCGCCGCGTGTTCATCTGCACCGGCCTGCTCGCCTCGGCGTGGGATCTCTTCGTCTTCGCCATGCCCATCTACGGGACGTCGATCGGGCTCTCGGCCTCCACGATCGGGCTCATCCTCGGCAGCTTCGCGGTGGCCACCTTCATCGTTCGCCTCGCGTTGCCATGGCTCACGCGGCACATCCGCGAGTGGACGATGATCACGCTCACGTTCGGCGTGGCGCTCCTGGCCTACACGATCTTTCCGTTCGTGAGCAGCGTCATGCTGCTCGCGGCCATCGCCTTCCTGCTGGGCCTGGGCCTGGGCGCGACGCAGCCCTCGGTGATGTCGCTCATGTACACGACGGCGCCGGAAGGGCGGGCCGGCGAGGCGATGGGCGTGCGCTCGACGGTCCTCAACGTGAGCCACACGTTCCTGCCGCTGCTGTTCGGCGGCGCGGGCTCGGCGCTGGGCATGGGACCGGTGTTCTGGACCATGGCGGGCCTGCTGGCGGTGGGCGGCAAGATCGCCGACCGGCGGCGGCGCGAGGTGTCCGCGCAAGGTTCGGGCTAGGATGCCGTAAGTGCTTCTGTTACAATCATTTTTTGAGTTTTTCGGAGCGCGCACCATGCCCATCTACGAGTATCGATGCTCGGGTTGCGGCCACCAGCAGGAATACATCCAGAAAGTGAACGATCCCCAGCACACCCAGTGTCCGGCGTGCGGCAAGGAGACGTTCTCGAAGATGCTGTCGGCGGCCGGGTTCCAGCTGAAGGGCAGTGGCTGGTACGCCACGGATTTCAAGGGCTCGGGCAGCAAGCCCGCGTCGAAGCCTGCCGACGCCAAGCCGGGCGACTCGAAGCCCGCGGAGTCGAAGCCCGCGGAGTCGAAATCCACGGAATCGAAATCCGAATCGAAAGCCGAGTCCAAGCCCGCCAGCTCCACCGGCACCTCCGGTAGCTGACCGCGCGATGGGCATGGCAACACTCAGGCGGTACTTCATCGCCGGCCTCCTGGTCTGGATCCCGCTCGGCATCACGCTGTGGGTGCTGAAGCTGCTGGTCGACGTGATGGACCAGTCGTTGCTGCTCGTGCCCGACACGTACCAGACCGAGGCGGTGCTGGGCTTCCACGTGCCCGGCCTCGGCATCATCCTCACCCTCGCGATCCTGCTCGTCACCGGGGCGCTCGCCGCCAACTTCTTCGGCCGGAAGCTCCTGCTGCTCGGCGATTCGCTCGTCGGCCGCATTCCCATCGTCCGCTCGATCTACGGTGGCGTGAAGCAGATCAGCGACACGCTCTTCTCCGCGGAGGGCCAGGCGTTCCGCCGTGCCGTGCTCGTGCGCTATCCGCACCAGGGCGCGTGGACGGTGGCGCTCGTCACCGGCTCGCCGCGGCACGAGGTCACCGACCATGTGGGACACGAGCACATCTCGGTCTTCGTGCCGACCACGCCCAACATCACCGCGGGATTCTTCCTCATGGTCCCGCGCAACCAGGCCATCGAGCTCGAGATGAGCGTCGACGATGCGCTGAAGTACATCATCTCCATGGGCGTGGCCGAGCCGCCGCGCCGCCACCGGCCCGAGGGTCTGCGCCCCGGGACCGACCCCGATCCCACGCCGTCGCCGAAAACGTAGGCGACGGCGCGACAGGATCGCAACGCGAGTAAAACCGCCGTCCCCGTGGAGCCCGCCCCCGGGCGCCTTCATCGGGGGACGGGGACCCAGTCGAAAAGATCAACCCTGGATTCCCGCCTGCGCGGGAATGACGAGAGATTATGAGAACCGAATACTGTGGCCTGACCGACACCCGCTTCCTGGGCCAGACCGTGACGCTCTACGGCTGGGCCCATCGCCGCCGCGACCATGGCGGCGTGATCTTCATCGACCTTCGCGACCGCGAGGGCCTGGTGCAGGTCGTTTGCGATCCCGACCGCAAGGAGACCTTCGCCGCCGCCGACTCCGTGCGCAACGAGTTCGTCCTGCGCGTGACGGGCCTCGTGCGCCGCCGCCCCGAGGGCACCGTGAACACGGACCTGAAGAGCGGCGAGATCGAGGTGCTCGCGCACGAGATCGAGGTGCTGAATCCCTCGGTGACGCCGCCCTTCATGATGGACGACGAGCAGATCTCGGAAGAGGTGCGCCTCAAGCACCGCTACCTCGACCTGCGCCGCCCCGCCATGCAGCGCATCCTGCGCATGCGCCACAAGACCTCGAGGGCCGTGCGCGAGTACCTGGACGACAACGGCTTCATCGACGTCGAGACGCCGGTGCTCTACAAGAGCACGCCCGAGGGCGCGCGCGAGTTCCTCGTGCCCTCGCGCATCCACGACGGCCAGTTCTACGCGCTGCCGCAGTCGCCGCAGCTCTTCAAGCAGATCCTCATGGTCGCGGGCTACGACCGCTACTACCAGATCGTGAAGTGCTTCCGCGACGAGGACCTTCGCGCCGATCGCCAGCCCGAGTTCACGCAGATCGACATCGAGACGTCGTTCCTCTCCGAGCGCGAGATCCAGGACATCATGGAAGGCCTCATCCGCCACGTGTGGAAGCGCGTGCTCGACGTGGACCTCCCGCCGTTCCCGCGCCTCACGTACGCCGAGGCCACCTCGAAGTACGGCAGCGACAAGCCGGACCTGCGCGTGAAGCTCGAGTTGACCGAGCTCACCGATGTCGTGAAGGACGCCGGCTTCAAGGTGTTCAAGTCCGCGGCCGAGCTGAAGGATGGCCGCGTCGCGGCGCTGCGCGTTCCCGGCGGCAACGAGCAGTTCACGCGGAAGGAACTGGACGACCTGGCGCCCTTCGTCGCCATCTACGGCGCCAAGGGCCTCGCCTACATTCGCGTGAACGATCCCACGAAGCTGAACGAGGAAGGCCTGCAGTCGCCGATCGTGAAGTTCCTGTCGCCGGAGATCCTCGGCAAGATCATCGAGCGTACCGGCGCCAAGGCGGGCGACGTGCTCTTCTTCGGCGCGGACCGCCGCAAGGTCGTGAACGACGCGATGGGCGCGCTTCGCGCGAAGGTCGGCCACGAGAAGGGCCATGCCGAGAAGGCGTGGCGTCCTTGCTGGGTGCTCGACTTCCCCGCGTTCGAATACGACGAGGAGAGCAAGCGCTGGGCGGCCGCGCACCATCCCTTCACGTCGCCGAAGGACGAGCACGTGCAGTTCCTCGACAGCGATCCGTCGAAGGTCCTCGCGAAGGCCTACGACATCGCGCTGAACGGCTGGGAGCTGGGCGGCGGATCGGTGCGGATCCACCGCGCCGAGATCCAGGCGAAGCAGTTCGCGACGCTGGGCATCGGGGCGGAGGAGCAGCGCGCGAAGTTCGGCTGGCTCCTCGATGCGCTCGCGTTCGGCGCTCCGCCCCACGGCGGCATCGCGTTCGGCCTCGACCGCATGGTGGCGATGCTCGCGGGCGTGGACCAGATCCGCGACGTGATGGCCTTCCCGAAGACGCAGCGCGGGCAGGACCTCATGGTCGAGACGCCGACGCCGGTGACGGAGAAGCAGCTTCGCGAGCTTCACATCAGGCTGCGCAATTAAGGCAAAGGCGCCCTCCGCAGATGAACGCAGATAAACGCAGATGACCGCGCGAAATATTGGATTGATTGCACACGGCGGCGCAGGGAAGTGGCGCCCCGGCTCCGACGACGATGCGGTGAACGGCATGCGTGCCGCGGTGGAGAAGGGTCGCGAGATCCTCCTCGCCGGCGGCACGGCCGTGGATGCGGTGTGTGCCACCGTCGTCACGCTCGAGGACAATCCGATCTTCAACGCGGGCACGGGAGCGGTGCTGAATATCGACGGCTTCTGCGAGCTCGATGCGAGCGTGATGGCGAGCGAGGGGGCGCGCATCGGCGCCGTGGCGGCGCTGCAGCGCGTGAAGAATCCCATCCTGGTCGCGCGGAAGGTGATGGAAGAAACCGATCACGTGATGCTCGCGGGCGAGGGCGCGCAGCGCTTCGCGCGCGTGATGGGCTTCGGCGACCACGATCCCGTCACGCCCGCCCGCCACGCCGACTGGAAGGACAAGCGCGGCCGCGTGGACGAGGTGCTCGGCGCCAGTGCGCTCAAGATGCGCAAGTTCGTGAAGGACCATCCCGAGTACGCGGGTGGCACCGTCGGCGCGGCGGCCGTGGATGCGCAGGGCCATCTGGCGGCGGCGACTTCCACGGGAGGCGTCACGCTGAAGCTCGTCGGCCGCGTCGGGGATTCGCCCCTCGCAGGTGCCGGCAACTACGCATGCGAGCGCATGGCCGCCTCGGCCACCGGCACCGGGGAGTTCGTGATGCGCCTGCTGGCCGCACGCGCGGTTGCGGAGGGCGTGGAGCATGGGGCCACCCTTGAAGCGGCCCTGGAGGCCGTCCTGGGCCGCCTGGGAAGCCAGTTCGACGCCGACGTGGGGATCATCGCGATCGACCGCGAAGGCCGCCCCGTCGCCCGCCACCGTACGCCCGCGATGCCGCATGCCTATTTCAGCGGCAACATGCCGGTGGCCTCGAAAATGCGGGTGTGAGCGGAACGGCCCCCAAGATTCCCGTGTCCACACTGGTCGTGATCCACGATCCAGACCTCAACGTGCTGTTGCTGGAACGCGCCGACCGCCCCGGTTTCTGGCAGTCGGTCACCGGCAGCCAGGACCCGGGCGAGACGCTCGAGCAGACCGCGGTGCGGGAGGTGATGGAGGAAACGGGGCTGGATGCCCGTTCCCACCGTCTCGTGGACTGGAACCTGAGCAACATCTACGAGATCTATCCGATATGGCGCCACCGCTACGCCCCGGGAACGACCCACAACACCGAGCACGTCTTCGGGCTGACGGTGACAGCGCGTTCGCCGGTGCGCCTGGCCCCGCAGGAGCACCTCGCCTCGATGTGGCTCCCGTGGCAAGAGGCCGCGGCCAAGGTGTTCTCCCCGACCAACCGGCACGCGATCGAGATGCTGCCGCAGCGCCTTGGGATGCGCCCATGAGCAATCCGCGCGACCTTCGCGTCGTCACCTACAACATCCACAAGGGCTTCTCGCAGTTCAACCAGCGCCTCGTGTTGCACGACATCCGCGAGCATCTCGCGAGGGTCGGCGCCGACGTCGCGTTCCTGCAGGAGGTCGTCGGCGAGGATCGCGGCCAGGCGCTTCGCCACCGCGAGAGGTGGCCGGCCGGAGGCCAGCACGCGTACCTCTGCCACCAGGACAGCCACCATGCCTACGGCATGAACGCGGTGCACCAGCAGGGCCACTACGGCAATGCGATCGTGAGCCGCTATCCCATCTCGTCCTGGGAGAACCTGGACATCTCGCACCACCGGCTCGAGAACCGCGGCCTGCTGCACACGGAGATCGCGGTGCCCGGCTGGTCGGAGAAGCTGCACTGCATCAACGTCCACCTGGGGCTCTTCGCGCGCAGCCGCCGCTTCCAGCTCGAATGGCTGTGCGAGCGCATCCACGAGGCCGTTCCCGATGGCGAGCCGCTGGTGGTCGCGGGCGACTTCAACGATTGGCAGCGGAAGGCGAGCGCGGTGCTCAGCCGCGAGCTGGGCCTCTTCGAGGCCTTCGAGCGCCACGAGGGATCGCACGCGCGGAGCTTCCCGGCGCGCATGCCGATGCTGCACCTGGACCGGATCTACGTGCGCGGCATGGGCGTCGAAGCCGTGGCGAAGCTGGTGGGCTCGCCCTGGGCCAAGCTCTCCGACCACGTGGCGCTCACCGCCACGCTGCGCCGCTAGGGAGCGTTCGCTAGCGCTCGCCCTGGCCGCGGTTCGCCGAGGCGCCGCGGATGAGGGTGCCCACGCCCTCGCTGGTCAGCACTTCGAGCAGCAGCGCGTGCGACACGCGCCCGTCGATGATGTGCGCGGTCTTCACGCCGTTCTTCACCGCGTCCAGCGCGCATTCCACCTTGGGCAGCATGCCGCCCGAGATCGTGCCGTCGTCGATCATCTCGTTCACCTTCTTCGAGGTGAGCCCGGTGACGATCTTGCCTTCCTTGTCGAGCACGCCCGTCGTGTTGGTGAGCAGGATCAGCTTCTCGGCTTGCAGGGTGACGGCGAGCTTGCCCGCGGCCACGTCGGCGTTGATGTTGAACGCCGTGCCGTGCTCGTCGCTGCCGATGGGCGCGATCACGGGGATGAAGTCGCGCGAGTCGAGCAAATGGATGATCTCGGGGTCGATCCGCACCACCTCGCCCACGAGGCCCACGTCGATCTTCTTCTTCTTGTCTTCCTTGCTCGCGACCTTCAGCTTGCGCGCGTGGATGAAGTGGCCGTCCTTGCCCGTGAGGCCCACGGCCTTGCCGCCGGCCTTGTTGATGAGCGTGACGATCTCCTGGTTGATGAGGCCGCCCAGCACCATCTCCACGACGTCGAGGGTCTCCTCGTCCGTCACGCGCATGCCCTGGATGAATTCGCTCTGCTTGCCGAGCTTCTGCAGCAGGGCGCCGATCTGCGGCCCCGCGCCGTGCACCACGACGGGGTTCATGCCGATCAGCTTCAGCAGCACCACGTCCTCGGCGAAGTCTTCCTGCAGCGCGATGTCGGTCATCGCGTTGCCGCCGTACTTGATGACGATGGTGCGGTCGTAGAACTTCTGGATGTACGGGAGGGCCTCGACGAGGACCTCGGCCTTCTGGGCGGACGACAGCTTGGGGGGCATGGGGCGCGGACGTGGGAGAGGGTCGCGCTATTGTAGGAAATAAATGGGGTCAGACTCCAATTAAGTTCATCGGAGCCCGACCCCAGGTTTTCCTGCCCTGTTGTTACTGAACCGTCAGCTTGCGGCCAGCAGTGGCAGCCTTCTTCGGGAGGGCCAGCTCGAGGACGCCGTTCTCGAACTTGGCGACGGCCTTCGACTCGTCGACTTCCTGCGGCAGCGCGAAGCGGCGGGCCACCTTGCCGAAGTAGCGCTCGGTGCGCAGCCACTTGTCGCCTTCGTTCTGCTCGGGGTCGCGCTTGGTTTCGGCGGAGATCGTGACCTCGTTGCCTTCGATCTCGACGTGGATCTCGTCCTTCTTCACCCCGGGCAGCTCGGCGGCGACCGTGTAGGCCTCGCCCGTCTCGCGGACATCGAAGCGGATCGGCGCGGGCTCGTCGCGCTGGGCGGGTGCGTAGCCGGCGCGGAAGACGTCGTTGAAGAGGCCGTCCAGCGTGTTCACCAGCGGCTCGTAGCGGATCAGGTGCGGCATGTTTTCCTCCAGTCGGAAAGGGTTCGGATATGGAAGAGACGTAGGGCCGGCACCGGGCCTTTCAAGGGGGCGATCGAGGATCGCCGCGCCCGGAATGCTAAGATTTGGCGTCGTTCGTGACCTTCGCGCCACCCTCCGCCATGCCCGACCCGCGCTTCGCGGAAATCGAGGGCCATCGGCCCTACCTGATGCGCTACGCCCTGGCCCAGCTCCGCGATGCCCAGCTCGCGGAAGAGGCGGTCCAGGAGGCGCTGGTGGCCGCGCTGGAGAGCCTCGCCAGCTTCGGCGGCAAATCCACGCTGCGCACCTGGCTCACCTCGATCCTGCGCTTCAAGGTGATCGACCTGCAGCGCCGGGCGATCTCCGACCGCGCCCACCTCGAGCCGACCGATTTCTCCGACGAGGCCGGCGACGATTCCTGGCTCGACGATCTCTTCGCGCCCGACGGACACTGGCGCACGCCGCTGCAGACCTGGAGCAACCCCGAGGCCGCCTTCGAGCAGCGCCGCTTCTGGGAGGTCTTCGAGCGCTGCCTCGACAAGCTGCCTCCCGCGGGCGGGCGCGTGTTCTTCAAGCGCGAGGTGCTGGGCGAGGAGACCGACGTCATCTGCAAGGCCGAGAGCATCACGCCGTCCAACTGCTGGGTGATCCTGCATCGGGCCCGGCTCGGCCTGCGCGAGTGCCTCGAGAAGAACTGGTTCGGAAAGGACGGCGGCGGTGGCTGAAGACCTGAACTGTCGCGAAGCCGTGCGCCTGATGTCGCTGGCCCTCGAACGGTCGCTTTCGCCCGACGAGTCCACGGCGCTCGACGTCCACCTGGCCGAATGCCTCGACTGCACGAATTTCCAGGTCCAGGTGCGGTTCATCCACCGCGCCGCCGGCCGTTTCCGCGGGGATGCATGACGCATCCGCCCGCCGCAGAATCCCGTATCCAAGGAGGCATCATGAGCACCCGCAAAGCGTTGTTGCAGTCGGCCCTCGCAGGACTCGTCGCCCTCGGCCTTGCCCAGGATGGCGCGGCCCAGTCGAAGGACGAGAAGGAGAAGTGCTACGGCATCGCCAAGGCGGGCCAGAACGACTGCGGCACCGCCCAGCACACCTGCGCCGGGAAGTCGAAGAAGGACAACGCGCCGGACGAGTGGAAGTACGTGGCCAAGGGCACGTGCGCGAAGCTCGGCGGCAAGACGAATCCCGGCAAGTAACCCACCTGACCGAACAATTGGAGACTCCCGCATGAAGACCCCCACGAAATTCGCGACCGCCGCGATCGCCGGCCTGCTGGGCCTCGGCCTGTCCGCCGTCGCCGCCGACCACCCCGCCACGCCGAAGGACAGCGAGAAGTGCTACGGCGTCGCGAAGAAGGGCAAGAACGACTGCGGCACCGCGAAGCACGCCTGCGGCGGCGAAGCCAAGGCCGACAACCTGCCCGACGAGTGGAAGTACATGGCGAAGGGCACCTGCGAGAAGGCGGGCGGCAAGCTCACCGCGACCGCCGGCGACGCGAAGAAGGCGCCGGCCGAGAAGCCGTACACGGGCTCGCCCGGCTGATGCCCGTACCGCGCGCACCCGAGGCGGGCTACGCCGGCATCGGGCTGCGCGCTCCGCACTACGAGGCGCTGGCGCGAACCACGCCGCGCCTCTCGTTCCTCGAAGTCCACTCCGAGAATTTCTTCGGCGACGGCGGCCCCCCGCTCGCGTGGCTCGAGCGCTTCCGTGCCGACTATCCGTTGAGCCTGCACGGCGTAGGCCTCTCGCTCGGCACCGCGGGTCCACTGGACGAGACGCACCTCGCGAAGCTCTGCGCGCTCGTGGAGCGCTTCGAGCCCGCGCTGGTCTCCGAGCATCTCTGCTGGGGCAGCATCGGTGGACGCTTCGCCAACGACCTGCTGCCGCTGCCGTACACGCGCGAGGCGCTCGCGAATGTCGTGGCCCAGGTCGAGCGCGTCCAGGAGCGGCTCGGACAGCGCATCCTCGTCGAGAACGTGTCGTCCTACCTCGAGTTCGAGGCTTCGACGATTCCCGAAGGGGAGTTCCTGGCCGAGGTCTCGCGCGCTTCGGGCTGCGGCGTCCTGCTCGACGTGAACAACATCTACGTGAATGCGATGAACCACGGCTTCGACGCGATCGCCTACCTCGACGCGATCCCGGCCGATGCGGTGGGGGAGATCCACCTCGCCGGCTACGACGCGAGCGAGGGCTTGCTGATCGACACGCACGGCGCCCGCGTCTCCTCCGAGGTGTGGGCCCTGTATACCGTCGCCCTCGACCGCCTCGGTCCGCGCCCGACGCTGATCGAATGGGACACGGACATCCCGGAGCTGGAGGTGCTGCTCGCGGAAGCCGATCGCGCCACGCAGCTGCTGGGTCGCGCGCGTGCACCGCGCGGCGTCCCCGCGACGGCCTGACATGGACGCGCTCGCCAAGCTGCAGGCGGACTTCCTCGATGCGGTCGTCGACCCCGTGAACGCCGGACGTTCGCCCGCGTTACGCGCCGGGCGCGTCGGCTCGGCCGAGCGCCTCGCGATCTATCGCCGGAACCTCCATTCGAACTGGCGAGCGGCGCTCGCGGACACGCATCCCGTCGTCGAGCGCCTCGTGGGCCCCGCGTTCTTCGGCGAGGCGGCCCGCCGCTATGCGCTCGCCCATCCTTCGTCGAGTGGTGATCTCAACAACTTCGGCGCGGGCTTTGCCGCGTTCCTTGGCGAATACGAACATGCGCGCGAGCTGCCGTACCTCGCCGATGTCGCGCGGCTCGAGTGGGCCTGGCACGAGTGCTTCCATGCCGCGGATGCGCCCGCGCTCGATCTCGCGGCGCTGGCCGGCGTTGCGCCCGAGCGCCATGGCGAGATCCGCTTCACGCTGCATCCGGCGTTGCGCCTCGTCGAGTCCGCGCATCCGATCCTCTCGATCTGGGCGGCGAACCAGCCGGAGCGCGACGGCACGCCCGAGCGGCTCGAGGGCGCGGATCGCGTGCTCGTCCATCGACCGCGGCTCGACGTGGAGGTCTCTCTCCTCGATGCGCGGGACTTCGCACTCCTCCAGGCCCTCGGTGCGGGCCAGTCCTTCGAGGAAGCGGCGGAGCGCGCGGGCTACGACGACGCGGCATCGCTCCTCGGGGCGCTGCAGCGCTTCGCGGCCGACCGGGTCCTCGTCGGCTTCGCGCTTCGATGAAGGCGGGCGCGCCCGCGCTCGCCAACGCGGCCTCGCGCCAGCCGATGCTCGCCGAACGCGCGGCGCGCTTGCACGCGCAGGTCGCGCGCGGCGTTTTCGCATCGCGGGCCCAGCGGGCCCTCGCGGCGACGCTCGTCGAGTTCGATGCCGGCCTGAAGGACCTCCTCGCGGCCGCGCCGTCCGCGGAGGTCCGCGAGACCTACCGCATGCTCCAGCTCCTGTGGCAGGACTACCGGCCGCACGTCGCGCGCACTGCGCTCGGAGAAGCCCCCGAGAAGCTGGGCGAGCGCAGCGAGGAGGTCGTGTGGATCGCGGCCAAGGGAGCGCGGCTATTGCGCGATCCGGCCGCCGACGCGCAGACGGCGCGCGTTCGCCTCGCAGGCGAGGCGCGCTTCCAGTCGCAGCGCATCGCCCGCATCCATTTCTTCACCGCCTGGATCGCCCGCAGCGACAAGCGCGAGGCGGAGCTCGCCACCGCGAGCCGCGACTTCCGCCGCGCGCTCGATGCATTGCTCGCGGCACCCGCGGACGCCAGCGGCGCCGCCGCGGAGCTGCAGCTCGCGGAAAACCAGTCGGGGTTCCTGGCGCAGGCGGGGCGCGACCTCAAGTCGGCGCGCGATTCCGTGCCCGGCCTCGAAGCCGTGGCGAAGACCTGCGACAACATCCTCGAGGTGATGGACCGCGTGGCCGCGCTCTACGAGAGCGTGCCCGCGTGAAGCGTCATCTCGCCGGGGTCGCCACGTCCATCGCCACACGCCAGCGCCCATCCTCGTTGCGCCAGACGCGCAGGTAGTAGCCGAGGACCTTCGCCGGGTCCGAAACCGCGGCGTAGCTTCCGATCGCATAGCCGAGATCGCCGGACTTCGCGACGGCACTTCGCTCCACGGTCCACGCGAGCTTGTCGCCGGTCATCCCGGACGATGCCTTCGCGGCCACGAGACCCACGGCGGGCCCGCCCTCGTCGCGATAGAAGCGCAGGCGATCCGAGGCGAGGCTGCCGTAGGCGCCGCGCATTCCGCCCGCGGCCGACTGGCGCGCGAACGAGGCCTCCGCTTCGAGCAGCGCCGCGCCGTCGAGCGCTCCGCGCGCGCCCTGGACAAACCCGGCCTGCAGCGGCAGGTCCCAGAACATCGGCGTCGCGTTGCCGATGCCCAGGTCGATGACCACCTTCCACGGTCCGCCTGCCTCGCGCCGCCAGATCGAAACGTATTGGCCGTAATTGGCGACGTCGGGCTTGGCGTTGGCGATGAGCTTCGTGGGGCCGGTCGAGAGGCCGAGCTCGCTCGAGGCAGCGACCTCCACGTACTGCGGCCGCCAGTCGAGGACGATCGGCGGATTGGGGCGCGTCGCGAGGAACTCGTTGCTGCGCACCCAGCCGGGCTGGCGCGGCGTCATGCCGTCGTCGGCGAAGTTCGCGATGAAGGCGGGCCGCATGTTCTCGCGCATCGAGTGGGCGGCGAAGGCGGTCTCGGCGGCGGCGAGCGAGGCGGGAACGTCCATGGCGGGCGGCGTCGCGGCGCAACCGGCGAGCGCCGCGGCGAACAGGGCGGGAAGGGTTTTCATGGCGCGGATTCTGCGCGCGCGCCCGCGAGCCTGTGTACCGAAGCGTTACAGCACGTAGCGCGCGAGGTCCTCGCTCTTCGCGAGATCGCCCAGGCGGGCGTCGACGTACGCCGGGTCCACGACGAGCTTGCGCGTGCTGCGCCCGGAGTCGAACGACACTTCCTCGAGCAGCTTCTCCATCACCGTGTGCAGGCGGCGGGCTCCGATGTTCTCGGTGCGCTCGTTCACGGCGAAGGCGATCTCCGCGAGCCTGCGCACGCCCTCCCGCGTGAACTCGACCTCCACGCCTTCGGTGGCGAGCAGCGCCTGGTACTGGCGCGTGAGGCAGGCATCGGTCTCGGTGAGGATGCGCTCGAAGTCGTTCACCGAGAGGCTGGAGAGCTCGACCCGGATCGGCAAGCGCCCCTGCAGCTCGGGAATGAGGTCCGACGGGCGCGCGAGATGGAACGCGCCGCTCGCGATGAAGAGGATGTGGTCGGTGCGGATCATCCCGTACTTGGTGGTGACCGAGGTGCCCTCGATCAGCGGCAGGAGGTCGCGCTGCACGCCCTGGCGCGAGACGTCGGCGCCCTGCATCTCGCCGCGCGAGGCGATCTTGTCGATCTCGTCCAGGAAGACGATGCCGTGCTCCTCCACGGAACGCACCGCCTTCAGGCGCGTCTCCTCCTCGTTCACGAACTTGGCGGCCTCTTCGTCGGTGAGCAGGCGCAGCGCCTCGCGGATGCGAAGCGTGCGGCGCTTCTTCCGCGTGTTGCCCATGTTGGCGAACATGCCCTGGATCTGCTGCGTGAGCTCCTCCATGCCCGGGGGAGCCAGGATCTCCATGCCGCCGGCGCCTTGCGCCAGCTCGATCTCGATTTCCTTGTCGTCGAGCTTCCCCTCGCGCAGCATCTTGCGGAAGCGCTGGCGCGTGGAGTTGATGTCGTTGCCTTCGTTCGCGGGCACCCCGGGCAGCAGCGCGTCCAGCACACGCTCCTCGGCGGCCTCCTCGGCGCGCGGGCGCGACTTCTGCATCTCCTGTTCGCGCAGGTTCTTCACCGCGATCTCGGCCAGGTCGCGGATGATCGTGTCGACGTCGCGGCCCACGTAGCCCACCTCGGTGAACTTGGTGGCCTCGACCTTGATGAAGGGCGCGTTGGCGAGGCGAGCGAGGCGGCGGGAGATCTCCGTCTTGCCCACGCCCGTGGGCCCGATCATCAGGATGTTCTTGGGCGTGATCTCGGCGCGCAGCGGCTCGGCCACCTGGGCGCGGCGCCAGCGGTTGCGAAGCGCCACGGCGACCGCTTTCTTGGCGTCGGCCTGGCCCACGATGTACTTGTCCAGCTCGTGGACGATCTCCTGCGGCGTCATCATCGACGCGGTCTCGCGGGGCGCTGCCGGAATGTCCTGCATGTCCATCAGAGCTTCTCGATCACCAGGTTGTGGTTGGTGTAGATGCAGAGCTCGGCGGCGATATCGAGCGACTTGCGAACGATCTCGTCGGCCGGGAGCTGCGTCGAGTCCAGCAGCGCCATCGCCGCCGCCTGCGCGTAGCTGCCGCCGCTGCCGATGGACAGCAGCCCGCGCTCGGGCTCGAGCACGTCGCCGTTGCCGGTGATGACGAGCGAGGATTCGCGGTCGGCCACGACCAGCATCGCCTCGAGGCGGCGGAGGATCCGGTCGGTGCGCCAGTCCTTGGCGAGCTCGACCGCCGAGCGCATGAGGTTGCCCTGGTGCTTCTCCAGCTTCGCCTCGAAGCGCTCGAAGAGCGTGAAGGCATCGGCCGTGGCGCCCGCGAAGCCGGCGAGGATCTTGTCGTGGTACAGGCGGCGCACCTTGCGGGCGGTGGACTTCACGACGACGTTGCCCAGGGTCACCTGGCCGTCGCCGCCCATGGCGACTTCGGTCCCGCGGCGGACGGAGAGGATGGTGGTCCCGTGGTACTGCGGCAGCCCGGATTCGCTCATGGAAGGTCAGTGGGGACGGTCTGGGGGTATTTCAACGAGCCTGCCACGCCGTGGGCAACCGCGGGGGCGGAAATCCCCCGGCGCGGAATCGCGATTTCAGATGGACTTCTTGCGGACCAGGATGGCGTAGCGGTTGAAGCCGAAGGCTTCGAGGAGCGCGGCGTTGAGCTCGTTCAGGTTCGAGAAGATGACGCGCTTGCCCGCGAGCTGGATGCCCTTCACCACCTCGAAGAACGCCGAGGCGAAGGCGAAATCGATGCGCAGCACCTTGGTGGTGTCGATGGCGACTTCCTGCAGGTTCGCCGCGTAGCCGTTCAGCTCCGCGATCTGGTTGGCGCTCGCCGTGGAGATCACGCCCTTCAGCGGGAAGCCGTGGTCCTCCCGCGAGGGCCCGGCCGTGTGGGATGAGGCCGCGGCCGCGGCCGTCTTGGCCGCGCCCGCCGCCTTGGCCTGGGTGGCGGCGACGGAGTTCACGTACGTCTCCCAGTTGGGCGGCGACATCTCGAAGGCGATGGCGTATTCGAGGCCCATGTCCTCGAACTCCTGGTTCTTGCCCTGCAGGATCAGCAGCTCGAAGAGCAGCAGCCAGAAGTAGCGCTCGATCTCCGTGGCCTTCTCGTTGAAGTTGGAGCGCAGCAGCGTCTCCAGCGTGACGAGGTTGTTGAACCACATCGGGAGGTTGCGCTTGCGAAGCAGCAGCAGCGCGTTGCCGAGCAGCGTGGCTTCCTCGGCGCTGATGCGCGTGATCTTGCTCACGTCGAGCCGCACGGTGCCCGTGAGCTCGGCGAAGGCGCGGAATTTCTCGATCTCGCCGGCGAGGTCGCCCGAGGCGTTGGGCTTCAGCACGAAGAGGTCCTTGCGCTCGCGCGAATCCGGGGCGCGGCGCGGATCGGCCGACGCATCGCCGCTTTCCCCCCACGGCGGCGGCGACTGCTCGAACTTGACCGTGAAGAGCATCGAGAGCTCGTCGAACGCGGCGCGGTTCGACGCGGCCTGGTAGAGGTCGAAGAGCATGAGCCACGCCTGCTTGTTGCCCTTGCCGGCGGTTTCCTTGATCTCGGTCCTCAGCAGCCCGATGGCGGCGTCGACGTGGTTGGCGCTGTAGAGCACCGCGGCTTCCTGGGCGGCGGGCAGGCGCATGGAGTGGAACTCCTCCGTGCCGACACGGGCGAGCGCTCGATGCGCGCCGGTCCGGGTGCCCGTGATGCTGCTGGGAGTCGCGGTCGCCACCTTGCGCTCCTCAGGGTTTGGACGGGACGGCATGGTTCACGCGGTAGTAGACGATGTCGTCGTCGAGGACCGCGAGCGTGCCGGACACGACGATGGGCTCGTACGTGAAATCGAACGCCTTGTCCGCGATCACCTCGATGATCGCCTCGGGCCCACCGGGCGTGCAGAACGAGCAATGCGGCGGGAAGGGCGTGAGCAGGAAGCGCTTCTGCTTGGCCGACTGGTCGAGCGGCATCATGAAGCCGTAGAGCTTCACGTCCTTCCGGTCGAGGGCCTTGATCTCCTTCGTGTACTCGGGACCGAAGGACTTGTCGGCGCGCTGCACGGTCTTCACCTGGGCCAGGACCTGCCACGAGAGCGTGCCGGGCGGCGACGGATCGTTGCCGGGCTGGCTCATGTACTCGGCGGCGGTGGGCAGCTTGCTCTCCGCCGGCGGCGCGCAAACGGCGACACCCGCGAAGGCGAGGAGGGCGAGGAAGGCGGCGAGCGTGCGCGGCATCGTTGTCATCTTCTGAGCAGCAGGGCCGCCGGATCGCGGCGGTAAGCGAGGTACGCGGGCAGGAGGCAGGTCACGGCGCCGAGAAGCAGTGCGCCCAGCAGGAGCCAGGCCTCGCCGCTTTCCCACGCCCATCCGGTGACCGGCCAGCGTTCCGGGCCGGCGAGGAGGCTTCCGAACCACTGCGCCGCCCCATGACCCAGGATGAGGCCCAGTATAGCGCCGGCCACCACGAGCGTCATGCCTTCGGCCGCCACGAGCGCCACCAGCGCCGAGGGCCGCGCGCCGAGCACGCGCAGGAGCGCCAGGTCCTGCCGGCGCTCCTCGAGCGCGGTGGTGAGCGCGATGAAGACCGACAGCGCCGCGCCCGCCATCAGCACGAGCGCGAAGACGCGCAGCGTATCCACGCCCGCACCCACGAGGTTCATCAGGCGCGCGGCCTCGTAGGCGGGCGAGGCGGCCTGCAGCGACGTCGTCGCGTTCACGAAGCGCGGCAGTTGCAGCGCCGCGATCGGCGAGGCGTAACGCACCAGCAGCGCCGTGATCTCGCGCCCCGCGGCGGGTGCGCCGTGGCCGCCGTGGACCTCCCACACGCTCTCCAGGGACGTGAGCACCAGGCGATCCACGGCCGTGCCGGTGGGCGCGAGCACCCCCGTCACCTTGTAGGGATGGTCGGCGTGCTCCGAGGTGCTGGCCTGCGCGAGGCCGTGCGCCCCGGCGAACGTGGCGCCGACGTCGAATCCGGTGCGGCGCGCGGTCTCGGAACCGAGGACCGCCTCCATCTCGCCCGCGAACATCGTCCCGCGCTCGAGCTTCGCGCCGTAGAGCGTGAAGAAGCGCCCGTCGGTGCCGACGATGCGGTGGCCGCGGAAGCTGTCGCCGAGCGACACCGGCACGGCCGAGGCGACGAGGCGGTTCTTCTCGAGCGCCTGCGCGTCCTCCAGCCGGATGTTTCCCGTGGGAATGTCGGCGTGGTAGATCGCCGAGAGAATGAGCTGCAGCGGGCTGCCCTTCGCGCCCACGACGAGGTCGATCCCCTTCGCGTCGCGTTCCAGACGCTGCTGCGCCTGCGACGTGAAGAGGAGCAGGAAGACCAAGGTCGCCATGCCGAGCGCCAGCAGGATCACGTGCAGCAGCGTGAGCAGCGGGCGCGCCGCGAGGTAGGACCCGGCGAGGCGAGCCAGGCTCATAGCACGAGCTGGCGCGCGAAGTGCGCGCGGATGCGGTGGTCGTGCGTCGCGACGACGAGCGATGCGCCGCACGCTTTCGCTTGCGACATCAGCAGCTCGATCGCCTTCTCGCAGTTGCCGTCGTCGAGCGCGGAGGTGGGCTCGTCGGCGAGCAGGAGCGCGGGCCGGTTCACCACGGAGCGTGCGATGGCCACGCGCTGCGCCTCGCCGAGCGAGAGCTCGCGGGCCCGGCGCGACGCGAGCGCGGCGATGCCGAGGCCTTCGAGCACCGTGTCGATGCGCGCGTCATCCACGGCGTGGCCGGCCAGGCGCTGCGCCAGGCGCAGGTTCTCGCGGACCGAGACCACGGCGATGAGATGCAGTGTTTGCAGCACGATCCCCACGTGCTTTGCGCGATAGGCATCACGCCGGGCGGCAGAAAGTGCGGGGATGTTCTCCCCGGCTACGCGAACCTCGCCGGCGGTCGGGGTGAGGAGTCCCGAGACGACGCCGAGGAGGGTGCTCTTGCCGCTGCCCGAGGGGCCGAGGACGAGGCTCGCCTCGCCGGCGGCGACGTCCCAGGAAGGAACGTCGAGGACGGTGCGGCCCCCGTATTCGTGTCGAAGGCCGCGGATCTCCAGCATTGGGGCTGCGCCGTCTAGGCGACGCAGTAGGCCAGGCCTTCCTCGAACAGCTTCCTGGGAATGCCCTTGCCGATGAACACCATCACGCTCTCGCGCGTCTCGCCTTCTTCCCACGGCTTGCCCGGCGTGCCGCCCATCAGCATGTGCACGCCCTGGAAGATCATCTTCTTGGGCTCGTCCTTCACGTTCAACACGCCCTTGTAGCGCAGCAGGTTCTCGCCGTAGTTCTGCACCATGAGCGAGAGGAACGTCTCGATCTTCTCCATGTTGAGCGGGCGCGGGTCCTTCCACACGAAGGACTTCACGTCGTCGTCGTGCTCGTGGTGGTCGCTCGTCAGGAACTCGGGCGAGACCTCGAGGATCGCGTTCAGGTTGAAGCCGCGGATGTCGAGGATCTCGCTGATCGGCGCCTCGCCGAAGTGCACCTTTTTCTGGTGCGCACGCGGATTCATGCTGCGCAGGCGGTCCATCAGCGCCTTCGTCTCGTCCTCGGCGACGAGGTCGGTCTTGGAGAGCAGGATGCGGTCGGCGAAGCCCACCTGGGCGCGCGCCTCGTCGTGCTCGTCCAGCGTCTGCTGGCCGTGCTTCGCGTCCACCACGGTGATGATGGCGTCCAGCAGGTAGTCCTTGTGTACGTCCTCGTCCATGAAGAACGTCTGCGCGACCGGGCCCGGGTTCGCGAGGCCCGTGGTCTCGATGATCACGCGGTCGAACTTCACCTCGCCGCCGCGCTTCTTGCGCCGCAGGTCCTTGAGGATCCTCACGAGGTCGCCGCGCACCGTGCAGCAGAGGCACCCGTTGTTCATCTCGATGATCTGCTCTTCCTTGTCCTGCACCAGGATGTCGTTGTCGACCCCGGACTCCCCGAACTCGTTTTCGATCACCGCGATCTTCTCGCCGTGCTGCTCGGTGAGGATGCGATTGAGGAGCGTCGTCTTCCCGGCGCCAAGGAAGCCGGTGAGGATGGTGACGGGGATGAGGCCTTTTTCGGCAGCGGGTTGCATGGGCTAGCTCGCGGAGGAAGTCGAGGTGAAGGAATCCAAAATCGGGGCGATGGCGCCGCGTTCAAGGTCGCGGGTGATGAAGACCAGGCGCGTCCGTCGGTCATTATCCGGCCAATCGGGGAGTTTCGCCGGAGGGTAGAGCGTGTGTTGCACGGCATGCAGCACGAGGGGTCCTTTATCCCCCACGTTCACAAGGCCTTTCAGGCGCAGGATCCGGTCGCCCCGTAGTTCGAGCACGGTCTCCAGGGCGGCCTCCAGCGCGTCCCAGGAGACCGGTGCCTCCGCGGTCCAGGTGAACGAGCGGATGCGCTCGTCGTGCGGTCCGCGGCTCGAGGGCTGCGCGAACGAGCGCCATTCGTTCGCGCCCAGCCAGCCCGTCACGTCGGGGCGCGAGCCGTCGTGCCGATGCAGCCCGGTGTCGAAGAGCCACGACGCGTCCACGTCGCCCGAGCGGGCGCGGATGCGCGCGGCGGCCGGGTTCAGCGCGGCGAGCCTCGCTTCGAGCGCGTCGAGGGTCGCGTCGTCGGCGAGATCGGCCTTCGTGATGACGAGGCGATCGGCAACGGCGGCTTGTTTTACCGCCTCGGGATGCTGATCCAGCTCGCTCGCGCCGTGCATGCCATCCACCGTCGTCACCACGCCGGAGAGGGCGTAACGCGCGGCCACCACGGGCATCTCCACCAGCGTCGCGAGCAGCGGCGCCGGGTCGGCGAGGCCGGTCGTCTCGATCACCGCGCGCCGGAACGCGGGGATCTCATTGGCCGCGCGCTTGAAGTGCAGGTCGCGCAGGGCCTGCACGAGGTCGCCCGCCACGCGGCAACACACGCACCCGCCCGAGAGCACGACGACGTTCTCGCTCGCGCGGCGCACGAGGGCGTGGTCGATCGGGATGTCGCCGAACTCGTTCACGATCACGGCGGTGTCGGCGTAGCGCGTGTCGTGCAGCACGCGGTTCAGCAGCGTGCTCTTGCCACTGCCGAGGAAGCCGGTCAGCACCGTGACCGGCGTCAGCGTCGTGGCGCTCACTTCGCCTTCTTGCGCGCCCGCGGATGCGCGGCGTCGTAGACCTTGGCGAGGTGCTGGAAGTCGAGGTGGGTATAGACCTGCGTCGAAGCGATGCTCGCGTGCCCCAGCATCTCTTGCACCGCACGGAGGTCGCCGGAGGATTGCAGCACGTGCGAGGCGAACGAGTGGCGCAGCATGTGCGGGTGCACGTCCATGTCGAGGCCGGCCGCCGCGGCACGTGCCTTGATCAGCGTCTGCACCTGGCGCGGCGTGATGCGCTTGCCCTTCGCGTCGACGAACAACGCGGCCTCCCCGGGCGCGGCTCGCTTCGAGCGCTCCGGAAGCCAGCGCGCGAGGGCGTCGAGGGCGCCCTGGCCCACGGGCACGATGCGCGTCTTCGAGCCCTTGCCGAGCACCCGGACCTGCGCCTCGTCGAGGTCGATCGCATCGACGTCCGCGCCCGTGATCTCCGAGACCCGCAGGCCGCTCGAATAGATGAGCTCGAAGAGCGCGCGGTCGCGCACGGCGAACGGCGAATCCGGCTCGTCGTGCGTGACGAGGCGGATGGCATCCTCCGGGGAGAGCATTCCGGGCAGCGGCTTCGCCATCTTCGGCGATCGGACGCCGGCGCAGGGATTCGCTGCGACCGCCTTCTCGCGGATCCGCCACTCGTAGAAGCCGCGCCAGCTGGAAAGCGTCCTTCCGAGCGAGCGGGGCGCGAGGCCCTTCGAGTGCAGCGTCGCGATGAAGCGGCGGATGTCGGGCGGGGTGAGGCTGTCCAGGTCGCGTTCGCCGGCCAGCATCGCGAGCGATGCATTGTCGCGGGCGTACGCGGCGACGGTGTGCGCCGACAGCCGGCGCTCGTTCACGAGGTGCGCGAGGTAGCGCTCGAGGGCGCTAGCGGGTGGCTTCCGGCTCACGGACGGGTGTCACGAACCGCCACAGCGAATGGCTGAGGAGCTCGCCGATGCGCTGCAGGTAGAGCGTCCCCATCTCCGGGTAGAAGCGCTTCGGGTCCTCGGAGGCGAGCGCGATGGCGCCGAACGCCTGGTCGTCGCGCCTGAGCGCCACCATCGCGAAGGACTTGAGGTGCGGCGCAGCCTCGCCGAACCAGGCCTGGCTCTCGTACACCGCGTGGTGCCCGCAATAGGGCGCGGCCATCTGCGCCACGAACTGGCGCATCTCCGGCATCACCGGGCCGAACTCCTTGGTGTCCGGGTTCTCCTCGGCGACGTTCCAGAGGCGCACCGCGACGTGCGGCACGGCGAAGTGGTCGAGGAGATCCAGGTAGAGCGTATCCAGCGCCGCGTCGAGGCTCGCCGCCTCGATCAGGCGGCAGGCGAGCTTGTGCACCTTGCCGCCGACCGCGTCGTTCTCCTCGCCGAACTGGATCAGCTCGCGCAGCTTGTCTTCCAGCAGCCGCGACTTCTCGCGCACCGCGACGAGCTGGCGCTCGCCGATCGACACCGCGCGGCCGCCGTGCGGGTGCGGGACCTGCAGGTCCATCAGGATCTCGACGTGGTTCTCGAAGAATCCGGGGTTCTGCTTGAGGAATTCGGCGACTTCTTCGGCGGTGGGCAACGCGGTGTCCTTCACGTACGGGGTTACTGGATCTCGATCTCGCCGTCGAAAACGCGCACGGCATCGCCTGTCATCATAACGGGCGCGCCATCCCCGGGCCAGCGCACGATGAGCTCGCCCCCGCGCGTGGCCACGCGCACTTCGGCGTCGAGCAGCCCGCGGCGGATGCCGGAGACCACGGCCGCGCAGGCGCCCGTTCCGCAAGCCAGCGTCTCGCCGGCGCCGCGCTCCCACACGCGCAGGCGCACGCGGTTGCGCGAGACGACCTGCAGGTAGCCCGCATTCACGCGCTTCGGGAAGGCCGGGTGGTGTTCGATGAGGGGACCTTGCGTCGTCACCGGCGCGCGGTCGACATCGTCGACGATTTGAACGGCATGCGGGTTGCCCATCGAGACGACGCCGACGTCGATCCGTTCGCCCGCGACCTCGAGGGGATACGTGACGCGCTCCTCGCGGGCGTCGAACGGCACGTCGGCCGGCGCGAAGCGCGGCGCGCCCATGTCCACGGCGACCTGCCCCGAGGGCAGGATCTCCGGGACGATCACGCCCGAGGCGGTCTCGACGCGGATCGCGGACTTCGAGGTGAGGCCCTCGGCGCGCACGAAGATCGCGAAGCAGCGCGAGCCGTTGCCGCACTGCTCCACCTCGCCGCCATCCGCGTTCCAGATGCGGTAGCGGAAGTCGGTGTCCGGCGTGCGCGGCTTCTCCACCACGAGCAACTGGTCGCAGCCGACACCGAAGTGGCGGTCCGCGATATGGCGGACCTGCTCGGGCGTGAGGCGGATGTCCTGGCGCACGGCGTCCAGCACGACGAAGTCGTTGCCCTGGCCCTGCATCTTCGCGAAGCGGATCTTCATTTCTTCTTCTGGTAGGGGTTGGGCTCGCCGGGCGGGCGCGTCTTGAAGCGCTTGTGGGCCCAGAAGTATTGCTCGGGCATCTCCAGCACGCGCTCCTCGATGAAGGCGTTCATCCGCCGTACGTCGGCCTCGACGTCGTCGGTCGGATAGTTCTCCCACGGCGGGTAGACGATCACCTCGTATCCGTCCTCGAGCTGGCGCGTGATCACGGGCACGACGTGGGCGCGCGCAAGCTTCGCCAGCCGCGGAAGCGCCGTCACCGTCGCCGTGGGCACGCCGAAGAAGGGCGCGAAGATCGCGTCGCGCGGGCCGAAGTCCATGTCGGGCAGGAAATAGAACATGCGGCCCTCGCGGATCGTGCGCACGATCGCGAGCATGCCGTCCTGGCGCGAGAGCAGCCGCGGCGAGCCGAAGCGCACGCGGCCGCGATAGAGCAGGCGGTCGAGCACCGGGTTCTTCTGGCGGCTGTAGATCGAGGCCGACCCCGGCCACGTGTACGCGACCTTGGGCCCGCCGAGGTTCAGCCCGATGAAGTGCGGGGCGAAGACGATGACGGGCTGTCCGCGGAGGCGGTCGAAGTGCTCGCCGCCCGTCACCTTCACCATCGCCATGGCGCGCTCGATGGGCGCGAACCAGAAGATGCTCTGCTCGGCGAGCGCGCGCCCGAGCGAGCGGAAGTGCGCGCGCGCGAGCTTCTCGCGCTCCGCCTCGGGCATCTCGGGGAAGCACAGCGCGAGGTTGATGCGCGTGACGCGGCCGCGGCCGAACCGGTAGAGGACGGAGCCCAGCGCGCGGCCGACCGCGGCGATCGCGCGATTCGGCAGCAGGTGGAGGGACCAGAGGAAGGCGACACCGAGCCAGGAGCCCAGTCTTCGGAGCAGGTACACGGGGCCGATTCTAGCGGCTGCCCGCGGCGACGGGCGGCGGCGGGGCGCCCGAGGGCCGCTTGTAGCGGTTGTAGCCCCAGAGGTATTGCGTGGGGCATGCGCGCACCAGCTGCTCGACCATGGCGTTCACTCGCCGCGTCGCCGTGGGCTTGTCGCTGCCCAGCGGCTCCTCGAGCGCGGTGTAGTGGAGGATGTAGCCCTGGCCGCGCACGAGGCGCTCGGCATAGCAGAAGACGATCGCGGCTTCCGAAGCTTCCTGCAGGCGCCCCACGAGCGTCATCGTGAACGCGGGCCGGCCGAAGAACTCGCTCCATTCGCCTTCGCCCTCGCCGGGCACCTGGTCGGGCAGCACGACGGTGCAGCCGCCGCGGCGCAGGTGCTTCAGCAGCATGCGCACGCCCGCCAGCGTGGCCGGGGCGACGTTGGTGCCGTCGAAGGCGGCGCCGCGATTGCGCCCTTCGCGAACGAGATCGTCCAGCCACGCGATCTTGTGCGGGCGGTACATCGCGAGGATGGGCAGCCGCGACCAGAGATAGCGGCCCGCGATGTCGTAGCCGCCGAGATGGGGGGTCACGAAGATGATCGCCTTCCCGCCGGCGCGGAGCTTCTCGACCGCCTCCCAGCCATCCTCGTCCACGACGGTCGCCACGACGTCCTCCGGCGGCCGGAAGAGCGCCCAGGCGAGCTCGGTGACGCCCTTGCCCATTTCCGCGGCGTTTTCCCGCGCGAGGCGCTGCAGCTCGTCATCCGAGCGCGCGAGGCCGCTCGCGGCGAGGTTCTCGCGGGTGCGGCAGCGCCAACGGGGCGACAGGACAAACACCGCCCGGCCCAGGAAAGCGCCGAGCGCGTGGTTGGTGGCCAGGGAGAGCGAGGCGAGGAAGCGAAAAAGGAGTCTCAAGGCGGGGTGGTTACGAGGCCGACTTTGGTAGAATAACGGGCTCTTTGGCGTAACTCCCGGTGAGGTCCATGAAAAACGAGTTTCTCTTCACGTCGGAATCGGTCTCGGAAGGCCACCCCGACAAGGTCGCCGACCAGGTTTCGGATTCGATCCTCGACGCGATTCTAGGCCAGGACCCGCGCTCGCGCGTCGCCGCGGAGACGCTGTGCAACACCGGCCTCGTGGTGCTCGCCGGCGAGATCACGACCCGCGCCAACGTGGACTACATCGGCATCACGCGCGATGTGATCAAGCGCATCGGCTACGACAACACCGACTACGGCATCGACTACAAGGGCTGCGCGGTCATGGTCTGCTACGACAAGCAGAGCCCGGACATCGCGCAGGGCGTGGACAAGGCGCAGGACGACAACCTCGATCAAGGCGCCGGCGACCAGGGCCTCATGTTCGGCTACGCCTGCGACGAGACGCCCGTCCTCATGCCCGCGCCGATCTACTACGCCCACCGCCTCGTGGAGCGCCAGGCCATGCTGCGCAAGGACGGCCGAATGCCCTACCTGCGCCCGGACGCGAAGAGCCAGGTCACCTTCCGCTACGTCGACGGCAAGCCCGTCGAGATCGACACCGTGGTGGTCTCCTCGCAGCACGCGCCCGAGATGTCCGACGGCCCGAAGATGAAGAAGGAGTTCGTCGACGCGGTGATCGAGCAGATCATCAAGCCGGTGCTGCCGAAGGAATTCCTCAAGAACACGAAGTACCTCGTGAACCCCACCGGCCGCTTCGTCGTCGGCGGCCCGCAGGGCGACTGCGGCCTGACCGGCCGCAAGATCATCGTCGACACGTACGGCGGCGCCTGCGCCCACGGCGGCGGTGCCTTCTCCGGCAAGGATCCCTCGAAGGTCGACCGTTCGGCCGCGTACGCCGCGCGTTACGTCGCCAAGAACGTCGTGGCCGCGGGCCTCGCGAGCGAGTGCGAGATCCAGGTGAGCTACGCCATCGGTGTGGCGAAGCCGATCAACATCACGGTCTACACGCACGGCACCGGCAAGGTCTCCGACGACGTGATCGCGAAGCTGATCGCCGAGCATTTCGACCTGCGGCCGAAGGGCATCATCAAGATGCTGGATTTGCTACGGCCCATCTACGCCAAGACCGCGGCCTACGGCCACTTCGGCCGCGAGGAGCCGGAGTTCTCGTGGGAAGCCACGGACAAGGCCGCGCTGTTGCGCGACGCCGCCGGCCTCAAGGGCGAAGTGAAGAAGTTCGCGGCGGCTGATTAGTCGTTACTTGAAATCGCGGCGGAGGATCGCCGCGACCTCGGGTTTGGATTCGGCCGCTTCCGCGGCCGATTTCATTTTCGGCGCCTCCTCGGACCACCACTTCGCGCCAGGCCGCCAGTGGCTCATCGCCGCCAGGTAGAGATCGATCGCGCTGAAGCGCTTGCCGAGGAAGTGCGGAGCGCCGCAAGCGCCCTCGAGCTGCTTCAGCAGTTTCTTGCGATGCTCGTCGGTGCTCTCGCGCAGCGCCTTGCCCGCGGCCTCGTCGCCCTTCACCCACTTCTTGCCGTCGTCGCCATACGTCCAGGTCGGATACACGGCCGCGATCAGGAACACGGCCCAGCGGTAGAAGTCCGTGCGCGACGCATCTCCCGGCGGCGGGATCAGCGAGGCCGCGGGATTCTGGTCCTGGATCCAGTGCAGGATCGCGAGGGTCTCCGTCATCACCTTGCCGTCGGGCAGCACCAGCGAGGGCACTTGCCCGACGGGATTGACCTGCAGCAGGCGCGGGCGCGTCGGGCTGTCGTCGGAATAATCGACTTCCTCGTAGTCGTACGCGATGCCCGCGAGGTTGAAGCCGCACTCGACGATGATCGAGCCGCAACCGGCGCAGCCCAGCAGGAGGGGTTTCTTCATGACGCTTCCTTCGCGAAGTGAGGCGCCACGCTATCACGGCCGAAAGCCAGAAAATGCCCTCGTTTCCCCGGGCCCACGGCCCCGCCACTTCTTTGGTAAAATGGCGGTTCCTCGAGGAGCGTTGCAACGGACTCCCTGTCCGCCAGGCTCGAGGTTACCTACCGCAACCGCGCTCGTTAACCGTGACCGATCACGGCTGGCGAGTGGAAAACCCCCTCCCGCGTGACCGGCACCTTTGACGACAAAGGACCGACCATGAATGCTGTACTGAAGAACGCCGGCACCGACTACAAGGTCGCCGACATGAAGCTCGCCGACTGGGGCCGCAAGGAAATCCTCATCGCCGAGACCGAAATGCCCGGGCTGATGGCTATCCGCGACGAGTTCGCGAAGAAGCAGCCGCTGAAAGGCGCGCGCATCACGGGCTCGCTGCACATGACCATCCAGACCGCGGTGCTGATCGAGACGCTGAAGGCGCTCGGCGCCGACGTTCGCTGGGCGTCGTGCAACATCTTTTCGACGCAGGACCACGCCGCCGCCGCCATCGCCGCGGGCGGCACCGCCGTCTTCGCCGTGAAGGGCGAGAGCCTCGACGAATACTGGGACTACACGCACCGCATCTTCGAGTGGCCGGACAGCGGCTTCACGAACATGATCCTCGACGACGGCGGCGACGCCACGCTGCTGCTGCACCTGGGCGCGCGTGCCGAGAAGGACGCCTCGCTGATCTCGAAGCCCGGTTCCGAGGAAGAGACCTGCCTCTTCAACTCGATCAAGGCCAAGCTCGCGAAGGACCCGACGTGGTATTCGGTGCGCCTCGCGAAGGTGATGGGCGTGACCGAAGAGACCACCACGGGCGTCCATCGTCTCTACCAGATGGCGCAGGACGGCTCGCTCAAGTTCCCGGCGATCAACGTGAACGACTCGGTCACCAAGAGCAAGTTCGACAACCTCTACGGCTGCCGTGAATCGCTGGTGGACGGCATCAAGCGCGCGACGGACGTGATGGTCGCCGGCAAGGTGGCGCTCGTGGCCGGTTACGGCGACGTGGGCAAGGGCTCGGCCCAGGCCCTGCGCGCGCTGTCGGCGCAGGTGTGGGTGACGGAGATCGATCCGATCTGCGCCCTGCAAGCGGCGATGGAAGGCTACCGCGTGGTGACCATGGACTACGCCGCGGACAAGGCCGACATCTTCGTCACGGCCACCGGCAACTACCAGGTGATCACGCACGCCCACATGAAGGCGATGAAGAACAACGCCATCGTGTGCAACATCGGCCACTTCGACAACGAGATCGAGGTCGCGTCGCTGAAGCAGTACAAGTGGGAGAACATCAAGCCGCAGGTCGACCACGTGATCTTCCCGGACGGCAAGCGGATCATCCTGCTCGCCGAAGGCCGCCTGGTGAACCTGGGCTGCGGAACGGGACACCCGTCGTACGTGATGAGCAGCTCGTTCGCCAACCAGGTGATCGCGCAGATCGAGCTCTTCGCCAACATCAAGAAGTACCCGGTCGGCGTCTACGTGCTGCCCAAGCACCTGGACGAGAAGGTGGCGCGCCTTCAGCTCGCGAAGCTGAACGCGCAACTGACGGAGCTCTCGGACGAGCAGGCGAAGTACATCGGCGTGAAGAAGGACGGCCCGTACAAGGCCGATCACTACCGGTACTGATGCGCGCCCCCGAAGCCGCACGCGCCCTGGCGCTTGCGGCGTTTCTCCTCGCGGGTGTCGCCTTCGCGGCGCCCGCGCTGGCTCCCGACGAGACCGTCATCCGTGCGACGGTCCCGGCGGGGCCGGGTTTGTTCACGAGCGACAAACGCATCGATGTGACGATGTTCAAGCCGAAAGGCGAAGGGCCGTTCCCGATCGTGGTGATCTCGCACGGCAGCCCGCGCTCGGCCGCCGACCGCCGCCGCGGAGGGCGCATCCGCTTCGAACAGCAAAGCCGCGCCTTCATGGCGATGGGCTACGCGGTCGTGGTGCCCACGCGCCGCGGCTATGGCGATTCCGAGGGCGACTGGGCCGAGGGCTACGGCACGTGCAGCGCGCCGGACTATTACGCGGCAGGCCTGGAATCGGCCCGTGACATCCTCGCAGCCACCGATGCGGCGCGCGCCCTGCCGGGCCTCGACGGCAAGCGAATCGTGCTCGTCGGCCAATCGGCGGGCGCGTTCGGCTCGGTCGCGGCTGCGACGAAACCGGTGCCCGGTCTCGTGGCCGTCGTGAACTTCGCCGGCGGCCGCGGCTCGCAGGGTCCCCACGATGTGTGCGGCGAGGGTTACCTCGTCGACACCATGGCGCGCTACGGCAAGGGCTCGCAGGTGCCGCAGCTCTGGCTCTACAGCGAGAACGACCTGTTCTTCGGCCCCTCTCTCGCCCGGCGCATGCACGCGGCGTTCGTGGGCGCGGGCGGCAAGGCGCAGCTCGTCGAGACGCCCGCCTGGGGCACCGACGGCCACATGTACTTCCGCAACGTGTCCGATTGGACGCCGCGCGTGAAGGCCTTCCTCGATTCCCTGCCGAGCGCCCCCCGATGAGCGAGCCCGTGAACCGCCGCGACCAACGCCTGCTCAGCTTCGAGTATTTCCCCCCGAAGACGCCGGAAGGCATGGAGAAGCTGCGCGCGGCGACGCGCCAGCTGGCGCAGCTCAAGCCCGATTTCTTCTCCGTGACCTACGGGGCCGGCGGCTCCACGCGCGAAGGCACGCTGGCCGCCGTGCAGACGATCCGCGCGGAAGGCCACGAGGCGGCGCCGCACGTCTCGTGCATCGCTTCCACGCGCGAATCGATCCACGAAGTGATCGAGACCTATCGAGCCAACGGCATCCGCCGCGTCGTAGCGCTTCGCGGCGACCTTCCTTCGGGCATGGCGATGGCGGGCGACTTCCGCTACGCCTCCGAGTTGGTCGCGTTCATCCGCGAGAAGACGGGCGACGCGTTCCACATCGAGGTGGCGTGCTACCCCGAGTACCACCCGCAGGCGCGCAAGCCCCAGGCGGACCTCGCCGCGTTCAAGGCCAAGGTCGATGCGGGCGCGGACTCCGCGATCACCCAGTACTTCTTCAACCCGGACGCCTATTTCCATTTCGTCGAGCAGTGCCGCGCGATGGGCATCGGCATTCCGATCGTCCCGGGCATCATGCCGATCCAGAATTTCTCGCAGCTCGCGCGCTTCTCCGATGCGTGCGGCGCCGAGATCCCGCGCTGGATGCGCTTGAAGCTCGAGGGCTTCGGCGACGACAGCGCTTCGATCAAGGCCTTCGGCCTCGACGTGGTGACCGACCTCTGCGACCGCCTCCTCTCGCAGGGCGCGCCGGGCCTGCATTTCTACACGATGAACCAGGCCGGGCCGACTTCGACCATCTGGCAGCGATTGGGCCTCTAGGCGGACGGTAGAATCCGGGGCATCCACGACCCGGAGCTTCGCCTTGACCGCAACCGTTTCGACCCCCCACGACGCCAGCGCGCGCGCTGCGCTCATCGCGGAACTGAAGGCGAGCGCCCCGCACGAGGCCGCGCTTCGCCTCGGCGTCGAACCGCCGGCGCGCGCCGCCGAGGTGCTCGGCGAGATGAACCCGTCGATGGCGCAGGACATCCTCGATGCGCTGGACACCGAGGCCCGCTCGCGCATCGCGATGGCGGCTCCGCGCGATCTCGCGGAGCAGTGGGCGCGCAACACCACGTACCCCGAGGGCAGCATCGGGCGGCTGATGGATCCTCCGCACGCGACGTTCCGTCCCGAGACCACGGTGGGCCAGGCGATCGAGATGCTGCGCTCGCTCGTGCGGACCGCGCTCATCACCTACGGCTACGTCACCGATTCCGACGGCCGCCTGCTGGGGCTGGTCACGATGCGCGACCTCCTCTTCAACGACCGCGCGAACCGCCTCGGCGACGTGATGCTGAAAGACCCGTTCGCGCTCCATCCGACGCTCGACGTCTCCGACGCGATGCGCCTTACGCTGAACCGCCATTTCCCGGTCTATCCCGTGACGGACGAGGCGGGGCGGTTGGTCGGCTTGGTACGCGGCAGCGTGATCTTCGAGGAGGAAGCCTTCGAGATCGCCGCGCAGCCCGGCGCGATGGTCGGCGTGGAGAAAGAGGAACGCATCGCGACGCCCCTCTTCGGCAGCTTCAAGTTCCGCCATCCGTGGCTGCTCATCAACCTGGTGACGGCCTTCGCCGCGGGCGGTGTCGTGGCGATGTTCCAGGGCACGGTGGACAAGCTGGTGATCCTCGCCACGTTCCTGCCCGTGCTCGCGGGACAGTCCGGCAACACCGGCTGCCAGGCGCTGGCGGTCACCGTGCGCGGCATCACGCTCGGCGAGATCAAGCCCGGCGGGGCGATGAAGCTGGTCGCCAAGGAGTTCTTCCTCGGCATGGCCAACGGCGCCGTCACGGGGGTCCTCACGGGCATTGCCATGTACATCCTCGCCGAGTCCCAGGGGTCGCCCCATGCCGCCCTGCTGGGCGTGGTCGTGTGCTTCGCGATGATGGGAAGCTGCGCCATCAGCGGCATCTCCGGCGCCATCGTCCCCCTCACCCTGAAGCGCCTCGGGGCCGACCCGGCCACCGCCTCCAGCATCGTGGTGACCACGGCCACGGACGTCGCCAGCATGGGGCTGCTCCTGGGCCTGGCCAGCCTCGTCATCCGATGAAAGGCGCCCGGAGTATCATCCGCACCATGACGATCCGGCCCCTCCTTTACGCCTTCCTCCTTGCCGCCGCGTCGCTCCCGGGCCTCGCCCAGGCGCAGGCCCAGGAAACCGCCACCACCAACCGGTCCACCGACCTGAAGGACAAGCCGTCCTTTTTCGACGGCAAGGCCCTGGCCACGCTTCCCGAGAACACGCCGGTGAAGGTCCTGGCCCGCAACAGCGGCTGGACGCAGGTCGAGACGGCCGCGAACCAGAAGGGGTGGGTCCGCGTGTTCCACCTGCGCTTCGCCGCGACCGTGGAGCAGAGCTCGAGCGGGGGCTCCGGACTGGGCGGCCTCTCCTCGATGCTGGGCTTCGGCCGGCCGAAGCAGGAGAACGCGAAGATCGCCACGATCGGCATCCGCGGCCTGTCCGAGGAAGAGCTGAAGAATGCCAACCCGGACGTGGCCCAGCTCGCCAAGCTCATCAACTATCGCGTCGACAAGGGCACGGCGGAAGGCTTCGCCCGCGGCAACCCGGCGCTGAAGCCCCAGCAGGTCGCGTATGTCGACGAGGTGGCCGGAGCGCCCCCGCAGAAAGGCCGCCGATGAAACCCGCCGCCCTGATCGCCGTCCTCGCGCTCGCCGCGACCTCGGCCCATGCCCAGCTCGATTTCGGCCGCCTCCTCGATTCCGGCAAGAAGGTCCTGGACGCCACCCAGAAGGCGCAGGAAGCCTCCAAGTCCTTCACCGTCGAGCAGGAAGTGCAGCTCGGGGAAGGCATCGCTGCCGGACTCCTCGGCGCCATGCCCCTGGCGCAGGACGACAAGCTGCAGCGCTACGTGAACCGCGTCGGCCGCTGGGTCGCCCTGCAGAGCGAGCGCGCGGATCTCCCGTGGAGCTTCGGCGTCGTGCAGAACGAGAGCATCAACGCCTTCGCCATGCCCGGCGGCACCATCCTCATCACGAGCGGGCTCGTGAAGCGCCTCAACAGCGAAAGCGAGCTCGCGGGCGTGCTGGCCCACGAGATCGCGCACGTCGTGAAGAAGCACCAGCTGCAGGCCATCCAGTCCTCCGCCAACACCGAGCTGCTGGCCACGGTCGGCAAGGAAGTGGGCGGGGCCGCGATTGCCCGCCGCGGCGGCGACCAGTTCGGCCTCAAGTCGGCGGCCGCGAACATGGGCATCGACGTGATCAAGAACGGCGTCTTCCTGCGCCCGCTCGACCGGGGCATGGAGTACGAGGCGGACCGCGCCGGCATGGTCCTGGCGGCGCGTGCCGGCTACGACCCCTATGGGCTGGTCTCGGTGCTCCAGATGCTCCAGGCCAACCGCGGCGACGACGGCAGCTTCTCGATGTTCACGACCCATCCGGCCCCCGCGGACCGGATTTCCGAGCTGGAGAAGCTCTCGCCGGGCATGGAGAAGTTCGCCGGCCAGCCCCAGGCCGAAGGCCGCTTCCGGCAGAACGTCCCCGCCCCCAAGTAGCCCTCCGGGGGCCCGTCCAGGGACCCCTCCAAGTCATCCTGTAGGAGCCCGGCGCCCTCCGTGATAGAGTGCGCGCGCGGGAACGGCTCAAAGGGGAGAGCACGACCGCCTTTGTTCGACGTTCCCCGCATGAATCCATGGAGAAGACCAGTATGAAAGGCAACATCATGAAGAGCCTGCTCGCCACGACGATCGGCGCCGTTTTCGCGCTGTCGACGGGCGTTGCGATGGCCCAGGACAAGAAGGCCGACGAGAAGAAGGCCGAAGAGAAGAAAGCCGCCCCGGCGGCCGCCGCGGCCCCGAAGGCCGAAGCGAAGAAGGAAGAGCCGAAGAAGCCGGAAGCCAAGAAAGCCGACGACAAGAAGGCTGCCCCGGCTCCTGCCGCTGCGCCGGCCCCGGCGGCCCCGAAGGCCGACGCGAAGAAAGAAGAGCCGAAGAAGCCGGAGGCCAAGAAAGCCGCCGAGCCGAAAAAAGAAGAGCCGAAGAAGGAAGAGCCCAAGAAGTAAGGGCTCCGGCCTCGCGGCCGAAAAAAAGGGCGCCTCGCGGCGCCCTTTTTGTTTTCCGCGACGCTTCTAGGCGACCGCGACCTTCTTGCGGGCGTGCTGCGCGTCCGCCGCATGCAGCGTGGCATACGCCTGGTGCGCGGCCGCTTCGGCTTCGCCCACCTTGATCGCGAGCCCCAGGTCCATGAGCACGGAACCCAGCGCGGAGAGGCACAGCATCACGTTGTCCGGGCGGCACGAGTAGCCCATGAGGCCGAAGCGCCAGATCTTGCCCTTCAGCGGTCCCAGGCCGGCGCCGATCTCGATGCCGAATTCGTTCAGCAGGGATTTACGCACCAGCTCCTCGTCGACGCCGGTGGGACAGAGCACGGCGTTCATCTGCGGCAGCTGGTACTTCTCTTCCACGAAGAACTTGAGGCCCATCGCCTCGAGCCCGGCCTTCAACGCGAGGTGGTGGCGCTGGTGGCGCGCCCACGACTTGTCGAGGCCTTCCTCCTGGATCAGCAGCAAGGCCTCGTGCAGCGCGAAGAGCGAGTTGGTCGGCGCCGTGTGGTGGTACGTGCGGTTGGTGTTGCCCCAGTAGCTCGCGAGCAGCGTCATGTCCATGAACCAGCTGTGGACCTTCTCCGTGCGCGCCTTCACGAAATCGACGGCGCGCTGCGAGAACGACACGGGCGAGAGGCCCGGCGTGCAGGACAGGCATTTCTGGCTCGCGGAGTAGATGGCGTCGATGCCCCACTCGTCCACGCGCACCGGCGTGCCGCCGAGCGACGTGACGGCGTCGACGATGACCATCGCGCCGTGCTTGCGGGCGATGGCGGTGAGGGTCTTCGCATCCGACTGCGCGCCCGTGGAGGTTTCCGCGTGCACGAACGCGAGCAGCTTCGCATCCGGATTCGCCTTGAACGCGTCTTCCACTTTCTGCGGGTCGACGGGCTTGCCCCAGTCGTCGTCCACGATCACCGGCACGCCGCCGCAGCGCTCGACGTTCTCCAGCATGCGGCCGCCGAACACACCGTTGCGGCACACGATGACCTTCATGCCCGGCGTGACCAGGTTCACGAAGCAGTACTCCATGCCGACGGAGCCGGGGCCGGAGACGGGGAAGGTGAGCGCGTTGTCGGTCTGGTAGACGTAGCGGAGCAGCGCCTTCAGCTCCTCCATCATCTCCACGAAGACGGGGTCGAGGTAGCCGATGGCCGGCTGGCTCATCGTGGTGAGGACGCGCGGGTGGATCTCGGTCGGGCCCGGGCCCATCAACGTGCGCTGGGGCGGGTGGAACGAGGTGATCTTGCGGGTCGATGCGAGTTGCTTGAGGGTCATGGTGTCTTGGCCTGGAAGCGCACGATGCTGGCTTCCGGCATCTCCGGTTCGGTGGACAGGGCGTTGAAGTCGAACAGCGCGCGATCGAGCAGGTGGCTCGGCGTCACGCGCGTGAGGGCGTTGAAGATCGTGTCCACTCGGCCCGGGTGACGGCGCTCCCACTCTCGCAGCATCGCCTTCACCTGTTTTCGTTGCAGTTGCTCCTGCGATCCGCAAAGGTCGCAGGGAATGATCGGGAACTTGCGCAGCTCCGAGTACGCCTCGAGGTCGCTTTCCTCGACGTACGCGAGCGGGCGGATGACGACGTGCTTGCCGTCGTCGCTCCTCAGCTTCGGCGGCATGGACTTCAGCTGCCCGGCGAAGAAGAGGTTGAGGAAGAACGTCTCCAGCAGGTCGTCGCGGTGGTGGCCCAGCGCGATCTTCGTGGCGCCCAGCTCGCCCGCCACGCGGTAGAGCACGCCGCGGCGCAGCCGCGAGCACAGGCTGCACATCGTCTTGCCTTCGGGGATCACGCGCTTCACGGTGCTGTACGTGTCCTGCACTTCGATGCGGAACGGCACGCCGACCGACGCGAGGTATTCGGGGAGCACGTGCTCGGGGAAGCCGGGGTGGCGCTGGTCGAGGTTGACCGCGACCAGCTCGAACGGGATCGGCGCCTTCTCGCGCAGCCGCATCAGGAGATCCAGCATCGCGTAGCTGTCCTTGCCGCCCGAGAGGCACACCATCACCTTGTCGCCCGCCTCGATCATCGAGAAATCGGCGATCGCCTGCCCGGCCAGGCGCCGCAGGCGCTTGGCGAGCTTGTCGGATTCGAAATCGTCGCGGCGCGTGTCGCGCGCGGCGGTGCTGGCGTCCATGGGATCCCTAGAGGCTCAAGGAGCGCCCGCCGTCGACCGCCAGGATCTGGCCGGTCACGAAGGGCGCATCGAGCAGCAGGTATTTTACCGCGCCGGCCACGTCGGCCGGGTTCCCGATCCGTCCGAGCGGCGTTTGCGCCTCGATGCGCGCGCGCTCGGAACCGGAGAAGTGCTTGCCGTCTTCCGGCCAGAGGATGGCGCCGGGCGCGACACCGTTCACGCGCACCTCGGGCGCCAGCTCGACCGCGAGCGAGCGCGTGAGCGCCGCGAGCCCGCCCTTGGCCACCGTGTACACGGCGAAGTCGCGCAGCGGCCGTTCGGCGTGGATGTCGACGATGTTCACGATCGCGCCGCGTGCTTTCCGCAGATGCGGAGCCGCGGCCTGGGCGAGGAGCAGGGGTGCCCGCAGGTTGGTGCCCACGAGGTCGTCCCATTCGCGGGCGCCGATCGAGCCCATCGGCGTGGCGTGGAACGAGGAGGCGTTGTTCACGAGGCCGTCCAGGCGGCCGAACGTCGAGGCCGCGATCCCGATCATGTCCGGGAGCCCGGCGGCATCGAGGAGATCGGCGCTCACGACCGCGGCCGACGAGGCCCGCACCGCGTCGAGCTCGGCCGCGAGGGTCTCGGCTTCGTCGCACGAATGGTGGCAGTGGAGGATCACGCGCGCGCCCGCGGCGTGCAGGGTCATGGCGATCGCGCGCCCGATGCGCCGAGCGGCGCCGGTGACCAGGACGACCGGGGTTTCCCGGCGGAGCCCGCTGTCTTGCATGCTATAGTCCGCCGCTAGAAAAGCCGTTGAAAATCAGAGTGTAGCGGAACCTCCATGCCCCTCAGCGCCGACCCGATCCTCCCGCCTCCGCACCCGGACGCTGCCCAGCACTCGCACCGCCTGGCCGAGCACATTGCCGCGGCGATCGTGTCGGCGGGCGACTGGATCCCGTTCTCGAAATACATGGAGCTCGCGCTCTATGCGCCGGGCCTCGGCTACTACGCCGCGGGCGCGCGCAAGTTCGGCGCCGAGGGCGATTTCATCACCTCGCCCGAGATCTCGCCGCTCTTCGCGAAATGCCTCGCGATGCAGGCGCGCGGCGTGATCGCCCAGGTGGGTGGGGATGTCTTCGAGCTCGGCCCGGGGTCCGGCCTGCTGGCCGCAGACCTCTACGGCGAGATGAAGGCGATGGGCGCTCCACCTGATCGCTACGTGCTGCTGGAAGTGAGCCCGGATCTCAAGGAGCGCCAGCGCGCATTGATTGCTTCACGCCATCCCGAGGACCTCGACCGCTTCGTCTGGATCGACACGATGCCGGAGACGATCCGCGGGTTCGTCATCGCCAACGAAGTGCTGGACGTCGTGCCCTTCGCGCTCGTGTACCGCGACGCGGACGGCACGATCTTCGAGCGGGGCGTGGCGTTGAGCGAGGCGGGCTTCGCCTGGGAAGACCAGCCGCTGCCCGAGGGCGAGCTGCGCCGCCGCGCGCGCAACGTCATGCCGCCCGGCGACTACGAGTACCTCACGGAAGTGGGGATGCCCGCCGAAGGGCTCGTGCGCACGATCTCGGCCGCGCTCGAGGCCGGCGTCGCGCTCTTCATCGACTATGGATTCCCGCAGCGCGAGTACTACCATCCGCAGCGCTCGATGGGGACGCTACGCTGCCACTACCGGCACCGCTTCCACGGCGATCCGTTCTTCCTGCCGGGCTTGCAGGACATCACGGCGCACGTCGATTTCACCGCGATGGGAGCGGCCGCGGAGTCGGGCGGTTGCGAAGTGCTGGGGTTCACCACGCAGGCCTACTTCCTCATCTCGTGCGGCCTGGCGGTGCTGGTCTCCGGGGGCGATCCCAACATGACGCTCTCGCGGCTGAAGGCCACGAGCGCCGTTCACCGCTTGATCAGCCCTTCCGAGATGGGAGAGCTTTTCAAGGTCCTCGCGTTCGGCAGGGGAATCAACGGGCCGCTGCTGGGATTCCAGTCGGCCCGCCCGATGGCGCTGTAGCAGCGCCACCGAGCCGGGAAGGCGCTACGCCTTCAAGGCGGTCAGCACTTCGTCGAGCATCTTCTTCGCGTCGCCGAAGAGCATCCGGTTGTTCTCCTTGTAGAAGAGCGGGTTGTCCACGCCGGCGTAGCCCGAGGCCATGCTGCGCTTCATGACGATCGACGTGTGGGCCTTCCACACTTCCAGCACCGGCATGCCCGCGATCGGGCTCGTCGGGTCTTCCAGCGCGCTCGGGTTCACGATGTCGTTGGCGCCGATGACCATCGAGACATCCGTGTCCGGGAAGTCCGCGTTGATCTCGTCCATCTCCATCACGATGTCGTAGGGCACCTTCGCCTCGGCGAGCAGCACGTTCATGTGGCCCGGCATGCGGCCGGCCACCGGATGGATGGCGAAGCGCACGGTCTTGCCCAGCTCGCGCAGGCGCTTGGTGATCTCGTAGACGGTGTGCTGCGCCTGCGCGACCGCCATGCCGTAGCCCGGCACGATGACGACGGTCTTCGCTTCCTTCAGCAGGTCCGCGGTTTCCTGCGCGGAGACGGAGACGGTCTCGCCCACGGGTGCCGCCGCGTCCCCAGCCGCTTTCTTGGCCGGAGCGCCGCCGCCGAAGCCGCCGGCGATCACGCTGATGAAGTTGCGGTTCATCGCGCGGCACATGATGTACGAGAGGATCGCGCCGGAAGAGCCGACCAGCGCGCCCGTCACGATGAGCAGGTCGTTCGAGAGCATGAAGCCCGTGGCCGCCGCCGCCCATCCCGAGTAGCTGTTCAGCATCGACACCACGACCGGCATGTCGGCGCCTCCGATCGCCATCACCATGTGGATGCCGAAGAGCAGCGCGATCACCGTCATCACGATGAGCGGCGTCATTCCCACGTTGATGGAGGTCGCGCGCATGAAGGCGATGCCGAACCAGATCACGACCAGCAGGCCGATCAGGTTCAGCCAATGGCGTGCCGGGAGCAGGAGCGGCTTGCCGCCGATCCGCCCGGAGAGCTTGCCGAACGCGATCACCGAGCCGGAGAGCGTCACCGCGCCGATGAAGACGCCGACATACACCTCGGCGTGGTGGATCGCGATCTCGGCGCCGGTCATGCCTGCCGAAGCGGACGGGTCGATGTAGCTCGCGAAACCCACGAGCACCGCGACCAGGCCGACCAGGCTGTGCATGAAGGCCACGAGCTCGGGCATCTGCGTCATCTTCACGGTGCGGGCGAGATACATCCCGATGCCGCCGCCCACGACGAGGGCGATGGCGATCCAGCCGAGGCCGGCCGGCGTGACGCGGGGACCGAACACGGTGGCGAGCACCGCGATACCCATCCCGATCATTCCGTAGAGGTTGCCGCGACGCGAGGTCTCGGGATTGGAGAGGCCGCCCAGGCTCAGGATGAAGAGGATCGTGGCGGCGATATAGGAAACGGTAGCGAGGCTTGCGGACATGGTCTTCTCGCTCCCTTATTTCTGGAACATGGACAGCATGCGTTGCGTGACCGCAAAGCCGCCGAACATGTTGATGGCCGTGAGGGCAATGCCCGCGACCGCGAGCCACTTGATCAGCTCATCGGGCCTTGCCCCTTCGCCGGCAACCGCGGCGACGAGCGGCGGCGCGATCTGCACCAGCGCCCCGATGATGATGATGCTGCTGATGGCGTTGGTCACGCTCATCAGCGGCGTGTGCAGCGCAGGCGTCACGTTCCACACGACCTGGTAGCCGACGAAGCAGCCGAGCACGAACACGGTGAAGTGTCCGAGGAAGGCGGGCGGCGCGTAGGTGCCGATGAGCAGGAAGAGCACCGCCGCCACGGCGAACATCACCGTGAGCTTGCCCGCGGGCATCGGTGCCCCGCTGGCGCCATGGCCATGGCCTTTCTTCTCGGGAACGGCCACGGGCGCGGGCTTGGGCGCGGGTGCGGCCGAGACCTTCGGCGGCGGGGGCGGCCACGTGACCGCGCCTTCCTTGATCACGGTCAGGCCGCGGATGGCGTCGTCGTCCATGTTGACGTTGATGACGCCGTCCTTTGTCTTGCACAGTTCCTCGACGACGCGGAACAGGTTGGTGGAGTACAGCGTCGAGGACTGCTTGGCCAGGCGCGAGACGAGGTCGGTGTAGCCGATGATGGTGACGCCGTGCTTCACCACGGCCTGGCCCGGCTCGGTCAGCTCGCAGTTGCCGCCCTGCTCGCCCGCCATGTCGACGATCACGCTGCCCGGCTTCATCGAGCGCACCATTTCGGCGGTGATCAGCTTCGGCGCGGGCTTGCCCGGGATCAGCGCGGTGGTGATGATGATGTCCGCGTCCTTTGCCTGCTGCGCGTACATCTCGCGCTGCGCCTTCTGGAAGCCCTCGCTCATGACCTTGGCGTAGCCGCCGCCGCCCGAGCCTTCTTCCTGGTAGTCGACCTTGACGAACTCGCCGCCGAGCGACACGACTTGATCGGCCACCTCGGCGCGGGTGTCGTTGGCGCGCACGATGGCGCCCATGTTGGCGGCAGTGCCGACCGCGGCGAGGCCCGCCACGCCGGCGCCGGCGATGAACACCTTCGCCGGCGGCACCTTGCCCGCGGCGGTGATCTGGCCGTTGAAGAAGCGGCCGAACGCGTTGGCGGCCTCGATGACCGCGCGGTAGCCGCTCACGCCCGCCATCGAGGTGAGTGCGTCCATCTTCTGCGCGCGCGACAGGGTGCGCGGCAGCGAGTCGATGGCGAGCACCGTACCCTTGCGAGCGGCGAGGCTCTGCATCAGGTCCGGGTTCTGCGCCGGCCAGATGAAGGAGACCAGTGTCTGCCCTTCGCGGAGCAGGTTCGCCTCGTCCTTGCTCGGAGCGCGCACCTTCAAGATGATGTCGGCGCCCGACCAGACGCCCGCGGCGTCCGGGACCACCTTTGCGCCGGCCGCGACATACGCGTCGTCGGACACGTTCGCCGCATCGCCCGCACCCGACTGCACGATGACGCTGAAGCCGAGCTTGGCAAGCTTGGGAATGACGTCGGGGACGGTGGCGACGCGCTTCTCGCCCGGGAACGTCTCCTTGGGAACGCCAATGACTTGAGGCATGCGCATTTCCTTTCGGGGGATTTCGATTTTGTTGTAGGGCCGAAGCCGGCGTGCCGGGGCCGATTCTACTGGATCCGTTCTCCCCCTCCCTTGATTCCTTGACTCTGCCTCGGGGAGTCACCGATACTTTTTCATGTTAGACGATTCCGGACCCCACGTTTGGCGCAAGACCGGACGGGACGGATGCCGCGGCGAAGCGGATCGGGGAAAATCAAGGCGCTCGTATCGCGAAGCGCCTCCAACCTAGGAGCGAGAAGCAATGAAACGAATCGCCGTGGCCGCACTGGCCGCAATGGTTACTTTTGGCATCGCATCGTCCGTTCAGGCCCAGGACAAGCGCACGCGCATCTCCATCGGCACGGGCGGCACGGGTGGCGTCTACTACCCGCTGGGCGGCGGCATCGCCTCGGTGCTCTCGAAGCACGTGCCCGGCGTCGACGCCACGGCGGAAGTGACGGCCGGCTCGGTCGCGAACCTCCAGCTGCTGGGCAGCGGCAAGTCGGAGATGGGCTTCACCATGGCCGACTCGGCCTGGGACGCCTACAACGGCCTCGACAAGTTCAAGGACAAGGTGCCGCTTCGCACCCTCGTCGTCTTCTATCCGAACCGCATGCACGTGGTCACGGTGGAGGGCACGGGTGTCAACAAGATGACCGACCTCAAGGGCAAGCGTGTGTCCACGGGCGCGCCCGTGAGCGGCACCGAGGTGATGTCCAACCGTTTGCTGGAGGCCTTCGGCATCGACGCGGCCAAGGACATCACGCGCGAGCGCCTCTCGGTCGCCGAGAGCGTGAACGCCATCAAGGACGGCAAGATCGACGCCTTCACCTGGGTGGGCGGCGTGCCGACCCCGGCCATCACCGACCTCGCGGCCACGCCCGGCAAGAAGATCAAGCTGATCGACCACGGCGACGGCGCCGAAGGCATGCGCAAGAAGTACGGCCCGATCTACGTGAAGAACCGCGTGCTCGCCAACGCCTATCCGGGCGAAACGCGCGAGACCTCCAACGTCGACGTGTGGAACCTGCTGGTGGTGCCTGCCAACGCCGACGAGAAGCTGGTCTACGAGATCACCAAGACGCTCTTCGAGAAGAAGGACGAGCTGGTGAAGGTGCACAAGGACGCCATGTTCCTCGAGATGGGCAACCAGATGACGGGCGCCTCTCCGATCCCGTTCCATCCGGGCGCGCTCAAGTACTTCAAGGAGAAGGGCCTCACCGTCCAGTAGGCCTCCGCCCCTGTCACGAAAGCCCGCTTCGGCGGGCTTTTTTTGCGCCTTCGCATCTGCTTGTCGGCTGCGCCTCTACCCGCGGATGCCACCGTTGGAAAGCACAAAGCCCTCTGGCGAGGGCTTTCGCTACGACCCTGGAACCGCCGATCCCCGCCGATGAAACCCTTATGGGTCACACGTGGCGGCGAGACGATGAAGGATGAACCACCGCTCGCCAGTCGGGGATGACTCCAAGGTTTTATCGGCGGGGATCGGCGGTTCCATGCTTCACCCTGAAGGCGCCTCCGGGCGCCTTTCTTCAGGCCTCCAAGGGGTACATCCGCGGGTCGAGCGCAGCGAGAGGCAGGGAGGCGGCAGCCGTAAACCCCTGATTTTCCGGGCCATGCTGCGCTGCAACAAAATAGTCCCTAAACCCCTTGACTTAGGCGGGGAATGGCCTAAAATGGAGTTTGTGCAGTGCAGCAATTCACTGCAAACCCATTCACCGACCCGAGGAGCCACGCCATGTTCAAGATCGACCAAGTCACCGCCGCCAACGAAGCCGCGATCGACCAGTTCGCCTACTTCGCCAAGCTGTCCGTCGCCAACGCCGAGAAGCTCGCCGAGCTGGGCCTCACCAGCGCGCGCGAATCCGTCGAGTTCGCCACCAGCCACGCCCAGTCGCTCGCCGGTGCCCGCGACGTCCAGGAAATCTTCGCCATCAACTCGCAGGCCGTCGAGCCCGCGATGAAGCGCGCCTACGCCCTTTCGCGCAGCGCCTTCGAAGCCGCGTCCGAGACCGGCGACGAGTTCAAGCGCGCGTTCGAGAAGCAGGGCGCCGAGTACAACCAGGCCGCCGTCGCCGCGCTGGAAGAGGCGTTCAAGTACGCGCCCGCCGGCTCCGAGACCGTCATCGGCAACGTGAAGTCCGCCTTCGCCGCCGCGCAGAGCGCCTATGACAACGCCGTGTCGATGAACAAGACGTTCTACGACAACGTCGGCCGGGCCGTCGAGCAGAACGTCGCGACCGTCAAGAAAGCCACGACGAAGGCCACCGCCAAGTCGAAGCGCAAGTAATTCCTGAAGTTCCCCCGATGGAATGTTGCCCCTGGCCGTAGGCCGGGGGCTTTTTGTTTCTACTCGGCCGCGGCGATCGCGGCGAGGCGAGCGCGCCGGATGGCGCCGGGGATGTCGCCGGGATGCTCGCGGGAAACCGCGCCCGCATCCACCGTGCGCGCGGCCGCGAGCACGCGGTCCATCGCGATTCGCAATTGCTCGGCCATCTGGGGCTCGCGGGAATCCGCCGCGGCCACTTTCGCCAGCAGGCCCAGGCGTTCGGGCCGGCGGAAGGCATCCGCGCGCTCGAGCAACGCCAGCCACTGCTCGGCGACGACGTCGCCGGGATTCGAAAGGAAAGCGCGCTCGCGCGTGGCCAACACCGCGAGGTCGCGGCAATCGCCGGGGGCGTTCACGCGCGTCGAGACGGCGGCAGCGGATTCTGGCGTGAGGTCCAGGAGCAGCGCGGCATAGCGGGAAGCCAGCGGCGCCTCGTTCGCGGCGGCCCGGTCGAGCCGGGATGCGAGCTGCTCCAGGGCGCCGGGATTCGCCGACTCGGCACGCTCGAGCTCGGGCAGGACGCGTCCCAGGGCTCCGGATTCGAGCAGCACCGCGAGCATGCGCGATGGCGAGCGCTCCATCAGGCCGCGCGCGATCTCCTGCCACACCCGCTCGGGCACCAGCGCATCGGCTTCGCCCCGCGCGACCATCTCCCGCATCATCGCCATCGTCTCGGGCGCGACCGCGAAACCGAAGCGCGCCGCGAAGCGGGCGACGCGGAGGATCCGCACCGGATCCTCGCCGAAGGCAGGGCTCACATGACGAAGGACACCCGCGCGGAGATCGCGCTCGCCGCCATGCGGATCGACGAGCACGCCATCCTCGCCGCGCGCCATCGCGTTGATGGTGAGGTCGCGGCGCAGGAGGTCTTCCTCGAGCGTCACGTCGGGCGAAGCATGGAAGGTGAAGCCCTTGTAGCCCGGCGCGGTCTTGCGCTCGGTTCGCGCGAGCGCGTACTCCTCTTGTGTCTCGGGATGCAGGAAGACCGGGAAGTCGGCGCCGACCGGCCGGAAGCCGTTGCGCACCATTTCCTCGGGTGACGCGCCGACCACGACATGGTCGCGATCCTGCACCGGCATGCCGAGCAGCTCGTCGCGAACGGCGCCGCCCACCACGTAGGACTTCACGCGCTACCTCCCGGCCCGGAAGCGGTAGCGGTCGTAGCGGCCGCGCGGGCTCGCGTCGGCAAGGTACTGGGGCGCGACGGACTCGAGCGCGGAGGGCGCGAAGCCGAAGCGGTCGGGGAAAGGCCCGTCGCACACGTTCGGCACTTCCATCGAACGCAGGTTGTCGCGCGTGAGCAGCGGCCCCGGCAAGTGCTCGAGCACCGCGGCCTGCAGGCGCGCAGCCCAATCGGGCACGGCGATGACGCGCCGCGGGTGGCCGCTGTAGAGCGCCGCGAGCTCGACGATCTCGCGCAGCGCATAGGGCTTCGGTCCGCAGAGGTTGTACGACTTGCCCGCCGTGCCGCCGTCGTCCAGGGCGAGGGCGATCACGCGCGCGACGTCTTCCACCCAGATCGGCTGGAAGCGCGCCTCGGCCCCGGGCAGCGGAATCACCGGGAAGACCCTCGCCATCGCGGCGAAGCGGTTCACGAACGCGTCATGGCGGCCGAAGATCACGGAGGGGCGGACGATCGTGACGCCGATGCCGTCGCCGGCACCCTGGACGACCGCCTTCTCCCCGAGCGCCTTGCTGCGAAGGTATTCGCTCGGAGCGTTCTCCGCGGCGCCGAGCGCACTCATGTGCACCATGCGGCGCACGCCCGCGGCGCGGCATGCGTTGGCCAGGCGCCGCGGAAGATCCACGTGCACCGACTGGAAGGTCTGGCCGCCGCGCTCGTGGAGAATGCCCGCCAGGTTCACGACGGCGTCGACACCGTCGAAAGCGCGCGAAAGGAACTCGACATCGAGCGAGTTGCCCACGCGCACATCCATCATCGGGTAGATCAGCAGGCTCGAAGCATTGGTGAGCCGGCGCGTGAGCACGCGCAGCGCCTTGCCGCGCTCGGTGAGGCGCTCGCCCAGCGCTCGCCCGACGAAGCCGGTGCCGCCGACGAGTGCGATCGTGCGCGGTTGCACGGCGCGCTCCTCAGGGCACGGCCGCGGCCAGCGCCGCGTCCGCCGCATCGGTGGCGCCGCGCCCCGGCACCGTGCCCGCGAGGTTGACCATGCTCGTGGTCTTGCCGGTGAGCCGGCTCGTGTAGAACCAGGTATTGGCGAGCACCTTCTTCACGTAGTCGCGCGTCTCGGGAAAGGGGATCGTCTCCGCGTAGATCGCGCCTTCGAGCGGCTTCGCGTCGCGCCAGCGCTTCGCGCGCCCCGGCCCGGCGTTGTACGCGGCGGTCGCGAGCACCGGGTCGCCGCCCAGGTCGCCCATCACGCGCTTGAAGTAGTACGTACCCATCTGCACGTTGACCTCGGGCTTGCTCAGCATTGCGGGCGTGAACGACGGCATCGACATCTGCCGCGCGACCCAGCGCGCCGTCGAGGGCATGAGCTGCATGAGGCCGGTGGCGCCGACACGCGAGCGCGCTTCGGACACGAAGCGGCTTTCCTGGCGAATGATCCCGTACATCCACGCCTCGTCGACGCCGTTGACCTTCGAGGCGGCCGCGAGCGCGTCGCGATGCGGGACCGGATAGCGCTGGCCGAAATCGTGAACGGCCACGGTGCGGTCGGCCGCGTTGATCGCGCGGTCCGGCTCGCCCGCCTGGCGCGCCAGCTCCGCGGCCGCGAGGAGGTCGGGGTCGGAGAGCGACCGCACCGCGAAGAACCACTCCCGGAACGCCTCGGTGTCGAGGTCCAGCCGATAGAGCGTGAGCGCACGCTGGATGCCGGGCATGGCGCGAACGCGAGCGAGGTCGGCCTCCGTGGGCTTGTAGCCCTCCCAGGCCGGCGCGGCCGAAAGGCCCAGCTGGTCCGCCGCGAGCAATCCATAGAAGTTGGGCTCGCGCACGAGTGTCGTGAGCAGGGCTTGCGCGGCTTCGGGGCTCCCCAGCTCGCGGAGCGCCCGGGCGCGCCAGTAGCGCCACGCTCCGTCACGCGCCTCCTCGGGCGAGAGCGCCTGGATGGCCGCGAGGACGGTCTTCCATTCGCCGGCGCGCAGCGCCGCGCGCGCCTTCCACGCGAGCTGCGCGTCGGTGAGCGGCGCGTCCCCCGCTTCGGCGTACCAGGCGAGCGCGCGAGGGTGGTGGATCATCGCCGCCTGGAAAGCGAGCTGGCCCCACGCGTAACGGAGCTCGTCGGGACCCAGGCGGCCCGCCACGGCCACGAGGCGATCCGCGGCCTCCTCGGGCTTGCTCCGCGCGAGGCGCGCCACGGCGTAGATCACGAGCTCCTTCGTGGCGCGGTTGAAGATCGGCGACTTCTCGTGCGCGAGGAACTTCGCGGGGTCCGACCCCGCTCGGTCGAGCGTCTTGTCGTTGAACTGCTGGCCCGCGGGCAACAGCGCGTTGGTGCGCTTGGCGTCGCGCATGGCGTTGGCCGCGAGGAGCTTGCGCAGGCGCTCGAAGACTTCGGGCGGGCCGATGTGCTTGCCGTCGGCGAGCGCGGCGAAGACCGGATCGCAGCTGGCGCTCGCCTCGCGCCCCGCGAGGAAGAGCGAGCGCGCTTCCGTGAAGACCTCGGCATCGCCCGCCGCGAGGCGCGCCCGGTAGGCGTAGCACGTGATGTCGATGTCCTCGCCCACGAGGCGCGGATATTCCGCACGGAACGCGTCCCACGACCCGGTGGCGCCGAGCTGCTTCAGCCAGTCGCGGCGAAGCGCGTCGGCGAGCGGCGAGTCGGCATGGCGCGCGAGGAAGGTTTGCACCTGGGCGGGATCGGCGCGTTCGAGCGGCGCGTTCAGCAGCCAGTAAGTTGGGTAGGCTTCGAGCAGGTGTCCCGCAAGCTTCGCCTTCGCGGCCTCGAGCGCCCTCACGTTGCCGGTGCGCGAGGCTTCCTTCGCGGCGATCACGTCGGCATCGAGCGCATCCGCGAACGCAATGGACGCGCTGAGTGCAGTGCAGCATGCGAGCAGTCGCACGGCGGTCTTGATGCAAGTCAAGGTGAATCCCACGCTCGGTCACTACCTTTCGCCGTTAACGCGTAAAATTATAAGCCCCCGCTTTACTCGGAAGCACACAATCGCCATGGGCATTGAGACCGCTGAATTCTGGACCGCGCTGCTGAAGATCATCGGCGTGAACATCGTGCTCTCCGGCGACAACGCCGTGGTGATCGCGCTTGCCGCGCGTTCGCTGCCGCCACGCCAGCAGAAGCAGGCCATCATCTGGGGCTCGGGCGCCGCGATCATCATGCGGATCGTGCTCACGCTCTTCGCGGTGGCGCTGCTCGAGCTGCACTGGTTGAAGCTGATCGGCTCGGTCCTGCTGCTGTGGATCGGCGTGAAGCTGCTCCTGCCCGAGGACGGCGAGGAGCACATCGAATCGTCCAACAACCTCATGGTCGCGATCCGCGTCATCCTGATCGCCGACCTCGTGATGAGCCTGGACAACGTGATCGCCGTCGCGGCCGCCGCGGGCGGGCACTGGGGCCTGCTCATGATCGGCCTCGGCATCTCGATCCCCCTCGTCATCTTCGGCGCCACGCTGCTGCTGAAGGTGATGGAGCGCTGGCCGATCATCATCACCATCGGCGCCGGCCTGCTGGGCTTCGTCGCCGGCGAGATGGCCTGGGAAGATGGCGCCATCGCCGGATTCACGCAGCAATTCGCGCCCGCGACGAAGTACGCCGTGGCCGCCGCAGGAGCGATTTTCGTGGTCGGGCTGGGCCGGCTGCTGGCGGGACGCACGCTGAGAAACGCGGCCGCCAGGCATCTGGAGAGCCAGGGCGCGCATCCGGAGCCGGCGAAGTCGCCGGATTCGGCCCGCTAGGAGCAGGCGGGCACCCGCGCGGTCAACGCGACGCGCGAGGCAGACGTTCCAGGGCAACAGAGTTGTTCCTTCACTAAAAAATGCCGCGAGGAGATTTCATGAAACAGCGCTTCTTCAGCCTTACCCGCACGGCGGTAGCCCTGGGCGCCGCCCTCACGTTCCTCTCGCCGGCCTTCGCCGCGTGGGAGCCCACCAAGACGGTCGAATTCATCGTCCCCGCCGGCACCGGCGGCGGCGCCGACCAGATGGCCCGGCTGATCCAGTCGATCATCGCCAAGCACAACCTCATGAAGCAGCCCATGGTCGTCGTGAACAAGGGCGGCGGCGCCGGAGCCGAGGGCTTCCTCGACATGAAGGGCGCCAAGGGCGACCCGCACAAGATCGTCATCACCCTCTCCAACCTCTTCACGACGCCGCTCGCCACGGGCGTGCCCTTCAACTGGAAGGACCTCACCCCGGTGCGCATGATGGCGCTGGATGAATTCGTGCTGTGGGTCAACGCGGAAGCCCCCTACAAGTCGGCCAAGGAATACGTCGATGCTGTGAAAGCGGGAGGCCCCAACAAGTTCAAGATGGGCGGCACCGGCTCCAAGCAGGAAGACCAGATCCTCACCGCCGCCATCGAGAAGCAGTCGGGCGCCAAGTTCACCTACATCCCCTACAAGGGCGGCGGGGAAGTGGCCACCCAGCTGGTCGGCAAGCACGTCGACTCCACCGTGAACAACCCGATCGAGGCCGTCGCCCAATGGCGCGCGGGGGCGCTGCGTCCCCTGTGCGTGTTCGACACGGCGCGCATGCCTTACAAGGAAAAGGTCACGAAGGACATGGCCTGGGGCGACATCCCCACCTGCAAGGAAGCGGGCCTGGACGCCAACTACCTCATGCTGCGCGGCATCTTCATGGCCGGCGGCGCCACGCCCGACCAGATCGCCTACTTCGTCGGCGTGCTGGACAAGGTGAGCCAGACGCCGGAATGGAAGAAGTTCATCGAGGAAGGCGCCTTCAACACCACGGCGCTGAAGGGCAAGGAGTATTCGGACTGGGTCACCCAGAACGAGTCGCTGCACCAGAACCTCATGAAGGAGGCGGGCTTCCTCGCGAAGTAACCGCCGGTCCGGGCTCCGGGGTCCCCCGGAGCCCGTAACACCTCAGAACTAAGGAGCAGGGCATGGACGAGACGGGCCACGAGAAGGCCGTGGGATCGGTTCGCGTGTGGGAGGTCGTCGTGGCGTGTTTGTTCCTCGTCGCGGGCGCGCTCGTGGTCTACGACAGCCGCCGGCTCGGCTCCACCTGGGGTTCCGACGGGCCGCAGGCCGGCTACTTCCCGTTCTACATCGGCGTGATGATCATCATCGCCTCGGTGATCAACCTGGTCACCGCGATCGGCGCCAAGGCGAAGGACGCGGGCGACAAGGCCTTCGTCACCCGCGAGCAGCTGCGCATGGTGCTGATCGTCATGGTGCCGTACGCGATCTACGTGGTGCTGATCTCGAATCCCGTCTATTCCCTGGGCATCTACGAGGCGTCGGTGATCTTCATCGCCGCCTTCATGCGCTACCTCGGCAAGTACACGTGGCTCAAGATCGGCGTGGTCTCCGTGGCGACCATGGTCGCCTTCTTCCTCATGTTCGAGGTGTGGTTCAAGGTACCGCTGCCGAAGGGCCCCATAGAGGCCCTCCTCGGATTCCAGTGAGGGGATGACCCGACATGCAAGAACTCCAGAATCTCATCGGCGGCTTCCAGGTCGCGCTGTCATGGTTCAACCTGATGCTGATGTTCGCCGGGATCATCCTCGGCGTGATCATCGGCGTGCTCCCCGGGTTGGGCGGTGCCAACGGCGTGGCCATCCTGCTGCCCCTCACGTTCTCCATGGCCTCGCAGCCGGGCGGGACGACCTCCGCGATCATCCTGCTCTCGTGCATCTACTGGGGCGCGCTCTTCGGCGGCGCCATCACGTCGATCCTCTTCAACATCCCCGGTGAGCCCTGGTCGGTCGCGACGACCTTCGACGGCTATCCATTGGCGCAGAAGGGGCGAGCCGGCGCGGCGCTCACTTCCGCGTTCACCTCGTCCTTCGTGGGCGCGCTGGTGGCGGTGCTGCTCATCACGTTCATGGCGCCCCTGGTGGCCAAGTTCGCGCTGCGCTTCGGGCCGCCGGAGTTCTTCTCGGTCTACCTGCTGACGTTCTGCGCGTTCGTCGGCATGAGCAAGGGCTCGCCCTTCAAGACCATCGCGGCGATGATGCTGGGCTTCGCGCTCGCGGCCGTGGGCACCGACACGGTGACCGGGCAGCTTCGCCTCACCTACGGCTACATGGAGCTGCTGAAGGGCTTCGACTTCCTGATCGCGGTGATCGGCCTCTTCGGCATCGGCGAGATCCTCCTCACCATCGAGGAGGGCCTGGAGTTCAAGGGCGCCAAGGCCAAGCTCGACATGCGCGTCGTGATCGACACGTGGAAGGAGCTTCCGAAGTACTGGAAGACTTCCGTGCGCTCGTCGATGGTGGGCTGCCTGATGGGCATCGTCCCCGGCGGCGCCACGCCGGCGTCCTTCATGAGCTACGGCCTCGCGAAGAAGATGTCGCCCGACGGAGCGAAGTTCGGCACCGGCATGGTCGAAGGCGTCGTTGCTCCGGAAACCGCGGCGCACGCGGCCGGCACCTCGGCGCTGCTGCCGATGCTCACGCTCGGCGTGCCCGGGTCGCCCACCGCGGCCGTGCTGCTGGGCGGCCTGCTGATCTGGGGCCTGCAGCCGGGGCCGCTGCTCTTCGTCGAGAAGGCCGACTTCGTCTGGGGCCTCATCGCCTCGATGTACCTCGGCAACATCGTGGGCCTCATCGTCGTGCTCACGTGCGTGCCGCTCTTCGCGGCGATCCTGCGCGTGCCGTTCGCGATCATCGCGCCGGTGATCCTCGTGATCTGCGCGATCGGCGCGTACACGGTGCACAACTCGATGTTCGATGTCTGGCTCATGCTGATCTTCGGCGTGATGGGCTACGTCTTCAAGAAGCTCGACTACCCGCTGGCGCCGCTGGTGCTGGCCCTCGTGCTGGGCGACCGGGCGGAGGACTCCTTCCGCCAGGCGATGCTCGGCTCCCAGGGCGACCTCTCGGCGTTCTTCTCCAACGGCCTGGTCGGCACGATCACGACGCTCTCGCTGCTGCTGCTCTTCTGGCCGCTCATCAGCATGGCCATGGACGTCATCCGCGGGCGCAGCGCCAACAACGGCAACGGAGCGAACTGACATGGCCGTCATCGCGATGACCCAGGAAATGGCCACGCTCGGCAAGGACGTGGCGCTCGGCGTGTGCGAGGCCCTCGGGCTGCAGCAGGTCCGCCACGAGGTCGGCGACGTCGTGGCCGGCAAGATGCAGGTGAAGAAAAGCCTCATCCGCCGCATCCGCGAGGGCAAGGCCGGCACGATCGAGAAGTGGTCGGCCGACGAGAAGACCATCTCGATCTTCACCGCCGACGAGGTCTACGACCTCGCGCTCAAGGGCAACGTCCTCATCCGCGGCTGGGGCGCCACGCTCCTGCTGCATTCCGTGCCGCACATCCCGTGCGTCCAGGTGTGCGCCCCGATGGATCTTCGCGTGAAGCGGCTGATGGAGCGCCTGCAGACCGACGACGAGGCCCTCGCCCGCCAGGAGATCAAGACCGACGATGCGGCGCGCGCCGCGCGCATGGGCGAGATGTTCAAGATCGAATGGGGCGATCCCACGCTCTACGACCTCACGCTCAACACGGAGCGCGTCCCGATCGCCGATTGCGTCGACACGGTCGTGCGCATGGCGAAGAGCGCGGCTTTCCAGGAAACACCTGCCTCGCGCCAGAAGCTGGCCGACATGGCCCTCCAGGCGAGGGCGCGTGCGGCGCTGCGGGCGGACGATCGCACCTCGGATGTCGAGATCTCGATCGACGTGTCGGGCGGCCGGGTCGCGCTCCGCGGCATCGTGGCCAACGACAAGGAGCGCGAGCGCGTCCACGCGGTGATCGAGGGGCTGGCGGGCGTGGCCGGCATCGACGACGAGCTGCGGACGATGGCCGGCGGCCTTTACCGCTTCCCGTCGCAGCTGAAGGACAAGGGCTAGCTAGATCTTGCCGGCGTGCTTGAGGCGCGAGAGCGTCTCGGCCGAGAGGTTGAGGTAGGAGGCGAGCTCCTTCTTGGGCACGCGCTCGGCCAGCTCGGGGTGCTTCCGGGAGAAGCGGTGCACCCGCCCGGGGGCGTCCAGCAGGTGCAGCGTGATGGTATGGGCCATCACCTCGCTCATCAGGTGCATCACCTCGTACTCGAAATCGTCCTTGAGCTCGACATGCCGGTCCAGGAACGCCGCCCATTGGGGCAGGGGCATCTTCGCCACGCGGGCCTTGGTCACGGCGCGGATCGAATACGGCGCGGGCGTGCGCAGCTTCCAGGCCGCGTAGCTCGTGTCCATGTCGTCTTCCTTGGCGAAGCGCAGGATCATCTCCTTGCCCTCGGGGCTCGCCACCACGCGCTTCAGGACCCCGTCCAGGACGAAGTACTGCTCCATCTCGTGGGCGCCCTGGGAGAGCAGCACGTCGCCCTTGCGGTAATCGACGATCGCCAGGTCGGATTCGAGCTCGTCGAACGCCTTGGCGTCCAGGCGCCTGAGGACGATGTTCCGCAGCAGGAGGTCGCGGATTTCGCTCCGTTGGGGGTGATTGGCGAGAAGGGTCATCGGGGTCGTGCGGGGGGTCGAAACTTGACCCGTATCAAGGTGGCCAGCGAGTCCGTTTTCCTAAGATTGTAGCTTGATTCTTAGGTCCATTTTCCCTGCCTGGTCCGCGTATTTCGAGGCCCGAGGCACCCCCCGGAGGATTACAACATGGCAACCGTCACCCCGCCCGTCGCCGCTGCACCTGCCGCTGCGCCGGCCCACCCGGTGAGCAGCCAGAGCGCCGCCCCCGCCCCGTCGGAGACGATCGACGGCTTCCACCTGCTGATCGAGGCCCTGAAGCTGAACGGCATCGACACGATCTACGGCCTGCCGGGCATCCCGATCACGGATCTCACGCGCATGCTGCAGGCCGAGGGGCTTCGCATGCTGTCGTTCCGCCACGAGCAGAACGCGGGCTACGCCGCCTCCATCCACGGCTTCATCACGCAGTCGCCGGGCATCTGCCTCACGGTTTCGGCCCCGGGCTTCCTGAACGGCCTGAATTCCCTCGCGCACGCCACGACCAACTGCTTCCCGATGATCCTCATCTCGGGCTCCTCGGAGCGCGAGATCGTCGACCTCCAGCAGGGCGACTACGAGGAGATGGACCAGCTCGCCATCGCCAAGCCCGTCTGCAAGGCCGCCTATCGCGTCCTGCACGCCGAGGACATCGGCGTGGGCATCGCGCGGGCGATCCGTGCTGCCGTCTCCGGCCGTCCGGGCGGCGTGTACCTCGACCTGCCCGCCAAGCTCTTCGCGCAGACGATGGAAGCCGCCGCCGGCCGCTCGACGCTGATCAAGGTCGTCGATGCCGCACCGGCGCAGATCCCGGGCGCCGACGCCGTGGCCCGCGCGGTCGACATGCTCAAAGGCGCGAAGAAGCCCCTGATCCTCCTCGGCAAGGGTGCCGCCTACGCGCAATGCGACGCGCAGATCCGCAAGCTCGTCGAATCCACCGGCATCCCGTACCTCCCGATGTCGATGGCCAAGGGTTTGCTGCCGGATACGCACGAGCAATGTGCGTCCGCGGCCCGCTCCTTCGTCCTGCCGGAAGCCGACGTCGTGCTGCTGATCGGCGCGCGCCTGAATTGGCTGCTTTCGCATGGCAAGGGCAAGACCTGGGGCGGCAACGGCCACAAGGGCTGGGGCAAGCAGAAGTTCATCCAGGTCGACATCTCGCCGCAGGAAGCCGACAGCAACGTGAAGATCGATGCCCCGCTGGTGGGCGACATCGCCTCCTGCGTCGCGGAGCTGCAGAAGGCCGTCGACAAGAGCTGGGCCAAGCCGCCGAAGGAATGGACGGACGCGGTGTCCGCCAAGAAGAACGGCAACATCGCGAAGATGGCCGAGACGCTCGCCAAGAACCCCTCGCCGATGAATTTCCACAGCGCGCTGAACGTCGTGCGCGACATCATCAAGGCGAATCCCGATGCCATGCTCGTGAACGAGGGCGCCAACGCGCTCGACTTCACGCGCTCCATCGTGGACATGTACAAGCCCCGCAAGCGCATCGACGTCGGCACCTGGGGGATCATGGGCGTCGGCATGGGCTACTGCGTGGCCGCCGCGGCCGCCACGAAGCAGCAGGTGATCGCGATCGAGGGCGACAGCGCCTTCGGCTTCTCCGGCATGGAGGTCGAGACGATCTGCCGCTACGACATGCCCGTGTGCATCGTCATCATGAACAACAACGGCGTGTACAAGGGCACGGACGTCGATCCCACGGGCCGCGACCCGGCGCCCACGGTGTTCGTGAAGGGTGCACGCTACGACAAGATCATCGAGGCCTTCGGTGGCGTGGGCGTCCACGCCACCACGACAGCGGAGCTGCGCTCGGCGATGGAGCAGGCGATCAAGTCGCGCAAGCCCACGCTCATCAACGCAGTCATCGACGAAACAGCGGGAACGGAGAGCGGGCGCATCACCTCCCTCAACCCGAACGCTGCTAAAAAGAAATAAGGCAAAGGCTTCCTCCGCCGATAAACGCGGATAAACGCAGATACCCCACACAGCACATCGGCGTTTATCCGCGTTTATCTGCGGAGGACGCCCTAACAAGGAAAGCGAAGCGCTATGGAAGCTCTCAAAGGAGTTCGTATCCTCGACATGACCCACGTGCAGGCGGGTCCGACGTGCTCGCAGCTGCTCGCGTGGATGGGCGCGGATGTCATCAAATTCGAGCCGCCGCAGGGCGACGCCACGCGCGGGCAGCTGCGCGACGTGCCCAATGCGGATTCGCTCTACTTCACGATGCTGAACTGCAACAAGCGCTCGATCACCGTCAACATGAAGAGCGCCGAGGGCAAGGCGGTGTTCGTGGACCTGCTGAAGAAGTGCGACATCATGATGGAGAACTTCGGCCCCGGCGTGCTCGAGCGCCTCGGCTTCACGTGGGACAAGATCCACGAGATCAACCCGAAGATCGTCGTGGGATCCATCAAGGGCTTCGGCTCCTCCGGCCCGTACTCCGACTTCAAGGCCTACGAGAACGTCGCGCAGGCGATGGGCGGGGCCATGAGCACGACGGGTGTGCCCGATGGAGCCCCGTTCGTGACCGGCGCGCAGATCGGCGACTCGGGCACGGGCCTGCACCTGGCCATCGGCCTGCTGGCCGCGCTGCACCAGGCCACGCGCACCGGCCAGGGCCAGTACGTGGAGGTCGCGATGATGGACGGCGTGATGAACCTCTGCCGCGTGAAGTTCCGCGACCACCAGCGCCTCACGCGCCAGTCGCTCGCCGAATTCTCCGTGCCGACGTACCAGAACATGGGTGACGTGCCGCGCGCGGGCAACGATTCCGGCGGCGGCCAGCTCGGCAACGCCGTGCACTGCAAGCCGCACGGCGCCAACGACTATCTCTACGTGGTCGTCCAGGAAGCAGTGTGGACGGCACTGGCCAACCGCATCGGCCCGGATGTCGGCGTTCCCGACCTCGCCGCCGACCCGCGCGTGGCCACGATCGTCGAGCGCCGCAAGAACCAGCAGCTCGTGTGGACGCTGCTCAACAAGTTCGCCGAGAAGTACACCAAGCGCGAGCTGATGGCGATCCTGAATCCCCTCGACGTTCCGTGCGGGCCGATCATGTCCACGACGGACCTCGCGACCGACGAGCACGTGAAGGGCCGCGACATGTGGGTCGAGCTGGACCACCCGCAGCGCGGCAAGTGGTTCAACGTCGGCATGCCGATCAAGCTCTCGGCCTCCCCGGCGAAGATCGAGCGCAGCCCGCTCCTGGGCGAGCACACCGACGACGTGCTGAAGAACGTGCTCGGCTACGACGACGCGAAGGTGAACTCGCTGAAGGGCGCGGGTGCCTTCTCCGCGCCGCCGAAGAAGGCCGCATAGGAGCGTCCTCGCGTTTTTCCGTGGAACGGGGCCCTTCGGGGCCCCGTTCTTTTTCATCCGCACGCTAGACTTCGTCCCATGCTGAGCGAACTGCTGGGAGAGCTGATCGCGACGGGGATCGCGGTCGCGATCGTCGTCGTCATCGTCTTCGTGTGGCGCCTGCTGCGCAAAGCCCCGTTCGTCATGGCCGGGATCGGCGGCGGCCTGCTCGGGCTGGCCGCGGGCATCGCGTTGTCGCTGGGCGGCGTGAACTTCCGGACCGAAGGCTCGCCCGCGGGAACGATCCTGTTCGTCGTGCTGGGGAGCGTGGTGCTCGGCGCCGGGATCCTGGGGCTCGTCCTGGCGGGCCGGGGCATCGTGGATGCCGCGAACCGGGGCGCGATGCACCTCCTCGCCACGGTGTTCACGCTGCTCTTCGTGGCCGCGGGCGTGGGCAGCTACTTCGTCAAGCGCCCCGGCGCCGGCGGCGGCGGATACGGCGGCGCGGGCGACGTCGTCGACGCACCCATCCGCAAGTTTCCCCCCATGACCGAGCGCGGCGCGGCCCGCAGCGTGGAGCTTCGCGATGCCTATGCGCTCGCCTGGAAGGAGCGCGGTGCCGCGCCCGCGCTGAGGATGAGCATCCCGGCGGCCCAGTTCGCGTTCGAGGCGAAGCGGATCCCCGAGACGATCGACGGCCCGCGGCACGTCGATCTCCTCGTCCCCGAAACGCCCGTCGATTTCGCGCGGCTGCGCCTGTATCGCGACGACAGCGAGTTCGACGACCCGATGCAGGCGAACCTCTACGGGCGCATCCTCCGGCCCGCCGAATGGCAGGGCGCCCTTTGGGCCGACGAGGACAAGCGGTCGTGGCAGTTCGCGGGATTCGACTGCGCCTCGCCCGCCTTCGAGAAGCGCACCGAGGTCGTGGGCGATGCCGCGCCCGGCTGCTACGAAGCGCGGGGATTCTTCGCGCGCTGGCTCCCCTCGATCGCGGGCCCGAGCCGCCTTCGCCTCGTGGTGGGCCCGGCGCGAAACGCCTGCAGCATGACGTTCCTCTATCGCGGGCGGCCCGCCACGGTGACCACTGCGGCGCCGTGCACCGAGCGCGCGAGCTTCGCCGCCCTCGCATCCGCGATGCGCCTGATGGCGCGCCTCGAGACGCACGCGCGATGATCGAGATCCTGCTCGGCGCCGTGAACGAAGTGGGCCTCCTCGGCGGCGTCCTCATCGTCATCGTCGTGCTCACGGCGATCGCAAGGCTGCATCCGCTGCTCTCGCTCCTCATGGGCCTCGCGCTGCTCGCGGTGCCGCTGGTGCAGGTCGCGACGTTCGAGCGCCGCTTCTTCTATTCCGATGGCTCGGCCGCGGGGCTGGTGGTCTTCCTGTTCTACGCGGGCTTCGGCCTGTTCTGCGGCATGCTGGGCTTCGCCTTCGCGGCCGACGGCGTGCGGCGCTTCGCCAAGGGCGAGGGCAAGAGGACATTCACACGCCGCGGGATCGCCATTGCCGCCGGCGTCGTCGGGGTCGTGCTGCTGGGGGTCATGGCGTGGCGCTACCAGCCGCACGTCCTGCCGTCGGCGAAGACGGCGACGACGCGCGACGATCGCGACATCCGCAAGGTCAAGGTCACCACGCACTACGACCTCGCGTGGGACTCGCGAGGGGGCGCCTCGAAGCTGGCCTTGCGCATTCCCGCCGCCGACATCGAGCTTCCGCCCGGCGAGCGCGAGCCCATCGTCGGCGAGACCCGCGACGGCCCTGCCGTGCTCCGGCTCGCGTTGCCCGGCGCGGATGCTCCCTATGCATCGCTCACGCTCCACCGCGACGACTCGACCGTGGACAACGAGTTGCTCGAGCGCTTGCGCAAGATCCCCAAAGCCGTCGATCCAGCGCTCGTGGACTCGCTCTGGGTCGACACCTCGCAATCCGGATGGAAGCTGCTCGGGCTCAACTGCGGCCCGGAAACCGCGAAGAAGCATCCGGCCGTCACCTGCTACGCCCCGGAAGCTCCACTGGCGCGCCATTTTCCCGGGCTCTTCGGATTCGCGCGCGTGCGGCTGCTCACCGAAGGGGACCGTGGCAACCGGCGCTGCGACATGACCTTCACTTACCGCGACCGCATCGCGAGCGTGAGCGCGCGCGCCGAGTGCTTCACGGCGGGCAGCCTCTCCGCGCTCACGGCGGCCGCGTCGTTGCTCGATCGCCTCGGCCGCGACGCCGACTCGCCTCCGGACGCTGCCTCGCGCATCGCGCGCGCGACAAGCGCGGTCGCAAGCTGCGAGCAACGGGCGAAATCCTCGTGGGACGCCATGCAGAAGGGCGGCGGCGCCACCGCGGCCGACATGGAACGCGCCGCCGGAACGCGTTGCGACGCGGCGTTGCAACAAGCGGCGGCGGAACTCGAGGCCACGCCGGCCGCAGCCACGCCATTGATGCTGCGTGCGATGGAAGCCCACCGCGATGCCGGCGGCGCACGGTCGCAGCAGCACGTCCAGGCGATCCTGAAATCGCTCGAGGCGCGCGGCCAGGGCGAGAGCCCCGAGGCGCTCCGGGCGCACGCGCTCCGCGTCGCGCGCATTGGCGGCACCACGGACCCGAAGCTGCGCGCCGAGGCCAGGCCGTCGATCGATTTCCTGCTGGCCACCTCGCCGCGGGTCCTCGCCCCCGACGACCCGGTCTTCGAGAAGATCGGCGCCGCGCTGCCCTCCCTCTCGGACGATGCCGACTACCAGGCCCGCAAGCTCGGCTGGCTTCGCGCCTGGCAGGAAAAAGCGGCCGCCGCGGCGCCAGGCTCGGACGTGGCGCTGAAGGCGCTCTATCGCCTCTGCTTGCAGCGCCTGTACGCCAACCTCGAGCGCGAAGCGCTCGGCCTCTGCGCGTACAACCTCTTCGGCACCTGGCAGGAGCGCGCCGCCAAGGGCCTCGGCTTCGAGCCCTTCGGCTCCGAGATCGAGCTCGCGAACTCGGTCTCCACGATGCACTCCGTGTATGCCTACGTCTCGGAGGATTTCCGCGGCGGGCTGGTCGCGCTGCACCGCGTGCACGCCTTTGCCGCCCAGCGCTTCCCGGCGGGACCCGAGGACCTCTTCAACCAGTTCCGCCAGCGCGAGATCGAAGTGGCGACGAAGATCCAGAACGCGCCGCTGAAACTACCGCCGCGCCGTTGACCCGCGTCAAGGCCCAAAAGGTCAGGCGCTTCCTACCATGACAACCTCCGTTTCACCGACCCCGGAACACACGACATGAAAATCGCCCTCATCGGCCAGCAGGATTTCGGCAAGTCCGTCCTCGAAGCACTCCTCGCCCGCGGCGACACCGTGGCCGCCGTGTTCTGCGCCCCCGAGAAGGAAGGCGCCAAGGCCGACCCCATGCGCACCGCCGCGCAGGAGAAGGGCCTCAAGGTCTACCAGTTCCCCAACCTCAAGGGTCCGGAGGCCGTGCAGGCGATGAAGGATGCGGATGCCGACATCGGCATCATGGCGTTCGTGCTGCAGTTCGCGCCGCAGGAATTCGTGAACATCCCGAAGCACGGCACGATCCAGTACCACCCGTCGCTGCTGCCGAAGTACCGCGGCCCGTCGTCGATCAACTGGCCCATCAGCAAGGGCGAGACGAAGACCGGCCTCACGATCTTCCGGCCCACCGACGGCCTCGACGAGGGCGCGGTGATCCTGCAGAAGGAGACGCCGATCTCCGAGAACGACACGCTGGGCACGGTGTACTTCGACCGCCTGTTCCCGATGGGCGTGGCCGCGATGCTCGAAGCCGCGGACCTCGTCGTCGCCGGCAAGCACAAGGAAGTGGTGCAGGACGAAGCGCAGGCCACCTACGAGGGCTGGTTCCGCGCCAACGAGTCGAAGGTGAGCTGGAACAACCACGTCGACTTCATCCACAACACCATCCGCGGTTCGGATCCCGCGCCGGGAGCCTGGACCACGATCGGCGGCAAGAAGCTGCAGCTGTTCGGCTCGAAGAAGCACCTGGTGCGCACGTTCGGCGCTGTGAAGGGCAAGATCGGCGAGATCACGGAGATCACCGACACCGGCATGCGCATCACCGCGCAGGGCGGCCAGATCGAGGTTGCCAAGGTGAAAGGCGAGGAGACGAAGAAGATCTCCCCCGCGGAATGGGCGAAGGGCGCGAATGTCGCCGTGGGCACGATCCTCGGCACCTGAGCCTTCCGGGAACAACACTTGCGACGCCCCGCCCCGTGCGGGGCGTTGTCTTTGTTAGGTATGCTTGCCCTCTCAACGAGGAGACGACATGCCCCACGCGATCCGCATCCACAAGACCGGCGGCCCCGAAGTCCTGCAATGGGACGAAGTGGCCATCGGCGACCCCGGCCCGGGCGAAGTGCGCCTGGCCCACAAGGCCGTCGGCCTCAACTACATCGACACGTACCACCGCTCGGGCCTGTACCCCGTGCCCATGCCCTCCGGCATCGGCCTCGAGGGCGCCGGCGTCGTGGAGGCGGTCGGCACGGGCGTCACCGAATTCAAGGCCGGCGACCGCGTCGCCTATGCGAACGGCCCGCTGGGCTCGTATTCCGAGAAGAAGATCCACCCGGCCGAGCGCCTGGTGAAGGTGCCCGACGCGATCACGATGGAGCAGGCCGCGAGCATGATGCTGCAGGGCCTCACGGTGCAGTACCTGCTGCGCCGCCTGCTGGTGCAGCCGAAGAAGGGCGACACCATCCTGCTGCACGCCGCCGCCGGCGGCATCGGCCTCATCGCCTGCCAATGGGCCAAGGCACTGGGCGTGAACGTGATCGGCACCGTCGGCTCCGAGGAAAAAGCCAAGCTCGCGAAGGAGCACGGCTGCACGCACACGATCAACTACGTGACCGAGGATTTCCACGCGCGCGTGATGGAGATCACCGGCGGCAAGAAGGTCCCGATCGTGTACGACTCCATCGGCAAGGACACGTGGGTGAAGTCGCTCGACTGCCTGCAACCCAAGGGCCTGATGGTGACGTTCGGCAATGCGTCCGGTCCCGTCGACGGCGTGAACATGGGCATCCTCGCCGCGAAGGGCTCGCTCTACGTGCATCGCCCGACGCTGGTCAGCTACACGTCGAAGCGCGAAGATCTCGTCGCCTCGGCGAAGGAGCTCTTCGACCACGTGATCGCCGGCGACATCAAGGTCGGCCCGCGCCAGCAGTACGCGCTCAAGGACGCGGCGCAAGCCCACCGCGACCTCGAGGGGCGCAAGACCACGGGCTCGACCATCCTGGTGCCGTGACCGCGAAGCGAGCGTTGCGGATCGCGGCGATCGTCCTCGCCGCGGTCGCGCTGCTCGCCGCGGCGGGCGCCTACTTCGGAGCCACCATGGGACTGTTCACCGGCAAGCGCCCCACCGACCTCGGTTTCGGAAGCGACGGGCGCTTCCGGGCCGCCGAATCGTGGAAGCCCAACTGGGTGTCGTCCACCGTCGCGGCCGCCGACAAGCATTTCGTCGCGCCCTATGAAATCCGCGGCGACCGGGCCAAGGCCTGGTCCGCGCTGCACGCCGCCGTCGAAGCCACGGCCGGGGCTACCATCGCCCGGCGCGATCCGGGCTACCTGCAGGTCGAGTTCAAGACTCCGACGATGGGCTTCGTGGACGACGCGGAGTTCCAGATGGACGCGGACGGAAAGCGCATCCACGTGCGCAGCGCCGCTCGCCTCGGGATCCGCGACTTCGACGTCAACCGCAAGCGCGTGGAAAGCCTCCGGGCCGCCGTCGACAAGGCGAGTTGATTCCTCCTCCCGGGAGGCATACCGTGGGAATCCGGCTGCATCGATGGAGGCTCCCATGAGACTCAGGATGTACGTCACGCTTCCGGACACGAACAGCGCCCGGCGACTCGCCGACGACCTGCTGCTCGCCCGCATCGAGGATCGCCACATGCATTTCCTCGCGCGCCGCGGCACCGATCTCGGCGAATTGCACGAAGCGTCCTACCTGCACAAGACCGACGCGGTGCACGGCGCCGCGGTCGGCCTCGTCGTGGGCGGGGCGCTGGGCATCGTGCTCGGAATGATCCTCGTGTACTTCCCGCCCGGCGGCGCCACGCTGCAGTTGGTCACGGTGCTCATCACCGCGGTCGTCGGCGGCGGGCTCGGCGCATGGGTGGCGACGATGGTGGGGCTGCAGGTCCCGAACTCGCGGCTGCGGCACTTCGAGCACGACATGGAGGAGGGCAAGGTCCTCCTCATGCTCGACGTCCCGTCCACGCGCTACGACGAGGTGCGCAGGATCATCTCGCGCACGCACCCCGAGGCGATGGACCGCGGCAGCGAGCCCACCGTGCCCGCGTTCCCCTAGGGATCACTTCACGGCGTAGCTGACGAGCTCCTGGCGCTCGCGCATCAGGACCTTGCCGGCGGCGGTGACGTTCGACTGCTCGCCGGCGACGAAGCGCTTGACCGTGGAGCTGTACCAGTAGGTCCACGTGTTCACGCCGTCGTTCTTGTTGTTGCGCTGCTTCCAGTTCGCGACGCGGTCGATGCGGATCGCGCGGAACTTCCCGGCGGGCGTCTCGACGTCTTCCTCCTCGCCGATGCGCAGGTCGGTGACGAGGTCGTAGTGCCGCCCCGCGGTCTCCTGCGAGCTCTTGATCTGGAAGGTGCTGCCCGGCACGAGCGGGAACACGTAGGCCTGGGCCGAGGGCGTGTGGTTCTCCACGCGCTCGCCGCGCTGGACGCGCGTCGGGTTGCCCACGATGTCGCTCACGTTGCCGTTCGAGTACTCGACGCGGTCGCCCGCGATGGCGGTGACGCGCGTGGTGAACGTGCGCTCGGTGTTGTCGATCTTGTTCACGATGCGGTAGGTCCACGCATCGCCGACGGCGAAGTTGGGCGGGGCGCCGACGGCGGTGGGCAGCGTGCGCTTCGACGGATCGGCCCGCGGCCCCTTCACGGCGGCGGCGGTCTTCACCGGCGCGGGGGCGGCAGCGACGATCGGCGCGGGGCGGAAATAGAACGCGGTCTCCAGCGACGTGCTCTCCCACGGCACCTGCACGCTCTTCGATTCGGTGCGCACGCTCGCGCGCACGGCCTTGAACACGTCCTCGATGCCGGCGCCCGTGCGGTCCATCTGCTTCACGAGGTGCGTCGTGTAGAGGCCGTTGCGGCCAGCGCCGTCGCTCGCGGTGGATCCGGGCGCGGTGGCGAAGGCGATGAAGGAGCCGGGCGGCGCATCGACCTGCGCCAGGCCCTTCGCGGTGGGCGCGAGGCGCGTGCCGAAGGGATTGTTGCGGCACGCGTCGAGCACCACGATGTTCACCGGGTTCTTCGCCGAATCGAGCTTCTCCATCACGGCTCCGAGGTCCAGGGCCGCGAACGCGACCTCGTCCTCGCGCTGCACGTCGGCATCGACCGGAAGCAGGTAATTGCGCCCGCGCACCTGCAGCCCGTGCCCCGAGAAGTAGAACAGCCCCGTGGATTGGCGGCCGAGACGGTCGCCGAACTCGCGGATCGCCAGGTGCATCTCGCGCAGCGTCGCGTTGTCGCGGCGGATCACCGTGAAGCCGCTCGCCTTCAGCGCCTTCTCCATGTCGGCGGCGTCGTTGAGCGGATTGATGAGGGGCGCGTCCTTGTACGCGGCGTTTCCGATCACCAGGGCGAGGCGGTCGGGCTTGGCGGCGGGAGGCGCGGCCGGCGCCTGTGCGAACGCCGCGGCGCAAGTCACCAGGAGAATTGCGGCGATGGACACGGATTTCATGCGCGGATTGTATAGAATCGCGCCTTCCCCGCTTTCCCCCCGTCCCATGGCCCTCCTGCTGCGCGAGTCCGACGTCGAGAAGCTCCTCACCATGCCGATGGCCCTCGAGCTGGTCGAGCGCGTGCATCGCGAATACTCCACGGGCAACGCGACCGATGTTCCGCGCGAACGCACGCGACAGCCGAAATCGGCGCTGCACATCCTGCAGGGCGCGGTGCCCTCGGCCAACGTGCTCGGCTACAAGGCGTACACGTCGAGCAAAGAGGGCGTGCGCTTCCTCGTCTACGCGTTCGATGCGGAGCGCGGCAGCCTCTCGGGCATCGTCGAGGCGAACCTGCTGGGCATGACGCGCACGGGCGCCGCGGGCGGCGTCGCGGCCAAGTACCTCGCGCGGCCGGATGCGAAGGTCGTCGGCGTCTTCGGCTCGGGCTGGCAGGCCCAGGGCCAGATCGACGCGCTGGCGGCCGTCCGCAAGCTCGAGCGCGTGAAGGTGTTCTCGCGCAATGCGGAGAAGCTCAAGTCCTTCTGTGCGCGCATGACCGAACGGCTCTCGCTGCCCGTCGTGGCCGCGGCCACGGCGGAAGAAGCGGTCCGCGAAAGCGACATCGTCGTGACCATCACGACCGCGGCAACCCCCGTGTTCTCCGGCGACTGGCTCGCGCCCGGCACGCACGTCAATGCGGCGGGCTCCAATTCGCTGCTGCGCCAGGAGATCGACGAAACCACGGTGCGGAAGGCGTCCGTGGTCGTCGTGGATTCGCGCCCGACCGCCCTCAAGGAGGCCGGCGACCTGCTGCCGGCGCTCGAGAAAGGGCGCCTTCAGCCCGGCGGGCTCACGGAACTGGGCGAGGTCATCGCCGGCACGCGGCCGGGCCGGAAGACGGCCGAAGCCATCACGCTTTTCGAATCGCAGGGCATGGCCATCCAGGACCTGATCCTGGCGGCCGAGCTCATCAAGGCGGCGCGCACCCGGGGGATCGGCACCGAGGTCGATATCGGGTCCTAAAACGGCCCGGGATACAGACGGCGGCACCCCGGGAAGGGTAAGATTTACTGGGTAAAGCTTAGAAGGCTCAAGGGAGAGTCCATGAAAACCGCGTTCTGGAAGGCCGACTGGTTCTTCGGCCTCGTCATCGCCATCGTGCTCTTCGGCTTCGCGAAGATGTCGGGAGTCATCCCGAGTCTCGAGCGCTGGGCCTACGACCTCGGCGTGAAAATGACGTCCAAGCAGCCGAGCGACAAGGTCGCCGTGATCGCCATCGACGACGTCTCGATCCAGAACATCGGCCGCTGGCCGTGGCCGCGCGAAGTCCAGGCCAAGCTGATCGAGCAGCTCGCCGCCGCGAAGGCGAAAGTCATCGGCAACACCGTTTTCTTCTTCGAGCCGCAGCAGGATGCGGGCCTGGTCTACGTCCAGAAGATGCTCGCCATCTACGACAAGGCGTATCCCGGGGATGCGAACCAGGAAATCGTCCCCGGCGTCGGCGCCTTCGCCGCTGCCACCCCTGCCGCCACGGGCGGCCCCGGCGGCGCGATCGGCCAGATCGGCGCGATCCTCAAGGAAGCCTCCATCAACCTGAACGGCGACATCCGCCTCGCGCTGTCCGTGCGCAAGGCCGGCAACGTGCTGGTGCCGATGGCCTTCCAGGCGGTCGACTACGTCCCGCCCCAGGGCAAGCCCGACGCGGCGCTGCCCGAATACATCACGAAGAACACCATCGGCGGCTTCACCAACGCCGGCGGCAGCTTCACCTACGGCATGGATGCCCTCGTGCCCATCGAGCAGATCGGCGCGTACGTCGCGGGCGTCGGCTTCCTCAACTCCACGCTCGATGCCGACGGCGCCATCCGCTACGAGCCGCTGGTGATCGACTACTACGGCCAGCAGTACCCGTCGCTGGCGCTGTTGATCGCCGCGAAGAACCTCAACCTCACGTCCAAGGACGTGAAGGTGGCCATCGGCCAGAACGTCACCGTGGGCGGCAAGACGATCCGCACCGACGACGCCGGCCAGATGTACACGTACTTCTACAAGGACCGCGACAACCGCTCGGCCTTCCCCGTCGATTCGTTCTTCGACGTCTACACCGGCAAGATCCCGGCCTCGAAGTACGCGGACAAGATCGTGCTGATCGGCGCCACGGCGGCCGGCATCGGCGCCGCGCAGACCACGCCGATCTCGGCGAACATGAACCCGGTGCTCACGCTCGCGCACTCGGTGTCCTCGATCCTGCAGGAGCATTTCTTCGTGGCGCCGACGTGGGGCGTGTGGGCCACGCTGCTGGCCTACCTGCTGGTGGCGCTCTACATCATCCTGCTGCTGCCGCGCCTCAAGGCCGGCATGGGCTTCGCCATCACGGGCGCGCTGCTGATCGCGCTCTTCGGCGCGCACCTCGGCCTGATGACGGGCGCGGGCCTGTGGATCCAGCTGATGCTGCCGATCGTGCTGCTCGTGATCGGCCACGGCCTGCTCACCACCAAGCGCTTCCTCGTCACCGAGAAGGGCAAGGAGAAGGCCGACACGGAAGGCGCGGAATCCAACCGCATGCTGGGCATGGCGTTCCAGCAGCAGGGCCAACTGGACATGGCCTTCGACAAGTTCCGCAAGTGTCCCTTCGACGAGCAGCTCGGCGAGAACATGTACTCGCTCGCCCTCGACTTCGAGCGCCGCCGCCAGTTCAACAAGGCGGAGAGCGTGTTCGCGTTCATCTACAAGAACGACCCGAAGTTCAAGGACGTCGCCGACCGCATGGCGCGCAACAAGCAGCTGGGCGAGACCATCATCCTCGGCGGCGGGTCGCGCGGCGGGGCTGCCTCCACGATGATGCTGGCCGGCGGCACCGGCGGCGCGGGCGCCACGGTGGCCACCGCCAAGCCGCAGCTCGGCCGCTACGAGGTGGAGAAGGAGCTCGGCAAGGGCGCGATGGGTGTCGTCTACCTGGGCAAGGACCCGAAGATCAGCCGCGTCGTGGCCATCAAGACCATGATGCTGTCGAACGAGTTCGAGGGCGAGGAGCTGGTCGAGGCCAAGGAGCGCTTCTTCCGCGAGGCGGAGACCGCCGGGCGCCTCACGCACCCGAACATCGTCACCATCTACGACGCGGGCGAGGAGCACGACCTCGCGTTCATCGCGATGGAGTTCCTGAAGGGCAAGGACCTCGTGGACAACACGAAGCTGCCCAACCTGCTCCCGGTGCCGGTGGTGCTCTCGATCGTCGAGCGCGTCGCCGATGCGCTCGGGTACGCGCACTCGCTGGGCGTGGTCCACCGCGACATCAAGCCCGCCAACATCATGTACGAGCCGGTGGGCGACGTCCCGAAGGTCACGGACTTCGGCATCGCGCGCGTCACGGATTCCTCGAAGACCAAGACCGGCATGGTGCTGGGCACGCCGTCGTACATGTCGCCCGAGCAGCTCGCGGGCCGCAAGATCGACGGCCGCTCCGACCTCTTCTCGCTCGGCGTCACGCTCTACCAGATGCTGTGCGGCAAGCTGCCGTTCACGGGCGAGTCGATGACGCAGCTCATGTTCGCCATCGCCAACGCGCCGCACGTGAACATCAAGGAGATCAACTCGGGCCTGCCGGACTGGATCGTGGTGATCGTGGACAAGGCGCTCGCGAAGGACTTCGAGAAGCGCTACCAGACGGGCGCGGAATTCGCGCAGGCGATCCGCGAGGCCCGCAAGGCGAACAACCTGTAGATGCCCCTCCCGGAACCGACGGCGGCGAGATCACCGCTTCATCGCCGCACGATCGAGATCCGGGGCTGGAAGCGGGAGGACGGCCTCTACGACATCGAGGGCCACCTCCTCGATCGCAAGGACGTCGACTTCAACCTCTCCACGGGCGTTCGCACGGCAGGTGCGCCGATCCACTCGATGTGGCTGCGCATCACGGTCGATGCGAAGCTGCAGATCGTCGACGCGGCGGCCTCCACCGACGCGATGCCGTATCCGGATGAGTGCGACCGGATCACACCCGATTACACCAAGCTCATCGGCCTCGCGATCCGTCCCGGCTACAACCAGCGCGTGAAGGAGCTGCTGGGCGGCGTGCGCGGCTGCACGCACCTCACGGAGCTCGCGGGCACGCTCGCCACGGCGGCGTTCCAGACGCTCGCCGGGCAGGTGCCCCAGGACCCCGAGCGCAAGCCCTTCCAGCTGGACAAGTGCCACGCGCTCGCCACCGATGGAGCCTCGGTCGAACGCTACTACCCCCGCTGGCACAAGGGCGGGTAAGAGTCAGCCCGAGACGCGCTTGGTGTGGCGGAAAAGGTCGTCCGGATCGATCTGCGCCTTGAGCGCCGCCAGCCGCGCGAGGTTGCGCGCTCCGTAGGCCGCCTCGATGCGGTCGGGTCCTTCTTCCTCGGTGAGGAAGTTCACGTACGTCCCACCCGTCGAGCATTCGCGCGCCGCTTCGAAGCAGTCGCGCGCCCAGGCGATGTTCGCCGCATCGTCCTCGGGCTTCTCCCACGATCCGGCGATGTTCAGCACGTAGGCCGCGTCCCGGTTGCCCGCAGGCGAGTGTCCCGCCGGCAGGTCACCCAGGGCGCCACCGACCTGGAACATCAGGATCGCGGAGTGAGGCGAGCGGATGCGTCCCGCATGCTCGAGGGCGATCTCGATGGCGCGCGGGTCGATACGAGGCAGGTAGTGCGACTTCCAGTAGTAGCGCCGCCCCTTGGGTTGCGTTGCGTCGAGCAGGCTTTGCATCTGCACGTACGGCCGGCGCGTCACGATGTCCGCGACGGGCTTGCCGAGCTTGCGCAACGGCGCCAGGAACGCTTCGCCGTCCTCGACGCGCCCGGCGTAGCACACGAAGAGGGCGACGATGGTCTTGCCGTGCACCTCTTTCGGCAGCCAGGGCGCGGGCGGAGCGATCCGAAGCACGGCCACCGTCGTGAGCTCACGCGGGGCCGCGGCGCTGAACTTGGCGTAGGCACGCAACACTTCGCCCGCTTCTTCCGCGCGCCAGGCGATCGCGCCACCGAGGATCTCCGGGCCGACCGGGTGCAGCTGGTATTCGAACGACGTGACGATGCCGAAATTTCCGCCCCCACCGCGCAGCGCCCAGAAGAGGTCCGCGTTCTCGCTCGCTGAAGCGCGCACCAGCTCGCCCGCCGCCGTGACCACGTCCATGGACAGCACGGTGTCGCACGTCCAGCCATGCTTGCGCGTGAGATAGCCGAAGCCGCCGCCCACGGTGAGGCCGGCGATGCCGGTGTCCGAGACGAACCCGAGCACTGCGGCGAGCCCGTGCAGCTGCGTCTCGCGATCCACGTCGCCCAGCCTGCACCCGGCTTGCGCGCGCGCCGTGCGGGCCGCGGCATCGACCCACACGCCGCGCAGCAGCGACAGGTCGATCATCACGCCGCCCTCGCAGGCCGCCAGGCCCGCGATGTTGTGACCGCCGCCCCTCACCGAGGAGAGGAGGCGGTGCTGCCGCACGAGCTTGACCGCTTGCACCACGTCGGCCACGCCCGTGCAGCGCAGGATCAGCCCGGGCCGCCGGTCGATCATTGCGTTCCACAAGGCCCGCGTCGCTTCGTAATCGGGATCGGCCGGGCCGAGCACCGCGCCCTTGAAGGAAGTCCTGAAAGCCGCCAGGGCCTCCGCGGGGAGGTCCAGCGTGCCGCCGTCGAGCTGCTTGAGTTGGATGGTCATGGCCGAACTTTGCGCGTGACGCGCCGCAAGGGCCAGTTCAGAATCCGAAGCGTTTGGGGCTTTGGAGGGCGACCATGGAAAAGAGCGCGATCCAGTTCTGCACCGTCTCGCGCAGCGCCGAGGTGCTCTGCGAGCGGTGGACGCCGCTCGTCGTGCGCGAGCTGCTGTGCGGCAGCCGGCGTTTCAATGATTTGCACAGGGGCGTGCCGCGCATGTCCACGGGCCTGCTCGCGCAGCGCCTGCGCCGCCTCGAGGAATTCGGCATCGTCCGCCGCACGGTCTCCGGGAAGGTCTGGGAATACGGGCTGACCGAAGCCGGCGAGGACTTGCGGCCGATCGTGATGGCGCTCGGGCATTGGGGCGCGCGATGGATCGGCAGCCGCCTGCGCGACGACGAGCTCGACGCGGGACTGCTGATGTGGGACATGCGGCGCTTCGCGCGGGTCGAGGAGTTTCCGGCGAAGCCGGTCGTCATCCACTTCCAGCTTCGCGATGCGCGCGCCGGTGAGCGCACGTGGTGGCTCGTGGTGCAGGACGGCGTGGCCGACCTGTGCCGCGACGATCCGGGGCGCGAGCCCACGCTCGTGGTCGATGCGTCGGTGCGCGCCCTCACGGAAGTGTGGACCGGCGACCGCACGCCCCAGCAAGCATTGCGGTCGCATGACATCCGCGTCGAGGGCGGCCCGCGCGAGGCGAAGGCCTTGTGGCGCTGGCTCGGGACGAGCGCCTTCGCCCCGACACGCCGCGCCGTCGTCAAATGATCCCGGGCCCGCCGCGCCCCGCGCTTGCCCCAAGTCAAGGCGGGGCGATGCGCCCTCGCTGCTAGAATCGCCGCACATCGCAAGTCCGCAGACACCCCGCTCGCAGGAACCCCCATGAACATCCACGAATACCAGGGCAAGGAAATCTTCCGGAAATACGGCGTGCCCACGCCGCGCGGCATCGCCGCGTTCTCCGTCCCCGAGGCCGTGAAGGCCGCGAACGAGCTGGGCGGCAAGGTCTGGGTGGTGAAGGCCCAGATCCACGCCGGCGGCCGCGGCAAGGGCGGCGGCGTGAAGGTCGCGAAGTCCATCGCCGAAGTCGAGCAGTACGCGAAGCAGCTCCTCGGCATGACGCTCATCACGCACCAGACCGGTCCCGCGGGCAAGCTGGTGAAGCGCCTCTACATCGAGGAAGGCGCGGACATCAAGAAGGAGCTCTACGTCGCGATGGTCGTCGATCGCGTGACGCAGCGCGCAACGCTCATGGCCTCGTCCGAGGGCGGCATGGACATCGAGGAAGTCGCGCACAACACGCCGGAGAAGATCCACCGCGTGGCGATCGACCCGGGCACGGGCCTGAAGGACGCGGAGGCCGAGGGCATCGCTCGCAAGATCGGCGTGCCCGAGGGTTCGGTCGCGCAGGCCCGCGATCTCCTGAAGAACTTCTACAAGGTCTTCGACGAGGAGGATTGCTCGCTCGCCGAGATCAACCCGCTCATCGTGACCGGCGACGGCAAGGTGATCGCGCTCGACGCGAAGCTGAACTTCGATTCGAACGCGCTCTACCGCCACAAGGACGTCGTGGCCTACCGCGACCTCGATGAAGAGGACGCCGCCGAGATCGAGGCCTCGAAGTTCGATCTCACCTACATCTCCCTCGACGGCAACATCGGCTGCCTCGTGAACGGCGCCGGCCTCGCGATGGCGACGATGGACACGATCAAGCTCTACGGCGGCAGCCCCGCGAACTTCCTCGACGTCGGCGGAGGCGCCACGGCCGAGAAGGTGACCGAGGCCTTCAAGATCATGCTGAAGAACCCCGAGGTGAAGGCGATCCTCGTGAACATCTTCGGCGGCATCATGAAGTGCGACACCATCGCCAACGGCGTCGTGACGGCGGCCAAGCAGGTCGCGCTCAAGGTGCCGCTGGTCGTGCGCCTCGAGGGCACCAACGTGGAGCTCGGCAAGCAGATCCTCAAGGATTCGGGCCTGCCGATCATCTCCGCTTCCAACATGGGTGACGCGGCGGAAAAAGCCGTCGCCGCCGCCAAGGGAAAATAATCGTCGCCCCCGCGTAGGCGGGGGCCCAGGCTGGATTCCCGCCTACGCGGGAATGACAACAGGGAAAATCATGTCGATCCTGATCAACAAAGATTCCAAGGTCATCACCCAGGGCATCACCGGGAAGACCGGCCAGTTCCACACGAAGATGTGCCGCGAGTACGCGAACGGGAAGAACTGCTTCGTCGCGGGCGTCACGCCCGGCAAGGGCGGCCAGGACTTCGAGGGCATCCCGATCTACAACACGGTCGCCGACGCGAAGTCCGCCACCGGCGCCACCGTCTCCGTGATCTACGTGCCGCCGCCCTACGCGGCCGCCGCGATCGACGAGGCCGTCGAGGCGGGCATCGAGTTCGTGATCTGCATCACCGAGGGCATCCCGGTGCGCGACATGATCAAGACGCGCTACAAGATGCAGGGCAAGAAGACGCTCCTGCTCGGGCCCAACTGCCCGGGGCTCATCACGCCCGACGAGATCAAGATCGGCATCATGCCGGGCCACATCTGCCGCAAGGGCCGCATCGGCGTCGTGTCGCGCTCGGGCACGCTCACGTACGAAGCGGTGGGGCAGCTGACGGCGCTCGGCCTGGGCCAGTCGTCCGCGGTCGGCACGGGCGGCGACCCGGTGAATGGCTTGAAGCATATCGATGTCCTGAAGATGTTCAACGACGATCCGGAGACGGACGCCGTGATCATGATCGGCGAGATCGGCGGCAGCGACGAGGAGACGGCCGCGGAGTGGGTGAAGGCGAACATGAAGAAGCCCGTCGTGGGCTTCATCGCCGGCGTCACCGCGCCCCCGGGCAAGCGCATGGGCCATGCGGGCGCCATCATCTCCGGCGGCAAGGGCACGGCGCAGGAGAAGCTCGCGGTGATGGAAGCGTGCGGGATCAAGGTCACGAAGAACCCCGCGAAGATGGGCGAGCTGCTGAAAAGCGTACTCTAGGCGCGGGGCGCTTTCGCCCGAAGGAGCCGGGATGAACGCAGTGATCCGTCTTGCATGCGCGCTCGCCGTGGCGCTGGGCCTCGCCGGCTGCTACGTCTATCCGTATCCGGCGCCCGTCCCGGTCGATCCGATGGAGCAACCGTTCGCCGCGGCCACCGGTGCCTTGCAGGACGTGGGCCTCACCGTCGTGACGGCCGATCGCTCCACCGGGACGCTCCGCGGCACGCGCGGCAATGTCGAAGGGATCATCGAGGTGCGCATGCGGCCCGACGGCCGCGTGGGCGTCGAGATGAAGGCGCGCGATCCGGACAACAAGGCGCCCGGCCTTACCGATCGCATGGCCGAGGCCTACAACCGCCGCATGGGCCGGTAGGTGCCGCGCGCCGCGATCGTCGGCGCGGGCATCGCAGGACTTTCCGCAGCAATCCTCCTTCGCCGCTCCGGCTGGAGGGTGCGCGTGCTCGAGCGCGCGAGCGAGCCTTCGCCGATCGGCTCGGGCCTGCTGCTGCAACCCCCCGGCCTCGCGGTCCTGCGCCGCATGGGCCTGCTCGATCGCATGCTCGAGCGCGGAGCGCGCGTCACCGGCCTCGATGGCCGCACGCGCTCGGGCCGCAGCGTCCTCGCGCTCGACTACGCGAAGTGGGAACCGGGTTGCTTCGGCCTCGGCGTGCATCGCGGAGCGCTGTGGCACCTGCTGCAGGAGACCGCGCTCGCCGACGGTGTTGCGATCGAGGGCGGCGTCGAGGTGAAGGACGCGGAAGCGTTCCGCGATTGCGACCTGGGCCTCGTCACTTCCGGATCGCGCACGGCCCTGCGCAAGGCCCTGGGCTTCGACGACCGCACGCATTTCTACGAATGGGGCGCGTTGTGGGCCAACGTGCCGATGCCGGCCGGCTGGCGCGGCGATACGCTCGCGCAGCGCTTCGACGGCACGCGCCGGATGATGGGCATGATGCCGATCGGCCGCGATGCCGCCGGCAACGGCCCATACCTCACGATGTTCTGGAGCGAGAAGCTCGATCGCATCGAGGCCCTGAAGGCGCGCGGATGGACGGCGTGGCGTGACGATGTGCGGGGCCATTGGCCCGAGGCGCACGCGGCCACTGAATGCCTCGGCAATTTCGACGCGCTGTCGATCGGTGCGTACGCGGATGTTCGAGTGACGCCGTGGTCGAGAGGGCACATCGGGCTTGCGGGCGACGCGGCGCACGGCACCAGCCCGCAGCTGGGGCAGGGCGCCACGCTCGCTTTGATGGATGCCGAAGCGCTCTGCGCGGCCCTCGAAGCAGAGCCCGACGTGCCCCGGGCGCTCGCGACATATGCAAAATCCCGCCGGAACCATGTCGCCTACTACCAGTGGGCGAGCCGCATGCTGACCCCCTTCTTCCAGTCGGAAGGGCGCGTCCTGGGGCTGTTTCGTGACGGTTTCATGGGCTACGCGGCCGAATGGCCTTACGTGGGCTGGGAGACTCTCGCCACCCTCACGGGACACAAGACCGGCATCCTCGGGGGCCGGCTGCGGCCTTGACTCCGATCAAGCCCCCCGGGAAGGCCTTTTCGGTAACCTAATGACCTGATTTCCAAGCCATTGCGCCGAGGCGCAGGGTGAGGCTTCCGGACCCCCAGCTAAGGCGGTCCCGACTTTCCAGGAACCTGCCCCGAAATGAACGACCGCGTCGTCATACCCATCAACAAGATCCGCAAGGCCCGGTCCACGCCGAAGGGCCGGCCGGTCGATGCTGGTGCGCGCGACGAGATCGCGCAGCTGCTCCAGGGCGCGCCGCTGCAGCGCGAATACCTGATCGAGAACCTGCACCGCATCCAGGATCGCTACAACCAGCTCTCCGCACAGCACCTCGCCGCGCTCGCCGAAGCGATGAAGCTCTCGATGGCGGAGGTCTACGAGGTCGCGACGTTCTACCACCACTTCGACGTGGTGAAGGAGGGCGAGTCCAGCCCCGCGGCGCTCACCGTGCGCGTGTGCGAGACGCTGTCGTGCGCGATGGCCGGTGCGATGCCGATGATGGAAAAACTGAAGGCCACGCTCGGCCCGGACGTGCGCGTGATCGCGGCGCCGTGCATCGGGCGTTGCGCCGAGGCCCCCGCGGTGTGCGTGGGCCACAACGCGTTCGGCCACGCGACGGCGGAGAACGTGATGGCCGCGGTCAAGACGGGAACCGCGAAAGCGCCCGCCACCCCGCACATCGACTATGCGGCGTATCGCAAGGACGGCGGCTATCAGACCTGGCTCGATTGCCTCTCCGGCAAGCGCGAGCTCGAATCCGTATTGAAGACGATGGAAGACGCGGGTCTGCGCGGCCTCGGCGGCGCGGGCTTCCCCACCGGACGCAAGTGGCGCATCGTGCGCGGCGAGGCCGGCCCCCGCTACATGGCGATCAACATCGACGAAGGCGAGCCCGGCACGTTCAAGGACCGCCACTACCTCGAGCGCGATCCGCACCGCTTCCTCGAAGGCATGCTGGTCGCCGCGTGGGCCGTGGGCATCGAGTCGATCTGGATCTACCTGCGCGACGAATACCACGCGTGCCGCGAAACGCTCGAGCGTGAGATCGCCGCGTTGAAGGCCGATCCGCCCGCGCGTCCGCTGCCGCACATCCAGCTGCGCCGCGGCGCCGGCGCCTACATCTGCGGCGAAGAGTCCGCGATGATCGAATCGATCGAAGGCAAGAAGGGAATGCCGCGCCTGCGCCCGCCGTACGTGGCGCAAGTGGGCCTCTTCGGCCGCCCGACGCTCGAGCACAACATGGAGACGCTCCACTGGGTGCGAGACATCCTCGAGAAAGGCGCCGGTTGGTTCGCCTCGCACGGCCGTAACGGCCGCAAGGGGCTGCGCTCGTTCTCGGTCTCGGGCCGCGTCGCGAAGCCGGGCGTGCATCTCGCGCCGGCCGGCATCACGGTGAAGGAGCTCATCGCCGAATACTGCGGCGGCATGGCGCCGGGGCACGAGTTCTACGCGTACCTGCCGGGTGGAGCCTCGGGTGGCATCCTGCCCGAGTCGATGGGCGACATCCCCCTGGATTTCGACACACTCCAGCCCCATGGTTGCTTCATCGGCTCCGCGGCCGTGATCATCCTGTCGAAGCACGACAAGGCGCGAGACGCGGCCACGAACCTGATGCGCTTCTTCGAGCACGAGTCCTGCGGCCAATGCACGCCCTGCCGCGTGGGCACCTCGAAGGCCGCGCACCTGATGGAAGCGAAGAAGTGGGACAACGGTTTGCTGGAAGAGCTGTCACAGGCTATGGCGGATGCGTCGATCTGCGGCCTCGGCCAGGCGGCGCCCAATCCGATTCGATGCGTGGCGAAGCACTTCCCGCATGAGGTCTGAACCATGAAGATGAACGAGCTGGTCGGCGCGGAAACCATCGAGTTCAAGCTCAATGGCGAGACGATCTCGGCCTTCGCCGGCGAGACCATCATCCAGGCCGCCAAGCGTTACGGCACCGACATCCCCCACCTCTGCTACAAGGAGGGCTATCGCCCGGACGGCAACTGCCGCGCGTGCGTGGTGGAGATCAAGGGCGAGCGCGTACTGGCCCCGTCGTGCTGCCGCAATCCCGCCAAGGGCATGGAAGTGCAATCCACCTCGGCGCGCGCGGTGCACTCGCAGAAGCTCATCCTCGAGCTGCTGCAGGCCGACGCCCCGGGCGTGGACCTGAAGCCCGGCGCGAATGAATTGAGCGACTGGTCCGCGAAGCTGGGCGTGTCCAGATCGCGCTTTCCGGCGCGCGAGCAGCCGGTGTCGGATCCCTCGCACCCGGCGATGAGCGTGAACCTCGACGCCTGCATCCAGTGCACGCGCTGCGTGCGCGCCTGCCGCGAGGAACAGAACAACGACGTCATCGGCTATGCCTTCCGTGGGGCCGAGGCGAAGATCGTCTTCGATCTCGGCGATCCCATGGGGGATTCCACGTGTGTCGCCTGCGGCGAGTGCGTGCAGGCCTGCCCCACGGGCGCGCTCGCGCCGGCGAAGAACGCGTACGCGATCAAGGCCGACAAGACCGTCGATTCCGTCTGCCCGTACTGCGGCGTCGGCTGCCAGCTCACCTACCACGTGAAGGACAACACGATCGTGCGCGTCGAGGGCCGCGACGGCCCCGCGAACCACGAGCGCCTGTGCGTGAAGGGCCGCTTCGGCTTCGACTACGTGTCGAACCCCCAGCGCCTCACCAAGCCGCTCATCCGCCGCGCCGATGCGCCCAAGCACGCGGAGTTCAAGGTCGACCCGCTCAAGTGGGACGAGGTGTTCCGCGAAGCCACGTGGGAGGAAGCGCTCGACTACGCCGCCAACGGGCTGAAGAAGGTCCGCGATACGGTCGGCCCGTCCGCGCTCGCCGGCTTCGGCAGCGCGAAGGGCTCGAACGAGGAGGCGTATCTCTTCCAGAAGCTGGTGCGCACGGGCTTCGGCACCAACAACGTCGACCACTGCACGCGCCTCTGCCATGCGTCCTCGGTCGTGGCGCTGCTGGAAGGCGTGGGCTCCGGCGCGGTGTCGAACCAGGTCTCCGACGTCGAGTTCGCCGAGGTGATCTTCCTCATCGGCTCCAACCCCACGTCGAACCACCCGGTGGCCGCCACGTGGATCAAGAACGCCACGCGCCGCGGCGCCAAGCTGATCGTCGCCGATCCGCGCAAGACGGAGATCGCGCGCCACGCCTGGCGCAACCTCCAGTTCACGGCGGATACCGACGTCGCGCTGCTGAACGCGATGATCTACACCATCCTCGAGGAGAACCTCTGCGATCCGGAGTTCATCCGCACGCGCACGACGGGCTTCGAGGCGCTGAAGGAGAATTCCAAGGGCTTCAGCCCCGAGGTGATGGGGCCGATCTGCGGCATCCCCGCGGAGACGATCCGCGAGTGCGCCCGCGCCTACGCCACCTCGAAGGCCTCGATCATCCTCTGGGGCATGGGCATCTCGCAGCACGTGCACGGCACGGACAACGCGCGTTGCCTGATCGCGCTCACGCTGATGACCGGGCAGATCGGCAAGCCGGGCTCGGGGCTGCACCCGCTGCGCGGCCAGAACAACGTGCAGGGAGCCTCCGACGCGGGCCTGATCCCGATGATGTATCCGGACTACCAGCGCGTGGACAACCCGGATGCGATCGCGCGCTTCGAGAAGTTCTGGAACCGCACGTTGGACCACAAGCCCGGCCTCACGGTCGTGGAGATCATGGACGCCGCGTGCGAAGGCAAGATCCGCGGCATGTACGTGATGGGCGAGAACCCCGCGATGTCGGATCCGAACGCGCACCACGCGCGCGAGGGCCTCGCGAACCTCGACTGCCTCGTCGTGCAGGACATCTTCCTCACCGAGACCGCGTACCTCGCCGATGTCGTGCTGCCCGCTTCGGCGTGGCCCGAGAAGACCGGCACCGTCACCAACACCGACCGCATGGTGCAGATGGGCCGTCGCGCCCTCGACATGCCGGGCGATGCGCGCCAGGACCTGATCATCATCCAGCAGCTCGCCAACCGCCTGGGCTGCGGGTGGGACTACAAGGGTCCGGAAAGCGGCGTCGCCGAGGTCTACGACGAGATGCGCAGGGCGATGAACAACATCACCGGCATCACCTGGGATCGCGTGGAAGCGCAGTCGAGCGTCACGTATCCCTGCCGCACCGAAGACGATCCGGGTCAGTCCGTCGTGTTCGTCGATGCGTTCCCGACCAAGGACGGCAAGGCGCGCTTCGTGCCCGCCGACCTGATCCCGGCCAACGAGCGTCCCGACGCGGAGTATCCGTTCGTGCTGATCACCGGCCGGCAGCTCGAGCACTGGCACACGGGCTCGATGACCCGCAGGGCCTCGGTGCTCGATGCCCTGGAGCCGCAGGCCGTATGCTCGATCCATCCGCTGGACCTCGATGCGATCGGTGCCGTGGCCGGAGACACCATCACGGTCGCGTCGCGGCGCGGCGAGATCGCGCTGGTCGCCCGCGTGGACGACGGCACGCCGCGCCAGACCGTCTTCATCCCGTTCGCCTTCTACGAGGCGGCGGCCAACCAGCTCACCAACCCGGCGCTCGATCCGTTCGGCAAGATCGCCGAGGTCAAGTACTGCGCCGTGAAGGTGAGCAAGGGCGGAACGCGCACCGAGCTCGCCAGCTACGGCGGCGGCCAGTCCTTCGCCGCCGACTGAATAAAGGGTCCGAATAAAGGGGTCAGACCACTTCATTGCTTGCCGCAATGAAGTGGTCTGACCCCTTTATTCGTTGGTACAGTGCCGGCCATGGCAACGGTTTCCCTGATCCCCCTTACCCGCGAGAACTACCGCCCGTTCATGCGCCTCAAGGTCGCGCCGGAGCAGGAGACGTTCGTCGCGCTGAATTCGGTGTCGATGGCCCAGGCGCACTTCCATCCCGAGGCGACGATGTTCGGCATCGCGGCGGGCGAGGAGCCCGTGGGATTCGCGATGCTGGAAGACCACACCAAGGACCCGGCCAACGCGGACGACACGTACAAGGTCGAGCCCTATGTCGGCCTGTGGCGCTTCATGATTGCCGCCGATCACCAGGGCAAAGGCTACGGCGCGCAGGCGATCGAGCTCCTGATCGCCTATGCCCGCACGCGAGCCCCCGCCAAGGTGATGCTGCTCTCCTTCGTCCCCGAGAATGGCAACCCGCGTGGCTTCTACGCCCGCCACGGTTTCGTCGAAACCGGCGAGATGGCGGGCGAAGAGCGCGTCATGCGCCTGGCACTCTAGAATAGGGGCAGGAGGAACACCATGAAGAGATGCCTCGCGGCCCTGGCCGCGGCCTGCGCCGTCCTGCTTGCCCCCCACGCACACGCCCAGGCGTGGCCCTCGAAACCGGTGAAGGTGATCGCCGTCTTCCCGCCCGGCGGGTCGGTGGACCAGGTCGCCCGCATCCTCGCCCAGCAGCTCCAGGTGCAGACCGGCCAGCCCTTCGTGGTCGAGAACAAGGGCGGGGCCTCGGGTTCCATCGGTGCCGCGAACGTCGCGTCCTCGCCGCCCGATGGCTACACGATCGGCGTGGTGTTCGACACGCACGGCGTGAACCCCTCGCTCATCCCCAACATGCCGTTCGATACGCTGACCGACCTGGCACCCGTGACGCTCGTGGGCACGTCGCCCATGGCGATCGTCGCCCACTCGAGCCAGCCCTACGCGAGCTTCGCCGACGTGATCGCCGCGGCGAAGGCGAAGCCGGGCAGCATCTCGTACGGCTCCATCGGCTCGGGCAGCCTCGGCCACCTCGCGATGACGCAGATCGCGAACCAGCTCAAGGTCGAGATGACGCACATCCCCTACAAGGGCGGTGGGCCGTTGATGAACGACGCGGTTGGCGGGCAGGTGCCGCTCGCCATCGGCACCGTGTTCCTCGTGACGCCGCACGTGAAGGGCGGGCGCGTGAAGGCGCTCGGCGTCACGTCGCCTTCGCCCTCGCAGCAGCTCCCCGGCGTGAAGCCCGTGGCGGAGCAGGGCGTGCCGGGATTCTCGGCGCTCGCGTGGTGGGGCATCATTGTCCCGGCGAAGACGCCGCCGGCGATGGTCCAGCGCATCCACGAAGAGATCGCGAAGGCCCTCAAGGACCCCGGCGTCGCCGAGAAGCTCGGAGCGCAGGGCATGGACGTACTGGGCGGCGGCCCGGCGGATCTCGACCGGTTCCTGCGTGGCGAGATCGCGCGCTGGGCGAAGGTCGTCAAGGACAACAACATCAGGGCGGGGGATTGATGCGTATCGTTGCTTGCGGTTTGCTGCTGGCTCTTGTCGCGGGTTGTGCCACGGATTCGACCGCGCCGTCCTCCTCGGGTGCGTCGACATCGGCCACTGCGTCGGGCCCCGTCTCCACCGCTCCGGCCGACCCGGCGCTCAACGGCAACTGGACGCCGGTGCTCGCGGAGCTCGGCGGCAAGGAGTTCAAGTTCGGACAGGACTTCCGCCTCGAAGTGAAGGGCGACCGCTACGTCGTCTACGGGGCTCCGCAAGGCACGGACCGCGGCCGCCTCGTGTTCCTCGGCGGCGATCCGAAGTCCTTCGACGTCATCGGCGAGGAAGGCCCGAGCAAGGGCAAGCGCTATCCGGTGATCTACCGCATGATCGGCGAGAGCACGCTCGAGGCCTGCTACGACCTCGACGGCAAGTCGCGCCCCGCGGCGTTCATCACGTTCGAGGGCACGAACCTCTTCCGAGTGATCTACAAACGACGTTGAGCACGCTGCGCGACGTCGAGACACCCGCGCTCGTCGTCGACCGCATGAAGGTCGAGCGCAACTGCGCGCGCCTTCGCGATCGCCTCGCTACGATGGGCGTGGCCCTTCGTCCCCACGTGAAGACCGCGAAGTCGCACGAGGCCGCGCGCATCGCCCTGGGCGGCACGCCGGGGCCGATCACGGTCTCCACGCTCAAGGAAGCGGAGTGGTTCTTCGGCCACGGCTTCACCGACATCCTCTATGCCGTGGGCATCGCGCCCAACAAGCTCGCGAGGGCGGCTGCGTTGCGACGCGCGGGCTGCGAGCTCGGCGTGATCCTCGACAGTGCCCAGGCCGCGCGCAGCCTCGATGCCTTCTGCCGTGCGGAGGGCCTCGCGCTGCCGGCGTTGGTGGAGATCGACACCGATGGCCATCGCGCCGGCGTGAAGCCCGATGCGGCGGAGCTGATCGAGATCGGCGATGTGCTCCGCGAGAACCTGTGCGGCGTGATGACGCATGCGGGCAACTCGTACGGCTCGCGTTCCCTGGATGAGATCCGCGCATGGGCGAAGCGTGAACGGGAGGGCGTCGTCACGGCGGCCTCGCGGCTTCGAGCCGCGGGGCACGCGTGTCCCGTCGTGAGCGTGGGCTCGACGCCCACCGCGATGTTCGGCGACTCCTTCGAAGGCGTCACCGAGGTGCGCGCCGGGGTCTACATGTTCATGGATCTCGTGATGGCCGGGCTCGGCGTGTGCCGTGTCGAAGACCTCGCGCTCTCGGTGCTCGCCACCGTGATCGGCCATCAAGCGGAAAAGGGGTGGGTCATCACCGACGCCGGATGGATGGCCCTCTCGCGCGACCGCGGCACCGCGAACCAGGCCGTGGATCAAGGCTATGGGCTGGTGGCGGATGCGAACGGACGCGCGTTCGGCGACCTCGTCGTGGTGGAGACGAACCAGGAGCACGGCATCATCGCGCGGCGCGGTGGCGGGGCGGCGGACATCTCGAGGTTCCCCGTCGGAACGCAGCTGCGGATTTTCCCGAACCACGCCTGTGCCACCGGAGCGCAGCACGCGCGCTACGAAGTGGTGAACGGCGGCGGCGCCGAAGTCGAGGCCCGCTGGGACCGATTCAACGGATGGTGACGCGCACGGAAGCGCGGCCGGGTCCCGCGAAGCGCGAAAGCGCCGTGGGCCTCGCGGTTCTCGCGCTGGCCGGCGATGCGGCGCTGACCGCCTCGCAGGTCTTCCCGATCGCGCTGCCGATGCTGATCGGCATGCTGTGGATGAACAACGTCTTCATCTACTACGCCGGAGCCGCCGGGATCGTGCTCATCGCGTGGATCCTGCGGCCGTCTTTCCGGATCGACGGCCGCGTGCTCGATGCCACCGAGGCCCCGGCCCTGCATGCGGCGCTCGACGACCTGCGGAAGAAGATCGGCGTGCCCGGCCGCATGGTCGTGCACGTGGATGGCGACTTCAACGCGAGCGTCGTGGAGACCCGGGGCTTCTTCGGACTGTTCGGCACGCGCTGCGTCATGACGATCGGCGTTCCGCTGCTGGCCGCGATGAGCCGCGCGCAGGTCCTGGCCGTGATGGCGCACGAGCTGGGCCACTTCTCCCGGCGTCACGGGCGCTTCGGCCACTGGATCTACCGCGCTCGCTCGGGCTGGCTCGAGCATGCGGCGTACCTCCAGGACTCCGACAACGCGCTGGACCAGGCGGCCGTGTGGTTCGCGAAGCGCTTCGTGCCCCTCTTCAGCCGGCGCAGCTTCGAGTACTCGAGGCGCTGTGAATACGAGGCGGACGCGGATGCGGCACGCGCCGTCGGCGGCCCCGCGTTTGCATCCGCGCTCTCGTGGATCGCCATCGCTTCCGTGTTCGAATCGCGGCGGTTCGACCCCGAGCTGGCGGATTGGCAAGCCCGCGAGGCCGTTCCGCCGCGCGACTATCACGAGCGCTTCGCGCGCGGTGCTTGCGAGTGCCCGGCAACGGACCTGCGGGCATGGCTCGACGAATCCCTGGCCCGGCCCTCGAGCCTCGTCGATACGCACCCCAGCCTGCACGAGCGCCTGGCCGCGATCGGCGAGCCGGCCGTCATCGACGTGCCCTCGGACTCGGCCGGCGAAGCGCTGGTCGGTGCGGCATGGCCCGCGCTGCTGGCCGAGTTCAACGAGCGATGGGTGCGCGAGATGGGCGGCGGATGGCGCCTCGAGCACCTGCGATTGCGGCACCTCGGACGACGCCACGGAGTTGACGACCTCCGCCGGCTGCACGAGGCGAATCCCGCCGACCGCCGCATCGCGTGCGATCTTGGCGCCGCGCTGCTCGGCGCCGGCGATGCGGCCGGCCTGGAAATCCTCGAGACGCTGGCACGGGAGGCCCCCGCGTTCCGGGTCGCGGCGTTCGGCTGCGTGGCGGCTTACTACGACCGCATCGGCGACGAGCGGGAAGCGCGGCGCCGCCGCACCTGGATCGACAACATCGGGAGCGAGTTCGATCGCGCCGTCGCCACGGGACAGCGCCGCGCGGACGACGGCGAGGGACGGGCATCGTCGTTGCCCGCGGACGTGCACGCCCTTTTCGCGGAGGCGCTGGCCGGCGAGCCGTGCGTGGGCGCCGCCTACCTGCTCGAATGCGAGGGGCAGGCGATCTTCTCCGTGGACAAGCCGCCGGTCACGATCGTGACCCAGACGCTCGCGATCGCGCTCGACCCAGCGAAGCTCGAGCAGCACGGCGAAGACGAGACGGAAATCCTGCGGCGCTACCGGGCCCTCTTCCACTCGGTGGTGCCGCTCGACCAGATGGCGGTCGTGCGCAAGAACTTCACGACCGAGGACTTGCCCGCGGGCGTGCTCGCGCACCCGCTCCGCTAGGCAAGACCCAGCAACCGGGCAACAGCCTCGCGCGCGGCCATCCCTTCCTCGAGTCCGAGCCGGTTCGCGATCCCGTTGACCCGCGAGAGCACGCCCGTCTCGTAGGTCGAGCGTCCGTCGCCGATGCGGGCCGTGTTGGCCGAGACCGTGGCGCCCGCGATGCCGCGCTCGTCGAGCACCGGCAGCCGCGACATTCCCGCGTCGTCCTTGCCGCCGCCGGCGTCGTTGAAGAAGGCGGCGAAGAGATCGACCTTCACCACGTCGTCGTTGCGGCCGCCGAAGAGGCCGCCGTGGCTGCCGGTCATGACGATCGCGCGCCGGTCGTCGGGCTGCACGAGCGCGATGGAGTCCAGCGCCCACACGTCGCGATGTCCCGAGGCCGGGATCTTCGCGCGGCCTTCCCCGAGCGTGGGCACTTCGCCGGCGTAGGCATGCGCCCGGTGCAGGTGCTGCGTCGCTTCCGTGCAGGGCATTCCGGCCTTGCAGCCGAGCGCGGCCGCCACGGTGTTCGCATGCGAAAGGCGTCCGTTCGCGAGCATGTCGGCCGCATCGCCGATGCGGGCGCTGGCGTGATCGACCGCGCACGCCGCGATGCCGAGCTTCTCCAGCCACAGCAGGCCGCCGAGGCCGGCGCCGTCCTTGCCGATGCCGGCATCGTTGAGCAGCGCCGCGCGCACGCGGGCCCGCGCCAGGAGCCAGGCCGGGTAGAGGCCGCCGTGTGAACCGCATACCACGACGCGTCCGGCGGCATTGGCCGCGGCGCGGGTGGCCGTATCGAGGGTGAGGGGGGTATCCATGCCCCGATTCTAGGCCCGCTTGACAGCCGGCCCCGGTTGGTAGCAAAGTGATATCACATCAATAGCAGGGCCACACCCCCTGCCCGGGAGCCATCACATGTCCGACTACCGCAAGTCCGGCAACTTCGAGAAACCCGCCAGCACCGCCAACGGCATTTTCATGCTGCTGCTCGCGATCGGGCTCGGTGTCCTCCTCGTCTTCCTCATCACCCTGGTGCGACAGCCCGTCTTCATCGTGGCTTGCGGCCTCGCCATCGGCTTCATCGCGGGCGGCTTCTTCATGCTTCAGCCCAACCAGGCCGGCGTCCTCACGCTCTTCGGCAGCTACCTCGGCACCGAGCGCGAGTCGGGCCTGCGCTGGACGCTCCCCTGGAACATCCGCAAGCGAGTGAGCGTCCGCGCGCGCAACCAGAACATCGAGACCCTCAAGGTGAACGACAAGCGCGGCAACCCGGTCGAGATCGGCGCCGTGGTGGTGTGGCGCGTCGAGGACACGGCGCAGGCCCTGTTCGACGTCGAGGACTTCGAGAACTTCGTGCGTGTGCAGAGCGAGTCGGCGCTGCGCCACGTCGCCACCGGCTACAACTACGACGAGGGCGAGGGCGATCACGGCAGCGAGGTCACGCTGCGCGGCGGCGCGGACGTCGTGGCCGACGCGCTGCGCAACGAATTGCAGGCGCGCGTGCAGCAGGCGGGCGTCTCGGTCCAGGAAGCCAAGCTCACGCACCTCGCCTATGCGCCCGAAATCGCCGGGGCGATGCTGCGCCGGCAGCAGGCCGAAGCCGTGATCTCCGCGCGCACCAAGATCGTGACCGGCGCGGTGACGATGGTCGAGATGGCGCTGAAGCAGCTCTCGGAGAAGAATGTCGTGGAGCTGGACGACGAACGCCGCGCCGCGATGGTGTCCAACCTGATGGTGGTGCTGTGCTCGGATCGCGACGCGCAGCCCGTGGTCAACACCGGCACGCTCTACCAATAAGGCGCGGTATCGATGGCCGATCGCAAGGCGTTCCTGCTTCGAATCGACCCCGAGCTGTGGGCCGGGATCGAGCGCCTTGCGCAGGCCGAGCTTCGCAGCGTGAACGGGCAGATCGAATATCTCCTGCGCGACGCGCTGGCCCGCCGCGGGCTGCCGGCGCCGGCGGCCACCCGCAAACCCCGCAAGGACTGACGAAGGAAGGGAGACTCCATGCGATTCATCCACTTCATCCTGGCGATCGCCATCGCGGTCGCCGTTTCCTCCGGCCGCGCCGAGGACGAGACCGATACGCTCCCGGCGCAGGAAGCGGCGCGCGCCTGGCTCGTCTCCGTCGATGCGGGCGCGTACGGCAAGAGCTGGGACATCTCCTCGGAGATCTTCCAGAAGGCCATCAAGCGCGACGACTGGGAGAAAGCCCTCGTCGCCGCGCGCGGCCCGATGGGCACTGCCGGGGCTCGCAAGACCCGGCTTGTCCAGTACACGAAGAACCTCCCCAACGTGCCGGAGGGCGAGTACGTCGTGATCCAGTACGAGACGTCCTTCGAGAACCGTGCCGCCATCGAGACCGTGACCCCCGTGAAGGAAAAGGACGGCACCTGGCGCGTCGCCGGCTACTTCATCAAGTAAGGTGAAGAGGCAGGGTCAGAGTGACGAGGGGGTTGGCGAAACGATGTCTGGACACCGGCTGGTTCCAGAAGGTTTCGCCAACCCCCTCGTCACTCTGACCCTGCCTATTCCATTTCTTCCGGGGCCTTGAGGCGCCGGAATTCGCGCCACAGCAGGAAGTCGTAGGAGAGCTTCGCCACGCCCGCGGCGACCAGCGGCACCCCGATGCCGAAGCGCTGCATCATCACGCCCGCGAGCATTGGCGCCAGCGCCCAGCCGCAGGAGCGCACGAGGTTGGTGATGCCGGAGACGGCGAGCCGTTCGTGGGGCTGCACCACCGCCATCACGTACGACTGGCGCGTGGGCACATCCATCTCGTTCAGCGCCTCGCGCAGCAGGAAGAAGAACGCGGCCCAGGCGAACGAATCCGTCGCGACGATCGTGAAGAGCAGGAACGACGTGGGCGCGTGCGTGAACACCATCGTGTTCACGAGCCCGATCCTCTTCGCGAGCCAGGCCGCGGCCAGGTGCGAGAACGCCGAGAGCACGCGCCCCGCGCTGAAGAGGATCGCGATCGTGGCCGCGCTGGCCCCGTACTTCTCCGCGAAGAAGTACGCGAAGAGCGCGGTGCCGATGAATCCGCCGCCGAAGGCATCCAGCAGGAAGAGCAGCGAGATCTTGGTCACGATCGGCCGGCTCTCGGGCGAGAGCTCCGAGATCCCGACGGGCTTCACGTCGTCGGCGATCGCGGGCAGCCGCATGTAGAGCACGGCCGCGGCGAAATAGAGCACGCAGAAAGCGGCGAGCGCCAGGCGCAGCGCCTCCAGCGGCGCCATGCCGAACGACGATTCGAGCAGCGTCGGCACCGCGGCGAAGAGCCCGCCCACCGCATAACCGCTGTCCAGCAGCACGTTGTACCAGGCGAACACGCGCGTGCGGTCCGCATCGGTCGTGGTGGCGGGGAAGAGCGCCTGCTCGAGGATCGGGATCGCGCCCCGGTCGCGCCCGTGGATGTTGAGCATGCCGACGAACGCGGCCACGAGCACGATCGGGAATGCATCGGTCGAGATGAGCACGGCCCCGCCCAGCATCGGAAGCCCCGTCAATGCGACCAGCATCGCGCGCTCCGGCAGGCGCGGGCCGATCACGAGCGTGATGAAGGCGGCGAGGGCCGCGCCCCACAGCGCCGCGGAGAGCACGCCGCCGATCTGCGTGGCCGAGAAGCCGAGGCGCGCGCAGTAGAGGCCGACCAGCACCGCCATCAGGCCGATGGCGAGCGCCCGCAGGAAGGCCGCCGCGTAGAGGATCCGGCGCAGCCGGTGCTGGGGTGAGGCGCTCAGATCGTGGGCTTCTTCCGCGCGTACTCGAAGCGGTCGATGGTGCGCAGCTTCACGTCGCGCACCTCGCCGGCCTGGCGCACCTTGAGCGTCACTTCCACACCGGGTGCGCCCGTCGCCCAGAGATGCCGGTAGAAGTCCGCGAGCTTCTCGACCTTCTGTCCCGAGACTGAGAGGATCACGTCGCCGGGGCGGATGCCGGCGCGGTCGGCCGGCCCTTCGCTGGAGACGCGGAGCACCTTGATGGCGCCGTCGTCCTCGAGCGAGGAGAGCCCGAGCCAGGGCCGCACGCCGCCCTTCTGCCGCCCCGTGGCGATCATCTCGTCCAGGATCGGCTTCAGCAGGTCGACAGGAACGAACATGTTGCCCGGCAGGCGCTGGCCGGGCGTGGCCGCATCCATCACGAGCAGCGAGCCGATGCCCACCAGCTCGCCCTCCTTGTTGATGAGCGCGGCGCCGCTGTGGTCGAGGCGCGGCGGGGACGTGAAGATCGCGTCGTCGATGAGGTATTCCCAGTAGCCGGCGAAGCGGCGCTTCGAGACCACGGTCGCGACCGAGACCGCTTCGCCCGTGGCCGTGGCGATCATCAGGCGGTCCAGCGCCTCGACGCTCGCGGACTTGCCCATGCGGATCGGCTTCACATCGACGGGCACGATGGGACGCAGCAGGCCGAAGCCGGTGGCGTGGTCGTACGCGACGACGGTGGCGGGAACGGTGCGGCCGTTGCTCGCCGTGATCTCGACGTTGTCCGCCTCGAGGATGAGGTAGCCGATGGTGAGCACGAGGCCGCTGGGGGCGATGAGGATGCCGCTGCCGCTGCGCTCGGTGCCGAGCGTGTCGGCCGAGCGCGCGTCGGAGAGTGCGCGCGTGCGCACGGCGACAACGGAGCCGGCCGCGGCGACGAGATGGTGGTAACCCTCGTCTTCCTTGCCGGGCTTGTCCGTGGGCTTGCCCACGGCGGCGGAGGCGCAGGTGCTAGCGAGGGCGATGCAGGCGAGGAAAGTGCGCAGGATCATGGCGACTCCGAAGCGTGGCGGCGCAAATCCACTCTAGCACCAACGCATCCAGTCCAAAGTATCTTCCGTCCTTCGCGACGGTCTGTATTCGGCCGCGGTCCAGCCCGTGTAACCGCTGCGGTCGATCTGCGCGAAGAGCGCCTGCAGCGGCACCTTTCCGGTGCCCGGCTCGCCCCGCCCCGGCACGTCCGCGAACTGCACGTGGCCGATGATCGGCCGCAGGTCCTCGAAGACCGCGGCGGGATCGTCGCCCATCATCGCCACGTGATACAGGTCGCATTGCAGCGCGAAGTTGGGCGCTCCGACTTCCTCGATCAGCGCGCGGGCGGGTGGATTGCGCGGGAAGAAGTAGCCGGGATTGTCGACGTTGTTGATCGGCTCCATCAGCATCTGCAGGCCGGCCGCGGCAAGCTCGCGCGCGGCGTGGCGCAGGTTCGAGACGAACGCCGCATGCAGCTCCCTCGGGTCTTCACCGGCCTTGATGAGGCCGGCGATCACGTTCACGCGCGGCGTCTTCAGGACGCGGGCGTACTCGATGGCCGTGGCCACGCCCTCGCGGAACTCGTGCACGCGCTCGGGCCGGCACGCGAGGCCGAAGTCGCCCTTCGCCTTGTTGCCCGAAGGCGTGTTGAAGAGGATGCACTCGAGCGAATGCTCGCGAAGCTGCTCGGCGATCGCGGCGGCGGGATGGTCGTAGGGAACCGCGAACTCCACGGCCTTGAAGCCGGCGCGCGCGGCGGCGCCGAAGCGTTCGAGGAAGGGATGCTCGGGGAAGAGCCAACCAAGGTTGGCGGCATAGCGGGGCATCGGCGGAAATCCATGGCGCGCGGCGGGCCTCAACTATAACCGCGCGCCACGGGCGCCTACTTGCCCTGCGAATCGTCCTGCATGTGCGAGACGATGTCCGGGCGGTCGCCGCCGTTGCCGTTGCCCTCGACGTCGAGGGAGGCACATCCGCTGGCGATCGAGGCGAGCAGCAGCGCGGTGGCGAGGAAGAGATGCTTCGTGCGGTCATTCATGGATGTCTCCTTGGGCTGGGGTGAACGAACACTGCCCGCACAGGCTCGCGCATCCCGGGCGCCGCGGTCGCCGCACATTGCCGCGCGGCGCACGTGAAAAAATGCCGCGCGCCCCGCTGCTACCATAGCCCCTGCATTGCGGAGGATTACGCATGGAAAAGGTCAACATTGCCGAGAAGCTCTCGAAGTTCGCGACGCACTGGGATCCGAAGGTGGTCGGCGAGCTGAACGGGCAGATGGTGAAGCTGGTGAAGTTCCTCGGGCCCTTCACCTGGCACAGCCACGCGAACGAGGACGAGATGTTCTACGTGGTGAAGGGCGAGTTCGACATGGAGTTCCGCGACCGCACGGTGCACCTCGGCACGGGCGAGTTCATCGTCGTGCCGCGCGGCGTCGAGCACCGCCCGAACGCGCAGGCCGAAGTGCACGTCATGCTCTTCGAGCCCGCGGCCACGCTCAACACCGGCAACGTGGTGAACGAGCTCACGAAGGCGACGCTGCAGCGAATTTGAGCACCGCCTCGGAATTCTCCGTCCTTCGCAAGCTCGTCCCCTACCTGCTGGAGTACCGCGGGCGCGTGCTGCTGGCGCTCGCCTTCCTGATCTCCGCCAAGCTCGCCAACATCTCGGTGCCGATCCTCATGAAGGGGATCGTCGACGGGCTCACCGGGCCAGGTGCCATCGCCGCGGTGCCGGTGGCTCTTCTCGCGGCCTACGGGGCGCTGCGCCTGTCCTCCACGCTCTTCAACGAGCTTCGCGACATCGTGTTCGTGAAGGTCGCGCAGAGCGCCATGCGGCGGATCGCGCTCGAGATCTTCCACCACCTGCATGCGCTGTCGCTGCGCTTCCACCTCGAGCGCCAGACGGGTGGCCTCACGCGCGACATCGAGCGCGGCACGCGCGGCATCTCGACGCTGCTCTCCTTCATGGTCTTCAGCGTGCTGCCCACGCTGCTGGAGATCGCGATGGTGACGGGCTTCCTCATCTACAAGTTCGACATCTGGTTCGGCGTGATCACGGTGGGAGCACTGCTGCTCTACATCGCGAGCACCTTCGCGATCTCCGAATGGCGCACGGCCCACCGCAGGACCATGAACGAGATGGATTCGAAGGCCAACACGCGCGCCATCGACTCGCTGCTCAACTACGAGACGGTGAAGTACTTCGGCAACGAGGGCTGGGAGGCGAAGCGCTACGACGAGAACCTCTCGCGCTACGAGAACGCGGTCGTGACCTCCGAGACATCGCTCGGCCTGCTGAACTCCGTGCAGGCGATGATCATCGCGCTCGCCGTGTCGCTGCTCATGTGGCGCGCGGCCGACGGCATCGTGAACGGGGCGCTCACGCTCGGCGACCTGGTGATGGTGAACGCGCTGCTGATCCAGCTCTACATCCCGCTCAACTTCCTCGGCGTGATGTACCGCGAGATGAAGCAGGCCTTCACCGACATGGAGAAGATGTTCAAGCTCCTCGGCGAGAACCGCGAGGTCGCGGACAAGCCCGGCGCCACGGAGCTCCAGGTGAATGGAGCCGCCGTGCGCTTCGAGAACGTGGACTTCGGCTACGACGCCCGCCGCGCGATCCTGAAGGACGTGAGCTTCGAGATTCCCGCGGGCCACCGCGTGGCGGTCGTGGGCGCGAGCGGCTCCGGGAAGTCCACGCTGGCGCGCCTGCTCTTCCGCTTCTACGACGTGAACCGCGGCCGCATCACCATCGACGGGCAGGACTTGCGCGACGTCACGCAATCGAGCGTCCGCTCGGCCATCGGGATCGTTCCCCAGGACACGGTGCTCTTCAACGACACGATCCTCTACAACATCGCCTATGGCCGCCCCGGTGCCCCGCGCGAGGAAGTGATCGCGGCCGCCGACGTGGCGCACATCCGCGGCTTCATCGAGGGGCTGCCGGATGCCTGGGAGACCACGGTGGGCGAACGCGGGCTCAAGCTCTCGGGCGGAGAGAAGCAGCGCGTGTCGATCGCGCGCACGGTGCTGAAGGATCCGCCGATCCTCGTGTTCGACGAGGCCACCTCCGCGCTCGACTCGAAGACCGAGAAGTCCATCCAGGCGGAGCTGCGGCAGATCTCCGAGAACCGCACGACGCTGGTGATCGCGCACCGCCTCTCGACGATCGTCGACGCGGACCAGATCCTCGTGATGCAGGAGGGCGAGATCGTCGAGCGCGGCACCTTCCGCGAGCTGATGGCCCTGGGCGGGCGCTTCGCCGAGATGTGGCGCCTGCAGCAGGAAGAGGACCGCGCCCGCTCAACCGCCGCCCGCGACGAACCCCCGCAGCTCGCCACGAACCCCTGACACGACGGCGTCCCAGTCGCCCTCCGAGCGGAACAGGCGGGCGGTCGGGTACCACGCGGTGCGTTCGCCCGAGCGCAGCCAGCGCCAGTCGGGGCGCGTGCCGAGGAGGATCCACACGGGACGTCCCATCGCGCCCGCGAGGTGCGCGAGCGACGTGTCGACGGTGATCACGAGGTCCAGCGCCGCGATGAGGCCCGCGGTGTCGGCGAGGCCGTCCGTGGTTTCGCCCACGCGATCGGGGGCTCCACGCTCCGCGAGCACGGCGACATCGTCCCCGGTCGGATTCAACTGCAAGCTCACGAGCCGCGAGCCCTCGACATCGAAGAGCGGCCGCAGCCGCGCGAGCGCCATCGAGCGGTAGCGGTCGTCGGGATGCGTCGGATTGCCGCGCCATGCAAGTCCCACGTGCTTCAGGCGGTCGTCTTGCAAGCGCGATCGCCACTCGAGGACGCGCTCGGCGGGCGGAGTCACATAGGCGCTCGCGACGGCGATCGACGTGGCATCGGCGCCGAGCCGCGCGGGAAGGGCGTGGAGCGGGGCGTGCACGTCGGTCGCCGGGAGCGTGTCCCCCATTTCGATCACTTCGATCGGCTTGTCCGTGGCCAGCGTGCGTGCGAGCGGGCCCAGCCCGCGCTGGACTTCGAGCACCGTGCGCGCCGCCTGCCGTGCGACCGCCGCGACGAATCGCAGGCCCTGCAGCGTGTCGCCGAGGCCCTCGTCGCCATGCAGCAGGATCGATCGGCCCTCGAGCGATTCGCCGCGCCAGGCGGGCCGGCCCATCTCGCGGCGCGACACGTTACGCCCGAAGGTGCCGGGCCACGCCGCGTCGTAGCGTTCGAAGCCCTCCTTCCAGCGCCCTTCACGCAGGTCGAGGAGGGCCAGGTTCCAGCTCGCGAGCCGGTGTGCGGGATCGAGTGCCAGCGCGGATTCAAATTTCGCGCGCGCTTCGTCGGGATGGCCCAACGCCTGTTCGGCCAGCCCCAGGTTCGTGAGCGCGTCCGGCGTCGCGGCACGCGCGACCTCCGCGACGAGGCCCGCACGTGCGGCTTCGGGGCGCCCAAGCTCGAGGAGCATCGCGAGCCGGTTCTGCGCGGCCGCCTCGTGAGCCGGCATGAGGGCGAGCGCCGTCTCGAACGCCTGCAGGGCCTCGACATTGCGGCGAAGCTCGCGCAACGCCACGCCGCGGTTGTAGTGCGCATCGACGAGCCCGGGTGCGGTGCGGATGACGGCGTCGAAGGCGGCGACGGCCGAGCCATGGTCCTTCGCGGTGAGCAGCGCGAGCGCGCGCTGCAGCTCCGCGCTCATCGCGCCGCCGGCAGCCAGTGCGACCGCAGTGCGGCCACGACCTCCCGCGGCGCCTCGCTCATCATCGAGTGGCCCGCGTCGAGCGCCAGGAAGCGTGCGCCGGGAATCTCCTTCGCGAGCGCTTCGGTCGCCGTCACCGGCGTCATCTGGTCGCGCTTGCCGCCGAGGACCAGCACCGGCAGCGCGAGCTTGCGCAGCGCCCCTGGGTCGGCACGATATCCGTGGCAGGCGGCGAGATCCGCGGCGAGCACGCCTTGCGCGGCGCGCGCGTTCAAGCGCCGGCTGGCGCCCAGCAGCGTGACGCCCGGTACCGCGCTCGTCGCGAGTTGCGCATGGCGGCTGTGGCCCCACACCGCTTCCATGTCGAGCGCGGCGTCGGCACCGTCGCGCGCGGCCGCGAGGAACGGCTCGCCCACGGCCATCGGCATCGCGCTGCCGACGAGCGCCAGCGATGCGAGCTGCGCCGGATAGGCGAGCGCGGTCTCCAGCGCGATGAGCGAGCCCATGCTGTGGCCGGCGAGATGGACGGGGCCGGAGCCCGAGGCTTCGATGAACGCGGAGAGCCACTGGGCCAGCTCCTCGATCGAGCGGCGCACGTTACCGGGGCTGCGCCCGTGCGCGGGCAGGTCGACCGCGAGCACCGACAGGCCGTGGTTCGCGAAGTAGCGCGACTGCCATTGCCAGACGCTGTGGTCGAACGCCGCGCCGTGCACGAAAACCGCGGTGGGGCGTTGAGGATCGTGGGGCTTCCCGCCGGTATAGGCGTAGGCGGGATAGCCCTCCACGATGAACCGCATGCCTACTTCCGCGTCGCGCGCAGCGCGCGGGCAAGGTCCTCGATCAGGTCTTCCGGATGCTCCAGCCCCATCGAAAGCCGCACCGTCCCCGGCGTGATGCCCGCCGCGGCGAGCGCGGCGTCGTCCATGCGGAAGTGCGTCGTGCTCGCGGGATGGATCACCAGGGACTTCGCATCCCCGATGTTCGCCAGGTGCGAGAAGAGCGTCAGCCGCTCGATGAACCGCTGGCCCGCCTCGCGCCCACCCTTCAGCTCGAAGGAAAGGATGGCGCTGCACCCCTGCGGGTAGAGGCGCTTCGCGAGCGCGTGGTCCGGATGCTCCGGCTGGTCCGGGTGGTGCACGGCTTCCACCGCCTCGTGCGTGGCGAGGAAATCGACGATGCGGGCCGTCGTCTGCACGTGCCGAGGCATGCGCAGGTGCAGCGTCTCGATGCCTTGAAGGATCTGGAAGGCCGTCATCGGCGCCATGCAGGCGCCGAAGTCGCGCAGGCCTTCGCGCCGGGCGCGCAGCAGGAAGGCCGTGGCCGGCGATTCCTCGGTGAACACCATGCCGTGGAAGCCGGCGTAGGGCTCGGAAAGCGTCGGAAAGCGCCCGCCCGCGTCCCAATCGAAGCGCCCGCCGTCCACGAGCACGCCGCCGATCACCACGCCGTGGCCGGAAAGGAATTTGGTCGCGGAGTGCACGACGAGGTGCGCCCCCATGTCGAGGGCGCGGCCGAGGTACGGCGTGGTGACGGTGGCATCCACCAGCAGCGGCAGGCCCTGGGCGCGGGCCAGCTCGCCGAGGGCGGGGATGTCGAGCACGTCCACCGACGGGTTGCCCACCGATTCGCCGAACAGCAGCCGTGTTTCCGGCCGGATCGCGCGCCGCCAGTCGGCCGGGTCCCGGGAAGAGACGAAGGTGGTCGAGATCCCGAAGCGGGGCAGGGTGTAGGTGAGCAGGTTGTGGGAGCCGCCATAGAGGCTGGCCGAGGCGACGATGTGCCCGCCCTGGCCCATCAGGGTGGCGATGGCCAGGTGCAGCGCCGCCTGCCCGCTCGAGGTGGCGATCGCCCCGACCCCCCCTTCCAGGGCGGCGATCCGCTCCTCGAAGGCCGAAACGGTCGGATTGGAGAGCCGGGAATAGACGTGCCCGGGCTGTTCCATGTTGAAAAGGGCGGCCGCGGTGTCGGCGTCCGGGAACACAAAAGAGGCCGTCTGGTAGATCGGAACGGCGCGCGCGCCCGTCGCCGGATCCGGGGATTGGCCGGCGTGGACCGCGAGGGTGTCGGGATGGGGCGTTTTTGGTCCGAAATGGGCCATAAATTCAGGAACTTGGAAGTCACACTTGCAACGGTTATTATCTTGTCATGATGCCCTTGCCTGCGCTATGGTGTCGTCTCTCTTGGTAGAAGCGCTTACTAACGTGACCAGACTCATCGCCTTGCTCACCGCGGCCCTCGTTTCCCTGGGCGCCGCCGCTGCCGCCGACAAGCCGGCCGTCGCGAAGACGCGCGCCGTGAAGGCCAGCGCCCTCAAGGCCGAGCTCACGGCCGAAGGCGAGCCGAACCTCGCATCCTCCGCCGTCATGGTGTTCGATCCGCAGACCGGCCGCACCCTCTATTCGAAGAACGCCGACGAAGCCCATCCCATCGCCTCGATCACGAAGCTGATGACGGCGATGATCGTGCTGGATTCCAAGCTCGACCTCGAAGAGCCCATCGCGCTCTCGAACGACGACATCGACACGCTGAAGGGCACGAAGTCGAAGCTGCCCCTGGGCACGCACTTCCGCCGCGACGACCTCCTGCGCATCGCGCTGGTCGCCTCCGACAACCGCGCCGCCTCCGCGCTCGGCCGCTCCTATCCCGGCGGGCTGCCCGCGTTCGTCGATGCGATGAATGCCAAGGCCAAGGCGCTAGGCCTCGGCAACACCACGTTCGTCGATTCGTCGGGCTTGAATCCCGGCAACGTCTCCAGCCCGCAGGATCTCGCCAAGCTGGTCTCGGCCGCCTCGTCGTACCCGCTGATCCGCGAGTACTCCACGACGCCGGCGCTCGACGTCACGCTGCCCAACTCGAAGCGCAAGATCGGCTTCGTGAACACCAACGCCCTCGTGCGCGCCTCCGACTGGCAGATCGGCCTGTCGAAGACGGGCTACATCAACGAGGCCGGCAAGTGCCTCGTCATGCACGCGATGATCGCGAACCAGCCGATCGTCATCGTGCTGCTCGACTCGTGGGGCAAGCTCACGCGGATCGGGGATGCGAACCGCATTCGCAAGTGGCTCGAGAAGAACCCGGGCAAGCTGGCCCTCTCGCCGGGTTGATTCCTCCGGCTGCGGACACGCGGCCGAAATTCCCCAAGTAGATCGCGCCCTGGAGGACACGGGGTCGGTAGGTCCTTTTTCGTCGGCTCCAGGACATGGCGGTTCGTGGACTTCGGGACGCTTCATTGCGTTGACGTCACTTGCGACGGTTGAAGGCGGGGCATCGACCGTTGCTGGATTCGGCCGCACTCCGACTCGAACGGTTCATTCCGCCAGTCCTTCCGCCGAGAAAAAGAACCTACGCGACCCCGTGTCCTCCTGACACTGCGATCCTTTCGGCTCGCAGGCGCGCGTCCGGCACGGAGATCGTCATCCCGTCGGACGGCGTGGCAGGTCCGGATCCGTTCTCTCGCATCAATCCCGATTCCCGCAATCCATCACGGTGCGATCGGCTTTCTGTGTGTCCGGCGCTGTGAGGGTAGGGGGTGGGTGGCTCTTTTTTTTCGGCGGCGGACTGGCGGAATGAACCGGTCGAGTCGGAGTGCGGCCGAATGTAACAACCCCGAATGCCCCACCCGCACCCGTCGCAAGTGACATCGACACAAGCCTGCATCACGCAGTCCCGTGTCCGCCAAGTCCAGAGCCGACAAAAAAAGAGCCACCACCCCCTCACCCTCAAGGTGTTCGGAGGTTTAGAAGGGTCGCCCCGAAGAATCGGTCGCATTGAGCTGCAGACCATCCGGCGCCTCGTCCGGCCGCGGAATCCACTTCCCGTAGCAGGACCGATCCTTGAGGCACGGATCGGTCAACGTCCTCAGAAACGCGGAAAGGTCTCCAATCGCGCTCGAACCGAAGCGCGTCGGATCGAGGACCGGCATCGAAGTCGCTGCATTGGCCGCCTGGTCGGCCCGCAGCTTCGCGATCGCCGCCTGCGAGTTGGCCGTGACGCTCGCCTGAGTCGCATTGCAGCCTGGATCCGAATCGAACGGTGCGATCCGGCACCACGTACGCCCATTCACGACCGCCTGCGAGGAGGCATCCGGCGTGAAGTAGTGCGCGACGGCTTCCTCGATCGTCGCGTAAGAACCGGCATGGCCGTACGGCGCGGTCACCTCCACGTTGAGCAGCGAGGGCGTGCGATAGCGATAGCGGTCGTCCGCGAGATTCGTCTGCCGCCCGCGGCCGAAATCATCGACGGCGTTCGCGCCATCGCCCATGCCCGGCCCAACCTGCGGGAAGCCGAGCGCGTGATGCTGCTCGTTGGTCATGAAGTCGCCGCGATGGCATTGCACGCAGTTGGCACCGCCCGAAGCGACGGGCCGGTAGAACAGCAGCGCGCCCTGCTTGGCCTGCTCGGTCATCGCGCCGTTGTCGCCGCGAACGTAGCGCGCGAAGGCGGACTCCACGAACGTGGCCGATCGCTCGTACTCCGCGATGGCATTCATGATCTGGTCGAAGGTGATGAGCTGCTCGGCCGAGCCCGACGGGCTGCCAAGCGCCGTGCGGAAGCGCGCGAGCCAGGTGCTCGCGGGGAGCTGGCCCGCGCCGGTTCCGTAGCTGCCGATGCGCGCCGCGAGATGGTTGCGGATCGCCGCATCGCTGGTGATGCCGGGGAATCCGTTGCCGAGCATCTCGGCCGCGCCCACGACCGGGAAGCGCGATTGCGCGGCGGGAAGGTTCGGGCCGGCAGCCGGATCCGCGACGCTCAGCGGCGAATCGGGCGTGCGGATGCCGCTGCCCGAGCCGTTGCGTCCGGAGATCTTCGACAGGCTCTCGATCCGCGAGTCCCAGAACAGGCCCGCGTCGAACAAGCCGGAATTGAAGAAGGAGTTTGCGTTACGCCCGACGCGCGCCGGTCCCGCGAGCCGCCGCCCCGGGCCGAGCACGTCCGCCGAGACGGCGCCCGATCCGATGGAGACCGCGAGCGCATCGCTGCCGCCGAGCGCGGGGTGATGGCATGAGGCGCACGCCGTGTCGCGCGCGCTGCTCAGCGCCTTGCTGAAGAAGAGCAGCTTGCCGAGCTGCGGCAGCGGATCGTCGATCGAGGGGAGCGTCCGGCCCGCACGCGCGTTCCCGGTGAGCCCGTTCTGCGTGAGCAGGAAGCGAAGCGCGGTGTCGGTGGCCGAGGGTCCGGTGCTGTCGGTGCACGCGATGCCGTTCAACGGCCCCACGAGGCGCGTCATGCCGACCGTGAGCGGCTGCGTTCCCGTGTACGTGAAGCGCAGGTTGCCGCAGTCCTGGAACTCGAGCGTGATCGAGCCGGAGGGCGCGGTCGTCACGTCCGTCGCCCGGAACGCAGAGCCGAAGCGCGCGCCGGAACCGGTGATGAGCGGGATCACGACGCTGCGCGCACCGGTCGCGAACAACGCGTTGCCCACCAGCCACGACGGCCTGCCGTCGGCGGTATAAGTGAAGTAGGCGAGGAACACCGAGCTCGACGCGGCCGTCGACTCGAACATCACGAATTGGCCCTCGCCGTTGCGCCCGGCGTTGAACCAGCCGCCCGAGAGCTGTCCCGCGAACGCGGTCACGGCGCCGGTGGGTGCGGCCGCGCCACACGCCGCGCCGACCAGCGGGCCCACGAGGCGTGTGAGTTGCAGCGTCACATCCGGCATCGCCGAATGCCGCATGCGCATCTGCGTGCACGAGACGAACTCGAGCGTCGCGGTGCCGGCCGGCGAGGTGCGGAAATCCCCCGAGTTGTAGCCGGAGCCGAAGCGCGGGCCTTCACCGGTGATCAGCGGAATCGAGAGACTTGTTGCCCCCGGCGTGTAGTCGACGTTGCCGAAGTGCCAGGTGGCCCTTCCGTCCGCCGTGTAGGTGAAGAACGCGAGGGTGGCGACGTTGCGCGTTCCGAGCGTCTCGAAGGTGATGAGCTGGCCCTCGCCACTGCGCGAAGCGTCCCACCACGTGCCGGACATGGCGCCGGTGAAGGTCTGGCCGAAGGCCGGCAGCCACGCGCCCAGCGCGATCGCGAACGCCGCGAGGGCGCGCGACACCACGGCGGTCACTTCCCGCCGAGCTCGGCGCGGACGAGCGCTGCGCCGGCGGCCAGCGCCGCGAGCTTGCCGGCGGCGACGTCGCGCGCCAGCGGGACCATGCCGCAGTTGGTGCAGGGGAAGATGCGATCGGCGGGCACGTGCTTCATGGCCGCGCGGATCACCTTGGCCACGTCCTCGGCCGATTCGATCGTGTTCGAGGCGACGTCGATGGAACCCACCAGGACATCCTTGCCCTGCAGCATGCCGATCAGCTCGAGGGGCACGTGCGAATTCGCGCACTCCAGCGAGACCTGGTCGATCGTGGACTTGGCGAGCAGCGGGAAGGTGTTCTCGTACTGGCGCCACTCGTGGCCCAGCGTCTCCTTCCACTTGTTGTTGGCCTCGATGCCGTAGCCGTAGCAGATGTGGACCGCGCACTTCGTCGGCACGTCCTTGCGGGCGCGCTCGAGGGCCGCAACACCCCACTCGCGCACCTCGTCGAAGTAGACGTTGAAGGCGGGCTCGTCGAACTGCACGTAGTCGGCGCCCGCGGCCGCAAGCTCCTTCGCCTCCTGGTTCAGGATCTCGGCGAAGGCCATCGCGAGCTTCTCGCGGCTGCCGTAGTACTCGTCGAAGAGCGTGTCGACCATCGTCATCGGGCCGGGCAGCGTGAACTTGATCTTCTTCTTCGTGCTGGCGCGCAGGAACTTCACGTCTTCGGTGTGGACCGGGCGCTTGCGCGTCACCGGGCCGATCACCCGCGGGACGTTGGCGTCGTAGCGGTTGCGGATGCGCACCGTCTTCAAATTGTCGAAGTCGATGCCGTCCAGGTGCTCCATGTAGCCGTTCACGAAGTGCCGGCGCGTCTGCTCGCCGTCCGTGACGATGTCGATCCCGGCGTCCTCCTGCAGCTTGAGGACCAGGCGCACGGCATCGTGCTTGCCGACGACGAGGCGCTCGCCCTCGAGGTTCCAGGGGGCCCAGAGCTTCAGCGGCTCGGCGAGCCAGTTGGGCTTGGGCAGGCTGCCGGCGATGGTGGTCGGGAATAGGAGCATGGTCGAAATAGTAATGGATTAACTCCAATGGAGTCTGACCCCATTCATTCATAATGAGGACATGAAAGTTGGACTATTCGTCACATGTCTTGTCGATCTCGTGCGGCCCCGGATCGGCTTCGCGACGTTGAAGCTCCTGCGCGACGCGGGCTGCGAGGTAGTCGTCCCCGAAGCGCAGACCTGCTGCGGCCAGCCGGGATACAACTCGGGCGCGCGCGAAGCGTCCATCGACCTCGCGAGGAAGGTCCTCGCCGAATTCCGCGACTGCGACTACATCGTGGCGCCCTCCGGCTCGTGCTCGGGACAGGTGAAGGTCCACTACGTGCAGGACCTCTTCCGCGACTCGCCCGAGAGAGCCGAGTTCGAGAGACTCGCCGCCAAGTGGTACGAGCTCTCCGATTTCCTCATCAACGTGCTCAAGGTCGCGGATGTGCCGGGCCGCTACGGCGAAACGGTGACCTACCACGACAGCTGCGCGGGGTTGCGCGAGCTGGACGTGAAGATGCAGCCGCGCTACCTGCTGCAGATGGCCGGGGCGAGCGTGGCCGAGATGCCCGATTGCGAGAAATGCTGCGGCTTCGGCGGCACGTTCTCCGTGAAGCTGGGCGACATCTCCACGCGCATGGCCGAGAACAAGTGCGCGAGCGTGCGCGCCAGCGGAGCGAAGACGCTGGTGGGCGGCGACCTCGGATGCCTGCTCAACCTCGAGGGGCGCCTGCGCCGCGAGGGCGACCTGACGACCCGCGTGATGCACTTCGCGGAAGTCCTGGCCGGCGAGGGGACCTCCTGATGCAAGTGAAGTCGATGTTCTTCAAGCAGTCGGCGTCGATGAAGCTCCAGGACCCGGTGCTGCAGGAGAGCCTGCGCAAGTTCAAGGGCAAGTTCGTCGAGGCGCGAGCCCGTGCCGTGGCCGAGGTGGACGCGTGGGAAGCCGTTCGCGCGCACGCCGCACAGCTGCGCGACCGCACGATCGCCAACCTCGATGCGTACCTCGTGGAGTTCGAGCGCAACGCGACCCGCCGTGGCGCCCAGGTCCACTGGGCCGAGACCGCGGAGGAAGCGTGCGCAATCGTGGCGGAGATCGCTCGCGCCAACAACGTGAAGAAAGTGACGAAGTCGAAGTCGATGGTCTCGGAAGAGGTGAACCTCAACGACAAGCTCGAGGCCGCGGGCATCCAGGTGATCGAGACCGACCTCGGCGAATACATCCTGCAGCTCGCGCACGAGCCGCCCTCGCACATCGTGGCCCCGGCCGTGCACAAGTCGAAGGAGGAGGTGGCCGACCTCTTCCACGCCGCGCACCACAAGCCGCGCCTGACCGACATCGCCGCGATGACGCGCGAGGCGCGCGAGGCGCTGCGCGAGCACTTCCTCACCGCCGACATGGGCGTCTCGGGGTCGAACTTCGTCATCGCCGAGACCGGGACCACGCTCACCGTCACCAACGAGGGCAACGCCGACCTCGTCACCACCGTGCCGCGGATCCACTGCGTGATCACCGGCATCGAGAAGGTGATCCCGACGCTCGAGGATTTCGCGACGCTGATCCGCCTGCTGCCGCGCTCGGCCACCGGGCAGGCGATCGCCAACTACCTCACGCTCACTACGGGTGTGCGTGCGCCCGGCGAGACCGACGGCCCCGAGCAGATGCACATCGTGCTCGTCGACGCCGGCCGCTCGAAGTTCCTCGGCGGCGAGATGCAGGAGATGCTGCGCTGCATCCGCTGCGGCGCTTGCATGAACCATTGCCCCGTCTACCAGAACGTCGGCGGCCACGCGTACGGCTGGGTCTATCCGGGGCCGATGGGCTCGGTGCTCACGCCGACGTACGTGGGCATCGAGAACGCGGGCGACCTGCCGAATGCCGCGACCTTCTGCGGCGAATGCGCGGTCGTGTGCCCGGTGAAGATCCCGTTGCCGGACCTGATGCGGAAGCTCCGCGAGAAGCAGTTCGACATGAAGCTCCGGCCCTGGAGCGAACGCGCGGGCATCACGCTGTGGAGCTATGCGGCGAGGCGGCCGAAGCTCTACGCGGCGCTCACGAAGATGGCGGCGCGCGTTGCCTCCTGGATGGGAGGACGCGAGAAGCTGATCCATCGCCTGCCCGGCCTCGATGGCTGGACGAGCGGGCGCGACATGCCGGCGCCGGAGGGGAAGACTTTCCGCGAGATGTACGGCGAAAGTCAAAGGCGAGAAGCGTTGTCCACGGATAAACACGGATAAACACGGATGGGATCGAGGGAAAACATACTCGCGAGGATTCGGAAGGCCCAGGGTCGTGCCGGAGGCGAGCCGACCGAAGCGGAATTCGAGATGATCCGCACGGCGATGCGCGAGCACGAGATCGGCCCGCTGCCGGGCATCGCGCTGCCGCCCGACCAGCTCGCGCAGTTCCGGTCGGAGTGCGCGCGCCAGGGCTCGACGTACACGGAGGTGGCGGGCTACGACGACGTGCCGCGCGAAGTCGTCGCGTACCTCGACCGCAATGCGCTCGACAAGCGCGTGGTGCTCTGGGCGGAGCTTGCGAATCTCGATTGGGCGGGCGCGGGCGTGACCATCGACAATCGGACGGCGCAGGGCGATGACCGCGTCGGCGTCACGGGCTGCTTCTGCGCCATCGCGGAGACCGGGACGGTGCTGCTGCTGTCCTCGCCCTCCCAGCCGAAAGCCACGGCCCTGCTCCCGGAGACCCATGTATGCATCGTTCGCCGCTCGCGCCTGGTCGACACGATGGAAGAGGCGTTCGCGATGCTGCGCAATGAACGCGGCGAGCCGCCGCGCGCCACCTTCTTCGTCTCGGGCCCGTCGCGCACCGCCGACATCGAGCAGACCATCGTGATCGGCGCCCATGGGCCGTATCGCGTCCATGTGATACTCGTGCCATGACGCCGGTCGCCGGGGACGGGCCCTCGATCCTCGGCATTCCCGTTGTCCTTGTCCTGTTCGCGCTCACGCTGCTCGGCGTCGCGACGTTCCACCGCCACACGCTGCGGGTCGGCCTGGCGGGCCTGTTCATCATCGTCGTCTACAAGCTGGTGTTCACCGGCTTCAAGACCGGCGCGGGATTCGCGGGCCTTGGCGCCCATCTCGCGCACGAGTGGGTGACGCTCGCCAACCTCTTCCTGCTGCTGCTGGGCTTCGCGTTGCTCTCGCGCCACTTCGAGGAGAGCCATGTTCCGCTGGAGCTGCCGCGGATCCTCCCCGACGACTGGAAAGGCGCCTTCGTCCTGCTGGCCGTGGTGTTCGTCCTCTCCTCGTTCCTCGACAACATCGCGGCGGCGATCATCGGCGGCACCATGGCGCGCGCGGTGTTCCAGGGCAAGGTCCACATCGGCTACCTCGCGGCGATCGTCGCGGCCTCGAACGCGGGCGGCTCCGGCAGCGTGGTCGGCGACACGACGACGACGATGATGTGGATCGACGGCGTGAGCCCGCTCGCGGTGCTCGATGCGTACGTCGCCGCCGTGGTGGCGCTCGCCATCTTCGGCTGGTTCGCGGCGCGCCAGCAGCACGCCTACTCCCCGATCCTGAAGGACACGCCGGCGGGCACCAAGGTGGACTGGGCACGCGTGGGCATCGTCGCGTTCATCCTCGCGGCCGCGATCGTCAGCAACGTGATGGCGAACCTCCACTTCAAGTGGGCGCTCGACACATTCCCGGTGATCGGCGTGGCGGTCTGGGTCGCCATCCTCGTCGCGGCGCCGCTGCGGCGCCCGGACTGGTCGGTGATGCCGGAGACGATCAAGGGCACGGTGTTCCTGCTCTCGCTCGTCACCATTGCCTCGATGATGCCGGTCGAGAAGCTTCCCTCGCCCACGTGGCAGACGACATTCGGCCTCGGCTTCGTCTCCGCGGTGTTCGACAACATCCCCCTCACCGCGCTTGCACTGAAACAGGGCGGCTATGACTGGGGAATGCTCGCGTATGCCGTGGGCTTCGGCGGCTCGATGATCTGGTTCGGCTCGAGCGCGGGCGTGGCGCTCTCCAACAGCTTCCCCGAGGCTCGCAGCGTGGGCCTGTGGCTGCGGCACGGATGGCACGTCGCGCTGGCCTACGTGATCGGCTTCGTGGTGTTCCTCGTTGTCGTCGGCTGGCATCCCACGGACAAGCGCGGCGGCTCCCTCGGCGCGCCTCCGCCAGCCTCCCAACCGCAACGCTGAGCGCCGCGGAGGGCGTATCCGTCCCTTATACCGGGGTGCGGGTATCGCGCGCGCATGCCACATTGCTGCTATGCAATAGCGTTCGCATCCTCACGCGCGCGCAACGAATGCTGCGACGCAGCAAGGATCGGTGCCCGCCCGTCCTCCCCGAAATACCTGCACGTGTCTATTGCCTCCGCGCCGCAGCAACGTTTACGATTTCCCGGTTATCCGGCGACATCTCGAAGAAGGGCTCCCCAGGGGCCGCAACAGCCGGCAAAGCGTTGGTATTCCACAAGCGCAACCCATACCGAGGAGAACACATGAGCGACAAGAAACCCGTCAACCGGCGCAAGTTCCTGGCGGGTGCTGCGGCAGCCGCAGGCACGGCGAGCCTCGCATTCCCGATGGTCTCGAAGGCGCAGGCCGGCCCGATCACGATGCGCTGGCAGTCCACCTGGCCGGCGAAAGACATCTTCCACGAGTACGCCCTCGACTTCGCCAAGAAGATCAACGACATGACCGGCGGCGATCTCAAGATCGAAGTGCTGCCCGCGGGCGCGGTCGTTCCCGCCTTCGGCCTGCTCGAAGCCGTGTCGAAGGGCACGCTCGACGGCGGCCACGGCGTGTTGGTCTATCACTACGGCAAGCAGAACGCGCTCGCCCTGTGGGGATCCGGCCCGGCCTTCGGCATGGATGCCAACGAGCTCCTCTCCTGGCACCGTTACGGCGGCGGCAAGGAGCTGCTGAACAAGCTCTATGCCTCCATCGGCGCCAACGTCGTGTCGTTCCCGTACGGCCCGATGCCGACGCAGCCCCTCGGCTGGTTCAAGAAGCCGATCACCAAGGTCGACGACTTCAAGGGCCTCAAGTACCGCACGGTCGGCATCTCGATCGACGTGTTCACCGGCATGGGCGCCGCGGTCAACGCGCTGCCCGGCGGCGAGATCGTCCCGGCGATGGACCGTGGCCTGCTCGACGCGGCGGAATTCAACAATGCCTCGTCGGATCGCCTGCTCGGCTTCCCGGATGTGTCGAAGGTCTGCATGCTCCAGTCGTTCCACCAGAACGCCGAGCAGTTCGAGATCATGTTCAACAAGGCCAAGTACGACGCGCTGCCGGAAAAGATGCGCGCCATCATCGCCAACGGCGTCGACGCAGCCTCGGCCGACATGTCGTGGAAGGCCCATGACCGCTACTCCAAGGACTACGTGGAGATGCAGAAGGGCGGCGTGAAGTTCTACAAGACGCCGGATTCCATCCTGCAGTCGCAGCTCACCGCGTACGACGCCGCCGCGGCCAAGAAGGCCACGGACAACCCCCTCTTCAAGGAAATCATGGACTCGCAGAAGGCCTTCGCCGAGCGCGTCGTGAAGTGGGAGCTGGACACCGTCGTGCAACGCCGCATGGCATACAACCATTACTTCGCCAAGGCAGCAGCGGCGCCCGCGAAGAAAGCTTGACCGTAACCTGAAGGACCGAAGCACCAACCGGGCAGTCCCGGCTGGTGCTTCGTTTTTTGTAGGGCTCCACAAATGACAGATTCCAGAAACTTCGACGTGCAGCGCGCTCTCTTCTTCGTCGACCGGATCAGCACCTGGACCGGCAAGGCCTTCGCGTGGCTCATCCTCGGGCTGATGCTCGTGGTGTGCGTCGAGGTCTTCAAGCGCTACATCCTCAACGCCCCCACGGCGTTCATCTTCGACGTCAACAACTTCTTCTACGGCGCGGCCTTCATGCTGTGCGGCGCCTATACGCTCGCGCAGGACGGCCACGTCCGCGGCGACTTCCTCTACGGCAACTTCAAGCCGCGCATGCAGGCTTGGTTCGACGTGATCCTCTACTTCCTCTTCTTCCTGCCCGGCGTGCTGGCCCTGCTCTACGCGGGCTGGGACTACGCGGGCCTGTCCTGGAAGATCAACGAGCATTCCAACGTGACCGCCAACGGCCCGCCCATCTACCACTTCAAGACCGTGATCCCGATCGCCGGGGCTCTGATCCTCATCCAGGGCTTCGCCGAGATCGTGCGCTGCATCGTCTGCATCAAGACGGGGCACTGGCCCGAGCGGCTGAAGGACGTGGAGGAGATCGACGTCGTCGGCGAGCAGCTGGCCGAGAGCCAGTACGTGGACGAGGAGTCGCGCAAGATGGCCATGGAGCAGGCCTCGCACATCCAGGAGATGGCGACCAAGCGCGGCGTGAGCGAAGAGCACGAGGTCCTGCACGAAGGCAACGTGGACGCGAAAAACGACAAGAAGGGGCAGCCATGAGCGATCCGGCACTCGGCCTCACGATGCTGGGGCTCATCGTGGTGGCGATCATGATGGGCTTCCCCACCGCATTCACGCTGATGGGCCTGGGCATGCTGTTCGGGTACGTCGCGTTCTACGACCCGGCGCACCAGTTCCTCGGCAACAAGGTGTTCGATCTCCTCGTGCAGCGAACCTACGGGGTGATGACGAACGACCAGCTGCTCTCGATCCCGCTGTTCGTCTTGATGGGATACATCATCGAGCGGGCGGCATTGGTGGACAAGATGTTCTACAGCGTGCAGCTCGCGTTCCGGCGCATGCCGGCCTCGCTCGCGGTGACCACGCTGCTGGTGTGCGCTTTCTGGGGCATCGCCTCGGGCATCGTCGGCGCGGTCGTCGTGCTGATGGGCGTGATCGCCATGCGCCCGATGCTCGCGGCCGGCTACGACACGCGGCTCGCCGCAGGTGTCATCACCGCCGGCGGCACGCTGGGCATCCTGATCCCGCCCTCGGTGATGATCATCGTGTACGCGAACGTGGCGGGCCAGTCGGTGGTGAAGCTCTACGCCGCGGCCATGGTGCCGGGCTTCTTCCTCACGTTCCTGTATCTCGTCTACATCATCGGCTGGGCCATGATCAATCCGAAGATCGCGCCCAAGCTGCCCGCGGACCAGTTCCGCCTGAAGGTGCCCGACTGGCTGCAGAAGCTGGAGAAGGGGCCCTCCAAGCGCATCGCTCCCCGCCTGCTCCTCGCGGCCGTCTCGCCCGGGCGCCTGCGCGGCTCGCTGGATGAGCACGGCAAGCAGGTGACGTACGGCAACGTGGTGAAGCACCTGGTGGCGTTCTTCGTTCCGCTGCTGCTGGTGCTCGGCACGTTCCTCGCGGTGTGGTGGTACGTGACGATCTACAGCGCACCCAAGACCGATCCGGACGCGCCCGCGCCGATGGCGATGTCGGCCACGGCCATGCTGCCCTCGAAGGCCGAGGCACCCGTGTCCGGCGGCGTCGAGGAGCCCCCGAAGGACGAGGCCCCGCAGGCCCTGGGCGGCGAATCGACGGAAATCGAGAAGGCGGCGAAGGACGAGCCGCTGGAGCAGATGGGCGACCAGGTGGCCAACAAGGTCGAGACGGGGAAAGTGCCGGAGGCGTTCTACACGTGGTTCTGGGGCCTCTTCGGGCTGTCGCTGCTCGTGACCTTCATCTACTACTGGCGCATGGACGGCGAGGGGATCGAGATTCTCAAGATGCTCGAGGAGAGCATCGTGCCGCTGGGCGTGCTCACGTTCGTGGTGCTCGCGGTGATCCTGCTCGGCATCACGACGGCCACGGAGTCGGCCGCCGTCGGTGCTCTGGGAGCGATGTATCTCGCAGGCATGTCGCGCTACATGAAGGCCACGCTGTGGTGGAGCCTCGTGGGCGCGATCATCGGCTTCGCCCTGGCGTCGCTGCGCAACGATCCGGCCACCTACGTCGTGTCGGCCACGCTGGGCGCGCTGTTCCTCGGCACGGCGGTGCCCTGGATCACCGACCTGTTCACGAAGAAGAAGCTCCTGCAGAACATCAAGGAGTCCGTGTTCCTCACGGCCAAGACCACCGCGATGGTGTGCTGGCTGTTCGTGGGCGCGGGGATCTTCTCGGCGGTGTTCGCGCTGCACGGCGGCCAGGCGATCATCGAGCACTGGGTGCTCGGGATGAACCTCACGCCGCTGCAGTTCATGCTGCTCGCGCAGGCGATCATCTTCTTCCTCGGCTGGCCGCTGGAGTGGACCGAGATCATCGTGATCTTCGTGCCGATCTTCATCCCGATGCTCGCGCACTTCAACATCGACCCGCTGCTGTTCGGGACGATGGTGGCGGTCAACCTGCAGGCGGCGTTCCTTTCGCCTCCGGTCGCGATGTCGGCCTTCTATCTGAAGGGGGTCGCTCCAGCGCACGTGACGTTGAACCAGATCTTCGCGGGGATGATGCCGTACATGCTCATCGTCATCCTGTGCCTGATCCTCATGTACATCTGGCCGGGCATGACGCTGTGGCTGCCGAACTTCATCTACGGAACCGGGTGAGCAGGGTCCTCGTTACACGGCGGGTCTTTCCGGAAGTGATCGAGGCGCTCTCGCAGCGCTTCGAGGTGGTCACGAACCCGGACGACACGCCTTGGTCCCCTGACCAGATCGCCGGGCACCTCGCGGGGTGCTCGGCGGCCATGTCCACGGTGATGTGCAAGTTCGACGCGTCGGTGTTCGAGCGCAGCCCGCAGCTCAAGGTCGTCTCGAACATCGCGGTCGGCTACAACAACATCGATGTCGCCGCGGCCACGAAGGGCGGCGTTCGCGTCACCAACACGCCCGGCGTGCTGGACGACACCACGGCGGATCTCACCTGGGCCTTGCTGATGGCCGCCGCCCGGCGCATTCCGGAGGGCGATGCTTATGTACGCCGGGGCGACTGGAAGGTCGCTTTCGCAATGCAGTCCTTCCTCGGCATGGACGTGCACCACGCGACACTCGGCATCATCGGCATGGGCCGGATCGGGCAGGCCATCGCCCGGCGCGCTTCCGGCTTCGACATGGCGGTGCTCTACAACAACCGCACGCGTCTTTCGGAGGCCGACGAGAAGCGCGCCAATGCGACGGTGGTCGAGCGTGACGAGCTGCTGGCGCGCTCGGATTTCGTGGTGGTCATGGCGCCGTACTCGCCGGCCACGCACCACCTCATCGGCGCGGCCGAGATCGCGAAGATGAAGCGCACCGCCATCCTCGTGAACACGGCGCGCGGCGGCGTCGTGGACGATGCAGCGCTGGTCGCTGCGTTGAAGGAGGGGCGCATCGCCGGCGCCGGCATCGACGTCTTCGAGGGCGAGCCGAAGCTGCACGCGGATTACCTCGCGCTGCCCAATGTGTCGCTCACGCCGCATATCGGCAGCGCCACGCGTGCCACGCGCATGCGCATGTGCGAGACCGCCGTCGCCAACCTCACGGCGGTGCTCGAAGGCCGGGTTCCCCCGAACCTGGTCAACAAGGATGTAATCTGACGTCTGTCCCGGCGCCCGCCGGGTTAACAAATTTTCCCCGGAGAGACGTATGGCAACGAAAGTCGCATTCTTGGGCCTGGGCGTGATGGGCTTCCCGATGGCCGGCCACCTGAAGGCCAAGGGCTACGACGTGATCGTCTACAACCGCTCGGCCGAGAAGGCGAAGCAGTGGGTGGAGAAGCACGGCGGGCAATCCGCGGCCACGCCCGCGGCTGCCGCGAAGGACTGCGACTTCGTGATGATGTGCGTCGGCAACGACAAGGACCTCCTCGAGGTCGCGGGCGGCAAGGACGGAGCGCTCTCGGGCATGAAGAAGGGCGCCATCCTCGTCGACCACACGACGGCCTCCGCGGATGCCGCGCGCAAGATCTACGCGGACGCGAAGTCGAAGGGCATCTCCTTCATCGACGCCCCGGTGTCGGGCGGCCAGGCCGGCGCCGAGAACGGCAAGCTCACCGTGATGTGCGGCGGCGACGCGGAGGCCTTCGAGAAAGCCAAGCCGGTGATGGATTCGTACGGCAAGGCGGTCACGCTGATGGGCGCTTCCGGCGCGGGCCAGCTCACGAAGATGGTGAACCAGATCTGCATCGCCGGCCTCGTGCAGGCGCTCTCCGAGGGCATCGCGTTCGCGGAGAAGGCCAAGCTCGACCCCAGCCTCGTGCTCGACGTCATCAGCAAGGGCGCGGCGCAGTCGTGGCAGATGGAGAACCGCGGCAAGACGATGGTCGAGCGCAAGTTCAACTTCGGCTTCGCGGTCGACTGGATGCGCAAGGACCTCGGCATCTGCCTCGAGGAGGCGAAGAGGAACGGCGCGAAACTCCCCGTGACCGAGGTTGTCGACCAGTTCTACGCCGACGTGCAGAAGGCCGGCGGCAACCGCTTCGATACGTCCTCGCTCATCACGCGGCTCTAGGGAGGCTTCCATGGAACTCAAGCTCTACTACTCGCCGGGCGCCTGCTCGCTCGCCTCGCACATCGTGCTGGAGGAGCTGGGCTTTCCGTACACGGCCCAGAAGCTGAACCTGCTGGAAGGCGAGCAGCGCAAGGCCGAGTACCTGAAGCTGAATCCCATGGGCCGTGTCCCGACGCTGGTGGTGGACGGCAAGCCGCTCACCGAGAACCCCGCGATCCTCACCTTCCTCGGCGGTGCATTCCCGAAGAAGGGCCTGTGGCCGAAGGAGACCTGGGAGCAAGCGATGCTGCTGTCTGCGCTCTCGTGGTGCTCCAACACGATCCATCCCGCCTACGCGCACGTGATCCGCGCCGGGCGCTACACCGATGATTCCTCGGCACAGGAATCGGTGAAGGCCAAGGGCAAGGAGATGTTCGGCGAGTACCTGAAGATGGTCGACGGCTGGCTCGCCAAGACGCCCAAGTGGATGATGGGCGAGCAGTACACGGTGGGCGATCCGTACCTGCTGGTCTTCTACCGCTGGGGCAACCGCAACGGCTTCCCCGTGAAGTCGCTCGCCAACTACACGCGCCACGCGAACCTGCTGCTGGGGCGGCCCGCCGTCCGCAAGGTCATGGCCGACGAGGGCATCACCCTCGACTGAAGCAATAAAGGGGTCAGACCACTTTATTCGGAACGGCAGCGAATAAAGTGGTCTGACCCCTTTATTGCTTCAGTGATGCATCGTGTAGTGGTCGCGAAGCAGGTCACGGCCGAAGTCGCCGTCGTAGTCGCGCCACACCGTGTGCACGTGGTTGCCGTCGTCCTGCGAAGCGTCGTACTCGATGAGGAAGCGAGGCCCCTGGATGCGGTAGTAGTGAGGGCCGCTGCCGCGCGCGGTGGTGCCGGCCCAGGCGAAGCGCACGTTCTCGAAGCCTTCCTCCACGCGCGCCAGTCGCGCGGTGCGCAGCGCCGGCTCGAAGTTTCCCGCGTACACCTCGACCAGCTTGCGCAGCTGCGCGCGCTGCGCCGGGTTCATCGCCTTCACCTCGAGGCCGCGGTTGTCGATCGGCGAGACGCGGTCCTTGTTGGTCGTGACGATGTCGCCGTAGCTGCGCGCGTCGATCACCACCGTGCGCTTCTGTCCCTCGTCCAGCAGGGCGAAGAGCTTGCGTGCTTCGTCTTCTTCCGCCGAGAGCACGCGCAGCCCCTTGCGTGGGCCGGCGCGGACTTCCGAGGGATTGGCGCCGAAGAAGCTCGGCGTCGAAGCAATTCGGTCGCCGCGCAGCGTGAAGCTGAGCGAGAGATGATGGCCTTCGAAGCGCCAGCCCCACGGCTTCACCGCATCGGGCGTGCCGAAGATCACGATGGCGTATTTTTCCGGATCGCGCAGGAAGGAGAGGCCGAATTGCGTCTCGCGCAGCACCAGCTCCAGCTCGACGATGTTCACGACCTTCCGGTGGCCGATCTCCGAGAGCGCGGTCTTCAGGAGGCGGTGCACGGCTTCCCGCTGCTTCGCATCCATGTCGGCGAAGGCGAGGCCGGGGCGCGAGCGGGGCGTGTAGTGCCAGTCGGTGCGCTGCGCGTCGTCGAACGGCAGCACCAGCTTCGAGCGCTTTGCCGAATCCACGCTCGCGACGAGCGCTTCGGCGGCCGCGCGCATCTGGGCCTGGGCGCAGCCCGTGGCGAGGCAAAGTACGACGAGCGCGAAACGAAATGCGTGCATGGCTTGTCGAACCAACGAGAACGTACCGCATCATAACGCCGTGACCCTCGTCATCGATCACCTGGTCGTCGCCGCGCGCAGCCTCGAGGAAGGCTCGTCGTGGATCGAATCGCGCCTCGGCGTCGCGCCCTCCGGCGGGGGCAAGCACGCGCTCATGGGCACGCACAACCGCCTGCTGTCGCTCGGTAACGCGTACCTCGAAGTGATCGCCATCGATCCGCAGGCGCCGCCGCCCGGCCGCGCGCGCTGGTACGCGCTCGATGCGCCCGCCATGCACGCGCGCCTGGATCGCGGGCCGGCACTCATCCACTGGGTCGCGGGCACGACGGACATCGCCGCCGCAGTGGCCGGTGCAGCGGTGCCGCTTGGGGACATCGTCGATGTCACGCGGGGCGACCTCCGTTGGCGCATCACGGTGCCGCGTGATGGCACGCTCCCCGCCGAGGGCGTGTATCCCTCGATGATCCAGTGGCGCGGCCGCGACGCGGGCTCGATGCTGCCCGAGTCGGGATGCGAGCTCGAGGCGCTGGATCTCGCGCACGAGCGCGGCGCCGGCTTCTACGAGTCGCTGCGCGCGCTGGGCCTGCGCTCCGGGGAACCCGTGACGTTCGCCGATGCCGAACGGGGTATCGTGGCGCGCATTCGCACGGCGGGAGGCATCGCCGTCCTCGCGTAGGCGCCCGCGGACACAACCGCGAAAGGAACGCCCATGCCTCGCCGAATGCTCGTTGCCCTGATGTGCCTCGCTCCCGCGCTGGCGCTCGCCCAGCAGCCGCCCACCAAGATCACCGACGGCTACCTCGTCGATCCGACCGGCATGGCCCTCTACACCTTCGATCTCGACGGCAACACGAAGAGCCAGTGCAACGCCGATTGCGCCCGCGCCTGGCCGCCGCTCACGGCCGAGGCGAACGCGAAGCCGTGGGCCGACTACGCGCCCTTCGCGCGCGCCGACGGTTCCTACCAATGGGCCTACAAGGGGAAGCCCCTGTATCGGTATGCGCGCGACCAGAGCGCGGCCGACCGCACCGGCGACGGCGCGGGCAACCAATGGCGCCTCGCGAGGCCGTGATAGCCTTCCGGGCATGGAAGCGCTCCATCTCGCTGAAATCGGCGGCGTGCTCGCCGTCTGGTTCCTGGCGGTCGCCAGCCCCGGTCCCTCGTTCCTGATCGTGAGCCAGCTCGCGGCCGGGCGCTCGCGCGCCGCGGCCGTCGGCGCGGCGCTCGGCATCGCCCTGGGCGCGATGCTCTTCGCGGTGCTCACCCTGTGGGGCCTCGCCGTCGTCGTGACGCAGATCGCCTGGCTGGGCACGGCGCTGCGCGTCGCGGGCGCGCTCTATCTCGTCTACCTGGGACTCTCGCTCTTCCACGCGGCATCCGGCGAGACCGCGTCTGACCCCGTCCCGGTGCCGCGCGGTGCTGACTTCACCGTGGGCCTTCGCATCGGAGCGCTCACGTCGATCACGAATCCCAAGGCGATCGCGTTCTTCTTGAGCCTCTTCGCCGTGGCGCTGCCCCCCGCGCTGCCGCTCGCCGGCAAGCTCACGCTGCTCGCCGCGGGCTTCGGGATCGAGATCGGCTGGTACGTCCTGGTGGCGCTCGTGCTCTCCACCGGCCACCTGCGCGCCCTGTATGCGCGCGCCCGCAAGGGGCTGGAGCGCGTGCTCGGCGCGGCGCTCGTGCTGCTCGGCGTTCGCCTCGGCAGCACCTGATCGTCCATAAGCCGCAGGGAATATTCCCCCGTCCTGCCTGTTTGCCTCCCTGAATGGATTACGAGCTCATCCTGCCGTACATCCCCAACCTGCGGCGCTACGCGCGCGCGCTGGTGGGCGACCGCCATGCGGCCGACGACCTGGTGCAGGACACGCTCGAACGCGCGGTGCGCAAATTCCATCTCTGGAAGCCCGGAGACCTCCGCGCATGGCTTTTCTCGATCATGCACAACGTATTCGTGAACCAATTGAAGGCACGCAAGATCCGCCCCGAAGTCGAAGCCGACGAGACCCTCGCCGAACGTGTCCCCACGGCCGGGCGCACGGACATCCTCGACCTCGAGCGGGCCCTCACCTTCCTCGCTCCCGAGCAGCGCGAGGTCGTGCTGCTGGTCGGCCTGGAGGAGATGACGTACGCGGAAGTGAGCAAGGCACTCGGCATTCCCGTCGGTACCGTGATGTCGCGCCTGTCGCGCGGGCGGGAGAAGCTGCGCAAGCTCGTCGACGGCGGCCCCAGCCGCACCAACCCCAACCTGCGGGTGGTCCAGTGAGCGCCGAGCTGAATCGCCTCCACGCCTACGTCGACGGCTCGCTCTCGCCCGCCGAGCGTGAGAGCTACGAGGCCTTCCTCAAGGAGAACCCCGAGGAAGCCGCGCTCGCGCACCGCTACGCCGAGCATCGCAGCCAGCTCCAGCATCACTACGACGGCGTGCTCTCGGAGCCCGTGCCCGCCCGCATGTACCTCAAGCGGCCGCGCTGGATGGACCTCGCCCGCGCCGCGATCCTCGTCGCCGTCGGCATCGGCATCGGGCTGGCCCTGCCGCTGCTGCGCAACGAGCAACCGGCACCTGTGGCCGGCGCTGCGCCGCTGCCCCAGCGCGCCGCCCGGGCCCACCTCGTCTACGCCTCCGAGGTTCGCCACCCGGTGGAAGTGGAGGCCAAGGAGCAGGAGCACCTCGTGCGCTGGCTTTCGAAGCGCCTGGGCACGGAGCTCAAGGTCCCCGTGCTCTCGCCGGAGGGCTTCGAGCTCCTGGGCGGCCGCCTGCTGCCCGGCCCGGATGGCCCCGTCGCGCAGTTCATGTACCAGGACGCGTCGGGCAAGCGCCTCACGCTCTACGTGAACGCGCGCTCGAAGAGCGAAGGGCCCACCGCCTTCCGCTTCGCGCGCGAAGGCACTGTGTCGGTCTTCTACTGGATCGACGGGCAGTGGGGCTATGCGCTCTCCGGCGACATCGACAAGCCGGCTCTCAGCCGCGTCGCGAACGCCGTGTACCGCCAGCTGAATCCGTAGTCAAGCTTCGATTACGTGTGTAGTTGACGGAATTACAGCAGTAATTCCGATAGCCGCGCGGCTGTGACATCGCTCACACTTTCTGGACAGGTGCAGGCGCACGCTGGCGTTCGGCGCATCAGGTTTTCGAGTGACGACGATGGCGCACATACAACAGAAAGCGGACCCCGCAGTCCGCGCATTGCAGGTCGACGAGGTGTTCCGTTTCGCGGACACGGCGGCCGGCTTTTCCTTTTTGGGCGCACTGCTCACGCTGGGCGTCCTCGCCGACACGGGCGACATCGGCCGCGGGTCGGTGTGGTTCGTCTTCGCTTGCGGTGTCACCCTGGTGCGGATCATCGCGGTCGTCGGCTACCAGCGGCGTGACCCCCGCCAGAGCGTCGAGCCCTGGGCGCGGCTCATCATCGTGGCCAACCTGCTGGCCGGCATCCAATGGGGACTCCTCGGGACCGTCCTCTTCCCGCAAGAGCATGGCTATCGCGAGCTCTTCACCATCATGGTGATCACCTGCTTCGTCGGTGGCTCGCTCACGGCCTACTCGTCCATTCCCTGGGCTCACCCGGCACTCTCGATCCCGGCCACGATCCCGACGGCGATCTACCTCTTCTTCGTCCAGGATGGCTCGCACTTCTACGCGGGTGCCACGGCCATCCTCTTCTGCATCGCGATCTACTATTACTCGGTGAAGCTCACCGCCCACATGGAAGACCGCTTCACGCTCCAGGTCGCCCACGAGGACCTGCTGCGCGTGACGGGCGGCGCGAACGAGCGCCTGGAGCTCGAGAACCGCGAGCTCTCGCACCGCGCGGCGGTGCGTGGGGCCTCGATGGAGAGCGCGCGCGAGCAGGCCGAGCGGCTCTTCGCCCAGTTCCTGCGCTCGCCGCTGCCGATGCTCGAATGCGATTCCGGGGGCAAGGTGATCTCCTGCAATCCCGCCGCCGAGCGGTTGCTGGGCGAGCGCGAGCGCGAGATGCAGGGCCGTCCGCTCTCCGAGCACCTCGTTTCCACCGGGCACACCAAGGTCGAGAACGGAGCGCAGGGCTACTTCGGATCGAGCGACGCGTCGACGCATGAGGTGGAGATCCTCGCGCACGGCGTGCGGATCGGGCGGTGCCTCGCCACCTTCACGCGCTTCCCCGCGCACGAGGGGATGCAGCCCGGCTTCGGCGTCATCTTCGCGGCCCCGCCGCGTTAAGGCGAAAGGCGTCCTCCGCAGATAAACACAGATAAACGCAGATACCCCTTGAGGTCAGGCACTAGCAAAACTCGACGGCCATCGAGTGACGCGATTGCCACTCTGAGTTGCCTTGGCTTTTATCTGCGTTTATCTGTGTTTATCTGCGGAGGACGCCTTTCGCCGTAACTCGCGCAGCGACAAAGTAAAATAGCGTCAGCGGCTCAGCCGCCGACGCCATGAACGACCTCCCCGCAGACCTATTCGACGGCACCCTCGCCGCCGACCAGCCGAAGATCGCCGCGCTCGCCGCGCAGTTGCACGAGCGCGAGCGCCGTGGCGGGCCGGTCGGGCGCGAGCGCGCGCTGCTGGGCGAGCTGCTCGACCGCTCGCGCAAGCGCCATGCGGTGCGCCTCGCGGCGCTGCCGCGCCCCACGTTCCCCGAGGACCTGCCGATCGCCCAGCGCCGCGACGACATCGCCGAGCTGATCGCGAAGCATCCCGTGGTGATCGTGTGCGGCGAGACCGGCTCGGGCAAGACCACGCAGATCCCGAAGATCTGCCTCGCGTTGAAGCGCGGCGCCGCGGGCCTCATCGGCTGCACGCAGCCGCGCCGGATCGCCGCCCGCAGCCTCTCCAAGCGCCTCGCCGTCGAACTGCCCGGAACGCCCAAGGGCTTCGTCGGCCACAAGATCCGCTTCCAGGACGAGACGCGGCCCGAGTCGGTGCTGAAGGTGATGACCGACGGCATCCTGCTCGCCGAGATCCACTCCGACCGGGAGCTGCGCGCCTACGACACGATCATCGTCGACGAGGCGCACGAGCGCAGCCTCAACATCGATTTCCTCCTCGGGTATCTCAAGCGCCTCTCCGCGATCCGCCCCGACCTGAAGATCATCGTCACCTCGGCCACCATCGATACGGAGCGCTTCTCGCAGTTCTTCGGCGGTGCGCCGGTGATCGAGGTGAGCGGCCGCACGTATCCCGTCGAGGTGCGCTACCGGCCCGAGTTCTTCGAGGTGGAGGAGGAGGACGACGAGCCCGTGGATTTGAACGAGGCGCTCGTGAAGGCCGTCGACGAGGTGCACCGCACCAGCCGCACGGGCGACGTCCTCGTCTTCCTGCCCGGGGAGCGCGAGATCCGCGAAGCGGCCGAGGAGCTTCGCAAGCACGGGCCGAAGGGCCTCGAGATCCTGCCGCTCTTCTCGCGCCTTTCCGCCGAGGAGCAGGACCGCGTGTTCGAGCCCACGGGTCAGCGGCGCGTCGTCCTCTCGACCAACGTCGCCGAGACGTCGCTCACGGTGCCCGGCATCCACTACGTCGTGGACACGGGGCTCGCGCGCGTGAAGCGCTACTCGCCGCGGCAGAAGATCGACCAGCTGCGCATCGAGCCCATCTCGCAGGCGGCGGCAAGGCAGCGCGCGGGCCGTTGCGGACGCATCGCGAGCGGCATCGCGATCCGCCTCTATGCCGAGCAGGATTTCAACGAGCGGCCCGAGTTCACCACGCCGGAGATCCTGCGCACGTCGCTCGCCTCCGCGATCCTGCGCATGGCGGCCCTGGATCTCGGCGAAATCGCGCAATTCCCCTTCGTCGACCCCCCCACGCCTCGCCAGATCCAGGACGGCTACCAGGTGCTCTTCGAGCTGGGCGCCATCGACGAGAAGCGCCAGCTGACGCCGATCGGCCGCGAGCTCTCGCGCCTGCCGGTGGACCCGAAGATCGGCCGCATGCTGATCGCCGCGCGCGATTTCCACTGCCTCTCGGAGATGGTGATCCTGGCCGCGGCTCTTTCGATCCAGGACCCGCGTGACCGCCCGCAGGACAAGCGCCAGGAATCCGACCGCGCCCACGAGGAGTTCCGCGACGACGCCTCGGACTTCGTGCAGCTCATCAACCTGTGGAAGTTCTTCGACGAAGCCTTCGCCCACAAGAAATCCAACCGCAAGCTCTTCGAGACGTGCCGCGAGCACTTCCTCTCGTACATCCGCATGCGCGAATGGCGCGACCTCGCGGGGCAGCTGCGCGAGATGGCGGGCGATCTCAAGATCCGCGACAACACGGCGCCGGCCACCTACGAGCAGATGCATCGCGCGCTGCTCACGGGCCTCGTCACCAACGTGGGCCTGAAGGCGCTGGACGGCGACCATTACAACGCCCCGCGCGGCATCCCGTTCGCGATCTGGCCGGGCTCGGGCCTGAAGAAGAACCGGCCGCGCTGGATCATGGCGGGCGAGCTGCAGGAGACGACGCGCATCTATGCTCGCAACGTCGCGCGCATCGAACCCGAGTGGATCGAGGCCGCCGCGTCCCACCTTGTCACGAAGGTCCACGCCGAGCCGCACTGGGACAAGCAACGCGGGGAGGTGATGGCCTACGAGTCCGTGTCGCTCTACGGCCTCACCATCGTCGCGCGGCGCAAGGTCGCCTTCGGCAAGCTCGATCCTTTCAAGGCGCGCGAGGTCTTCATCGCCGGCGCGCTCGTCGCGGGCGAGCTGGATACGAAGCTCGCGTTCTTCGCGGCCAACCGTGCGCTGATCCGCGAGGTCGAGGAGCTGGAGCACCGCGCCCGGCGCCCCGACGTGCTCGTCGACGACACGGTGGTGCAGGCCTGGTACCACGCACGCATTCCCGAAGACGTGCGCGATGCGCGCACCTTCGAGACCTGGTACCGCGAGGCGTCGAAGGTCACGCCGAACCTGCTGTTCCTCACGCGCGAGGAGCTCATGCGCCACGGCGCGGAGTCCGTCACCGAGAACCTCTTCCCGCGCGAGATGCAGATCGGCGATGCCACGTTCCCGCTCGCCTATCGCTTCGAGCCGAGCCATGCCCTCGATGGCGTGACGATGAACGTGCCGCTGGCACTCCTCAACCAAGTGGAAGACGCTCCGGTCGATTGGCTCGTGCCCGGACTCATCCGCGACAAGGTGGCCTGGCTGATGAAGGCGCTGCCGAAGCGCATCCGCACGCAGCTTGTTCCCGTTCCCGAGCATGTGACCGCGTTCCTCCTGCAGGAGAAGCCCGGTGTTCGCACGTTGAAGGAAGGCGTGCTCGCGTACGCAGGCCGCCGCGTGGGCGAGCGCCTCGACGACGCGATCTGGTCCAAGGACGACCTGCCGCCGCACCTCGCGATGAACATCCGCGTCATCGACGATTCGAAGCGCGAGCTGGCGATGGACCGCGACCTGGGTGCGCTGAAGAAGCAGCTGGGCGAAGCCGCGAGCCTCACGCTCGCGAAAGCCAAGCCCGGCATGGAGCGCGAAGGGATCAAGGCCTGGGACTTCGGCGACCTGCCCGCCGAGGTGAGCTTCCGTCGCGGCAACCAGACGCTCACGGGCTATCCCGCGCTGGTGGACGAGGAAGAGAGTGTCGCGATCCGGCTCTTCGACTCGAAGGACAAGTCCGCCGAGGCGCACCGCGCGGGCGTGAAGCGGCTGTTGTCCTTCGAGCTGCGCGAGCAGCTGAAGAACCTCGAGCGCAGCATCGGCAACCAGAACGCGCTGTCGCTTCGCTACGTGCCGCTCATCGCCGCGGACAAGTTCAAGGCCGACCTCGTCGCCGCCATCACGGACCGCGCGTTCTTCGGCGAGGACGAACCGCCGCGCACGCCCAAGGGCTTCGAGGAGCAGAAGAAGCGCGCCAAAGCGCGTCTCCCCGCCGTAGCCGACGCCGTGATCCGCCACGCCGGCTCCGTCGCCGATGCTTACCAGGAAGCCACGAAGACCATCGCGCAGTCGGGAGCGCTGGGCCGCATCACGCAGGACGTGCGCTCGCAGCTCGATCGCCTCGTCGGCCCCGGGTTCCTCGCGCGCACGCCCTGGGAGCGCCTCGAACACCTGCCGCGCTACATCCGCGGCTACGCGCTGCGCCTGCAGAAGTACCGCGCCAACGCCGAGCGCGACAACAAGCACAACGGCACGGTCGCGGGCCTGTGGAACTGGTACGAGGAGCGCGCCAAGGCCGACCGCGACGCCGGGCGCCACGACGCGAAGCTCGAGGAATTCCGCTGGATGATCGAGGAGCTGCGCATCTCCCTCTTTGCCCAGGAGCTGCGCACGCCCATGCCCATCTCCGCCAAGCGGCTGCTGAAATTCCGCGACGAGCATTTGCGATAATGGCGCGATCGACGCCCCGAACCGGATCTCCTGACCATGTGGACTGACGCGCTGCTCGCCTACCTGCACTTCACCGCGATCTTCTTCCTCGTCGGCTTCCTCGCCGTGGAGTTCGCGATGATCCGCGGCCCGCTCGACGTCTCGTCCGTCCGGCGCCTCACGAAGATCGACGTGGCCTACTTCGTCTCCGCGATGGCGGTTCTCGTGACCGGCGGCATGCGCCTGGTGTGGGGCGCCAAGGGCCCGGACTTCTACTTCAACCACTGGCCGTTCTACGTGAAGTTCGGCCTCTTCCTCGCGGTCGGCGTGATCTCGATCCAGCCCACGCTCACCTTCATCCGCTGGAAACGCAGTTTCGAGCACGACACGGGATGGAGCGTGCCGGACGCGGAGCGCGCCCGCGTGCGCCGGCTCATGCTGGCCCAGGTGCATCTCGCCGCGATGATTCCGGTTTTCGCGGTCGTCATGTCGCGCGGACTCGGAAGCTAGAGCCCAGGTTACGACTGCAGCAGAGCGGTCCATCGGAGGGCGCGGCCACGTAAACTGGACGCCTTTCGTGCAACACCAGAACCAGACGTTGAAGTCCTACAACGCGAAGTATCTCCACTCTTGCGCACGCACGGCCTCGATCTTCATCGGGCTGGTGCTGGCTTTCGCCTCGCCGCTCCGCGCGCAGACGCTGAGCCCGGTCGACATCGCGCAGATGGCCGTCACGCAATACAAGATCGACGGCTGGCAGACCGAGCAGGGCCTCCCGCAGAACACCGTGCAGTCCATGTACCAGACCCGCGACGGCTACCTTTGGGTCGGAACCGGCGCGGGCCTCGCACGCTTCGACGGCATCCGCTTCGCGACCTTCGAATCCGCGCCCATCCCGGAGCTGGTGGCGCGCCCGATCTTCGGTTTCATGGAAGACGCCGACGGCACGCTCTGGATCGGCCACAGCCGCGGTGCCTCGCGCTATCGCAACGGACGCTTCGAGCGCGCCTTCGGCGACGAGCTGATGGAGGGCCGGCGTGCCTGGGCCTTCGCGCAGGACAAGGACGGCGTCGTCTGGTCGGCCACCGAGAACGGCCTCGTGCGCTGGGAGAAGGGCGCCGCCAAGCTCTACACCGAAGCCGATGGCCTGCCGAGCCGGCGCCTGCGCACGCTCGCCTTCGACCGCGACGGCACGCTCTGGATCGGCACCACGGGCGGCGGCCTCGTCGCATTCACCGCCGGCAAGTTCAAGGTCTTCGATCCGAAGAACGGATTTCCGCACCTGGAGGTGAGGCACGTCCTCGCGGATCCGGCCGGCGGCATCTGGGCGGCGACGGCGGGCGCGGGCCTCGTGCGCGTGGACCGCGGGCAGATCCGCTCGTACACCGTGGCCGATGGCCTGCCCACCGACCAGCTCACGTACCTCGCGCGGGACACGGCAGGCGCGTTGTGGATCGGCACATGGGGATCGGGCGTGAGCCGCATGAGCGGCGGCCGCTTCTCCTCGATCTCGGCCACGGGCGGCTTGTCCGGCGACCAGATCTGGTCCGTGCACGTCGACCGCGAGGGCAGCCTCTGGGCCGGCACGTGGCACGGCGGGCTGAATCGCCTCAGCAACCGCGCCTTCGTCGTGTTCGGCAAGCCCGAAGGTCTGTCGGGCGACAACGTGCGATCGGTGATCCATGCGCGCAACGGTGCTACGTGGGTGGCCACGGCCGGCGGCGGCGTGAATCGCATCGAGGGCGGCAAGGTCACCGCGATCACCAGGAAGGACGGCCTCGCGTCGGACGAGGCTTCGACACTCCTCGAGGATCGCGACGGCGCGATCTGGATGGGCACCTATACCGGTGGCGTGTCGCGCTGGAAGGACGGCCGCATCGAGACGTTCGGGCTGCGCCAGGGCATTCCGAACGTGGACGTGCGCGCGATGTATCGCGATCGCGGCGGCATCCTCTGGGCCGGCACCGCGAGCGGCCTCGCACGCTTCGACGGCAAGCGCTTCGTCGCGGTCGTCGAGCCGGGCGCTCCTCGCGAGGGCGTGACGACGATGCTCGAGGACGCCAAGGGCACGCTCTGGATCGGCACGCCGGGCGACGGCCTCGTGCGATATCGCAACGGCGTCTTCGATGCCCTCACGCGCAAGGACGGCCTCGCGTCGAACTGGATCGTGTCGCTGTACGAGGACGCGAAGGGCACGATGTGGATCGGCACCAACGGCGAGGGCATCAACCGCATCCGCGACGGGCGCATCCACAGCATCCGCGTGGCCGACGGCCTCTGGGACGGCCTCGCGCAGGTGATCCTCGAGGACAAGTCGGGCGACTTCTGGATGACCGCGAATCGCGGCTTCCACCGCGTGTCGCGCTCGGAGCTGGACGCTTTCGTCGAGGGCCGCGTGGGGAAGGTGAAGTCCACGGGGTTCGGTCCCGGCGACGCGCTTCGCACCACGACCTTCGCTGGCGGCCTCCAGTCCGCGGGCGCCATCGATGCCCAGGGGCACTTGTGGCTGCCTTCGCTCAAGGGCCTCGTCATCGTCGATCCCATGCGCCTTCCCGGCACGGGCAACCCGCCGGCCGTCGTCGTCGAGGAGGTGACGGTGAACGGCGCGGCGTTGCTGCCGGGTGCGGACATCGTCCTGCCGCCGGGGCCCGCCGCGCTCTCGATCCACTATGGCGCGGGCACGCTGCTCAACGCCGACCGCGTTCGATTCCGCTACCGCATGGAAGGCATCACGCCGGAGTGGGTGGAAGCCGGCAAGAACCGCGAGGCCACGTTCGCCGCGCTGCCGCACGGGAAGTACCGCTTCCTCGTCGCAGCCACCACCGACGGCAAGCGTTGGCAGGAAGCCGCCGCGCCGTTGCCCATCACGGTGAGCCCGCAGTTCTATCAATCGTGGTGGTTCGGGGCGCTGGCCGTGCTCGGATTCCTGGCCGCGGCGCTGGGACTCTTCCGGCTGCGCACGCACCAGCTCCGCCGCCGCCACTCGGAGATGGAGCGCCTCGTCGCGACCAAGACCGAGGAGCTGCGCATCGCGAACGAGCATCTCTCGCGTCTCTCGTTCGCCGATGCGCTGACCGGCCTCGCCAACCGCAGGCACCTCGACGAGGTGCTCGAGCGCGAATGGCGACGCGCATTGCGCCTGCAGGCGCCGCTCGCGATCGTGGTCGCCGACATCGATGCCTTCAAGGCGTACAACGATGCGCTGGGCCATCCGGAAGGCGACAAGTCGCTCATCGCGGTGGCCGAGGTGATCCGCAAGGCGACCAGCCGCGCGGGGGATTTCGCCGCGCGCTATGGCGGCGAGGAATTCGTGATCCTGATCCCCGGCGCGGACCACGCACAGGCCATGACCTTCGCCGAGGGCCTGCGCGCTGCAATCGAGACGCGTGCGATCCCGCACCCGGCATCGTCCGTTGCGCCGGTGGTGACCTTCAGCATTGGCGTGGCCGCGCACGTTCCCACCGGTGGCGGTACGGCCTCGGGCCTCTTCGCCGAAGCGGATGCGGCCCTCTATCGCGCGAAGCAGGACGGACGCAACCGCGTCCGCTAGCGCTCCGGCGTCTTCGCGGCGACCACGAGATACGGGTACGGGTCGATCGCCTCGCCCTTCCACCATTGGCGCAGCACGCCGAGGCGGAAGATCGCGAAGTGCAGGTGGGGCGCATTCGGCGCGGCGTTGCCCGTGCTGCCGACATAGCCGATGACGTCGCCGCGCTTCACGAGCGCTCCGTCCGCCAGGCCGTCCGCATAGCGGTCGAGGTGGGCGTAGTAGTACGTGTACGTATCGGTCGCATCGAACTGGTAGATCGTCTTGCCGCCCGGCACGCTGGTGAAGAGCTTCGCGATGCGCCCGTTGTCGACGGCGCGCACCGGCGTCCCGCGTGGCGCCATGATGTCCACCGCCTCGTGCTTGTGCCCGCCGCGGCCCTCGCTGAACGAGTCGCGCAGGCCCTTGGACTGCACGAGCGGCAGGGGGAACAGCAAGGATTTCTCGGCGAGCTCCTTGTCGATCGGAGCGGCGGGTACCGCGGCGAACGCGAGCGTGAGTGCGACTGCGCTCCCGGCGGCAAGCGCCACCGCGACGCGCACGCCGTGCTGCTTCGTCACGCGCTTACTCCCTCACATCCACCGGCAAGCCGGCGGAGGCGATCGCCGAGAGCCGCTTCGCATCCCAGTTGGTGAGGTGCACGCAGCCGTTGGTCTCGCTGTGGCCGACGCGCGACGGCTCGGGCGTGCCGTGGATGCCGTAGTGCTTCTTGTCGAGGCCCATCCAGAGCACGCCGACCGGATTGTTGGGGCCGGGCTTCATCGAGACCTTGGTGTGGTTCGGGTTCTTGTCGCTGAGGAGCACCGGGTCGTAGTCGAACTCCGGGTTCGCCACTTCGTTCACGATCTTCAGCGTGCCCACGGGCAGCTCGAACTCCGGTACGCCGAGACTGACGGGGAAGAACGCGGCGGGGCGTCCGTCGCGCGTCATCGCGACCAGCGTGCGCTCCTTCTTGTTCAGCACGATCATCGAGGCCTTTGCGGGCGCGGCGGCGGCGGACTCGACGCCGGGCACCCGGATCTCGGTCCCGGCCTCGATCTTCTTGCCGCGGTTCAGGTCTCGCAGCAGCTTCGGGCTCGCGTGGAAGCGCTCGCCGAGGGCTTCGGTCAAGTCTTCGTAGTCGAGGCGCGGCAGCTTCGCGCGCTCCATCGGATCCTTCGGCACCTTCGCAAACGGGCCGGCGGCATCCTTCGCCGTGATCGAGTACGTCGCGAGGTACTCGGCGTCGCGGCCGCCCAGCTCCTGCCACGTGGCGCTGTCGATTCGTCCGGTCCGCTTCAGTCCATGCGCTTCCTGGAACGCGGAGACCGCACGGCGCATGTTCTCGCCGAAGCCGCCGTCGATCTCGCCGGGCGAGAACCAGGCGCGGTCGAGCAGCACCTGGGCACGGACGACCGAAGGCCCGTGGGCGCCCCTGGAAAGCGCGGACTCGTTCGAGGCCTTGTTCGCCGGCGCCTTGTCTGCGGCGTGGGACAGCGGAACGGCCCCCAGGAGGGACGCGGCGAGGAAGACGGAAAGGGCGGAATTTTGCATTCCGCATCTTGGCGTTGGGTGGGGTCCGCCGATGTCACTGGCCGCCCCATCCGGACGTAGGACAGCACGCGCGATATGCTTCCGCCGGCATGGTGACCCTCCGTCCTTCGACCGCGGCCGACCTCCCGTTCGTGACCGGGCTCGAACGCCGCGACGACCACGTGGCCGCGATCGGCCAGTGGACCGACCTCGAGCACCTGGCCGCGATCCAGAGCCCGAAGCGGGAGCACTGGATCATCGAGTTCGACGGCTTCCCGGCCGGCTACCTGATCGCCTTCGACGCCCGGGCCGAGGGCGCCGGCGTCTACGTGAAGCGCCTGCTGGTGTCGGAAAAAGACAAGGGAATCGGGACCTTGGCGCTGGCCAGGTACCTGGACCATGCCTTCGGCGACCTCGGCGCCCGGTTCACCTGGCTCACCGTCCGGGAGGGGAATTCCCGGGCCCAGGCGGTCTACCGGAGGCTGGGTTTCCACCGCCTGGACGCCGCTCCGGAGCTCGACCGGCGCCTGTCCACGGCCGCCGAAGCCCCCGCCGCGGGGGCTTTTCGCATGCTCCTCAAGGCCTCGGACTGGGACCTCCCGGGCGCTTCCTTACAGCCGTAATCCTGAGACCTACGGGTGTAATCCCAGTTGTGCGAAATCGCACACGGCTCCTTTAAGGCGGGGACTAATCTCGGCTCGAAGTGTGCTGTACCTCACAGCGCATCGGAGCACGAAGATGGCCAGCCTCAAACGTTTCCAGGGATGGGTGAACGGTTTGGGCAAGACGCGGTGGTTCTCCATCGCGGGCTTGCTCATCGCCATCCTCCTCCAGTCCGTCCCCGCATCCGCGCAGTGGACGTCGTCCTATTCCGAGGCGCGCCGCAAGCTCTCCCCGGACCTCCAGCAGGCCCTCGTCGCCAGCAGCATGGCGGGGGTGACCTGGTCGAAGGAGTCCTATAACGGACGCCTCGTGAAGGTCCTGGTGATGGGTGTCGCGACGACCGACCCCGACCTCGTGGCGCTCCGCCAGGCGATCACCGCCGCGGGCGGGTCCGTCTACTACCGTTATATCTCCGTGACCGGCGTGGCCGCGATGCTGCCGGCCTCGAAGGTGATCGACATCGCCCGCCGCTCGGATGTGGAGAGCATCTCCCCGAACCGCATGACGGCGCGCACCAAGAGCCTGCTCGAGAAGGCCACGGGCGCTTCCGAGACGCGTGGCAGCGGCTCCAGCTCCGGCTACGACGGCAGCGGCGTGGGCATCGCCTTCCTCGACTCCGGCATCATGTCGTCGCACAAGGCTTTCGGCGGCGGCTCCTACGGCTCGACCCGCGTGAAGAAGGCGGTCGACCTCCTCAAGATCAACGAAGGCGCGCTGCTCGGCACGCTCGACTGGAAGGGCGGCTACGACTTCAGCCGCGACATCCGTCCCGGCAGCAGCACGCTGAACCAGCTCGAGTCGATCATCAACTCGCTGGGCGCCACGTTCCCCGACCGCCAGGGCCACGGCACGATGGTCGCCTCGGTGGCCGCGGGCAAGTCGTTCTCCTCGTCGATCGACAGCACGGGCATCGCCCCGGGCGCATCCCTCATCGACGTGCGGGTCCTCGACGAGAACGGCGTCGGCGACATGGCCGATGCGCTCTCCGGCATCGACTGGGTCCTGCTGCACCAGAAGGACTACAACATCCGCGTGCTGAACATCAGCCTCGCCGCGGATTCGACCGAGTCGTATCGCACCGATCCGCTGTGCCGCGCCGTTCGCAACGCCGTGGCCGCGGGCATCACCGTGGTCGTGGCCGCCGGCAACTACGGCCTGATCGACGGCCAGGAGGTGTACGGCTCGATCAGCTCGCCGGGCAACGAGCCCATGGCGATCACCGTCGGCTCCGACAACCACCACGACAGCGGCACGCGCGGCGACGACACCGTCAACTTCTACAGCTCGCGCGGCCCGACGCGCGGCGCCTGGGTCGACGCCAACGACGTCCGCCGTCCCGACAACGTCCTGAAGCCCGAGCTCGTCGCTCCGGGCAACCGCGTCACGGCCGCACTCGCCACCGACATCCTCGGCCTCGGGCAGTCGTCGCTCGCCCGGGACAATCCGGCGCTCGTCGTGCAGCGCGGCCTCGGCACGGGCTTGATGACGGTGAGCGGCACATCGTTCTCGGCGCCGGTCGTCTCCGGCACCGTGGCGCTGATGCTGCAGGCCAACCCCAGCCTCACGCCCCCGATCATCAAGGCCATCCTCCAGTACACCGCCGAGCCGCTGCCCGGCGCCAACCTGCTCCAGCAGGGTTCGGGCCTGGTGAACGTTCCGGGCGCGATCGCGTTGTCGAAGGCGATCACGAGCAACCTCAACACGCGCATCGCCAATGGGTCGCTGCGTGCCGGCGACTCGATCCTGGCCCCGGGCCAGTCGATGCCCGCGCCGGTCTCGATGATCGAAGGCCGCCCGGTCAACTGGAGCCGCTTCGTATATCTCGGCGGCCGCCACATCGTCGCGGGCGAGGACCTGTTCCGGAAATACCAGCCGGTCTACGATCCGCAGCTCTCCTGGGTCGCCGATCGCGTGCGTTACGCGGACATCGAGCGCTTCAGCTACAACGGCCCGATCTCCGGCTTCGAGGAAGAAGCGCCGCGAAACATGGTGCTCGTCTCGGGCGGCGTGCGCGTGCTCTCCTCGCTGCTCGGCGTGAGCAGCCCGCGCCTGGGCACCGGCCTCTTCATGTTCACCAAGGATGTCTCGGACGCCGTCGTGCGCGGCCTGGGCATCATCGTGTCCGAAGGCATCATCATCTCCGAGGGCATCATCGTCTCCGAGGGACTCATCGTCTCGGAAGGCCTGATCGTGTCCGAGGGCCTCATCGTTTCCGAGGGCCTGATCATCTCGGAAGGCGTCATCGTCTCGGAGGGAGTGATCGTGAGCGAGTCCGGCGCACGCCGGGTTGGCAACACGACGTTGATCATCTATGGAGAACCTTGAACCCATGGGCTCCCGGCCCCTGATCGACATGCAGGACTACAGCCCGGCGGCCCGGGCTTACTGGTGGATCGTCGCGGGCCTGGGCACGGTCGCCATTGCCTACTCGCTCGCGACGCTCGCGCGCCTGGACAACAGCTCGCTGATCCAGGCCCTCGTCCTCGCGGCGATCGCGGCCGTGGTCGGCCTCTTCCCGGTTCGCATCCCCGGCGCCAAGACCTCGCTCGGCGGCGCCGAGATCTTCATCTTCCTGGCGCTCCTGCTCTACGGCCCCGCGGCCGCGGTGCTGGCCGCCGCGCTCGAAGGTGCCGTCGGCGCCTGGCGCACTTCGAAGCGCGCCACGAGCCGCATCGTCACGCCGTCGCTCGCCGCGATCGCGATGCTGATCTGCGCCAAGGCATTCGAGATGTCGCGCGACCAGCTCATGGCCGCCGGCTTCAACAGCGGCGCCCTGATGGGTGCACTGCTGGTGTTCTCGCTGGTGCTCTTCGCGGCGAACACCGTCCTCACCTCGATGCTCTTCGCGCTGAAGAAGCGCGAGGCGGTCACGCCCTTCCAGTGGGTCGTGGAATTCCGCTGGATCGCGCTCGCCTACATCTCGGGCGCCTCGATCGCGGGCCTGCTCTACGTGAGCTTCCAGCACTTCGGCCTCGCCGTGCTGCTGGTGTCGGTCCCGGTGATCGCGATGTTCCTCACCACGCTGCACTCGTACTTCCAGCGCATGGAAGACGACGAGCGCCACATGTCGGAGCTGAAGGAGAGCGAGAGCCGCTTCCACAGCGCGTTCACGCACGCCGCCATCGGCATGGGCCTCGTGTCCGCCGAGGACGGCCGCTTCATCCAGGCGAACAAGGCTTTCTGCGAGATGCTGGGCCGGCCCGCCAACGACCTGCTGGCCGCCAACCTGCACAGCCTCGTGCACCCCGACGACCGCCGCATCCTCAACACCGCCGTGACGGAGCTGCGCTCCGGGGCGGTGGCGACCGTGCATCCCGAGGTGCGCGGCCTGCACCGCGAGGGCCACGGCGTGTGGATGTCGCTCAACATCTCGCTCGCCCGCGACTGGCAGTTCCGCACGCACAACCTCATCGTGCAGGCGCAGGACATCAGCGCCCGCCGCCGTGCCGAGGCGGAGCTGTATCACAACGCCTATCACGACAGCCTGACGCAGCTCGCCAACCGCACGCACTTCGACGAGCAGCTGAACCGCGCGATCGCGCGCGTGAAGCGCCACGCCGAGCAGCGCTTCGCGGTCATGTACCTCGACTTCGACCGCTTCAAGATGGTGAACGACTCGCTGGGCCACAAGGCCGGCGACGAGCTGCTGGTGCACCTCGCCAAGCGCCTGAAGGCGATCCTGCGTCCGACCGACGTGCTGGCCCGCCTGGGCGGCGACGAGTTCGCGCTGCTGCTGGAAGACGTGCACAAGGAACGCGACGCGGCCGATCTCGCCGAGCGCATCCAGCGCGAGCTGCAGAAGCCTTTCCGCCTCGGCGCCATGGATGTTTCGATCAGCGCCTCGATCGGCATCACCTTCAGCACCATCGGTTACGAGAGCTCCGACCAGATCATCCGCGACGCCGACATCGCGATGTACAAGGCCAAGTCGAAGGGCAAGGCGCAGTACGCCATGTTCGATGCGAGCCTGCACCAGCACGTGGCCGAGCAGCTGCTGCTGGAATCCGAATTGCGCCGCGCCCTGGGCGCCGGCGAGATCTACCTCGACTACCAGCCCATCTACACGCTGAAGGACAAGCGCCTGAATGGCTTCGAGGCGCTGGCCCGCTGGCGCCATCCCGAGCGCGGCATCATGGAGCCGGCCACGTTCATCCCGCTCGCCGAGGAAACCGGGCTCATCGTGCCGCTCGGCAACTGGGTGCTGCGCGAAGCCTGCCGCCAGATGCGCGAGTGGAGCAAGGGCGGCGATGGCCTGCGCATGAGCGTCAACGTTTCGAGCCTCCAGCTGAACGACCACGAGTTCGTGGGCCAGGTGCAGCGCGCGATCGCGGAAGCCGGCATCCTGCCCACGCAACTCACGCTCGAAGTGACCGAGAGCATCCTGATGAACGGCGCGCCCGAGACACTGGCGGCCCTCACGTCGCTCCGCGACATGGGTGTCACGCTCAGCATCGACGACTTCGGCACCGGCTACTCGTCGCTTTCGTACCTCGCCAAGCTCCCCATCGATCAACTGAAGGTCGACCGCTCGTTCATCGAGAAGATGGGCGAGGAGGGCGACAACGGCGAGATCGTGCGCGCCATCTTCACGCTCGGCCAGGCGCTCTCGAAGCAGGTGTTTGCCGAGGGCATCGAGACGGCGAAGCAGCTTTCGCTGCTGCAGGAGCTGGGCTGCGAGTTCGGCCAGGGCTTCCTGCTCTCCCACCCGGTCAACGCCGAGCGCGCCGGCGGCATCCTCGCCGAACACGCCCTCGTCACCGCGTAAGCAATAAAGGGGTCAGACCACTTTATTCGGAGCGATCTGAATAAAGTGGTCTGACCCCTTTATTACTTGGCGACGGGAATGCGGCCTTCTTCGACGCCATGGCACGCGGCGAGGGTGCCGCTGTAGTCCTTCAGCTCCGGGCGCTCGACCTTGCAGCGCTCGTTGGCGAAGGGGCAGCGCGGATGGAACGCGCAGCCGGTCGGAGGATTCAACGGATTCGGCACCTCGCCCGCGACGGGCGTGCGTGACTTGCCGGACATCTTGATATCGGGAATCGCGCTCTGCAGCATCTGCGTGTACGGATGCAGCGGGCGGTTGAAGAGCGTCTTGGTCTCGGCGATCTCGACGATGCGCCCGAGATACATCACCCCCACGCGGTTCGAGATGTGCGAGACCACGGCGAGGTTGTGCGAGATAAAGAGGTAGGTGAGCCCGTGGGCGCGCTGCAGGTCCTTCATGAGGTTCAGGATCTGCGCCTGCACCGAAACATCGAGCGCGCTCGTGGGCTCGTCGCAGATGAGGAACTCCGGGTTCGACGACAGCGCGCGCGCGATCGAGATGCGCTGCCGCTGGCCGCCCGAGAACTCGTGCGGGTACTTGGTCATGTCGAGCGGCGAGAGGCCCACCTGCAGCAGCAGCTCGCCCACGCGGGCCTTGATCGCGTCATCGTCCTTCAGCAGGTCGTGCGAGCGGATCGGCTCGGCAATGATCCTGCCCACGCGCCAGCGGGGATTCAGGCTCGCGAACGGGTCCTGGAAGATCATCTGGAACCGCCGGCGCATCGCCAGCATGGTGTTGCGGTCCGTGATCGTGGCCAGGTCCACGCCGTCGAAATTCACCGAGCCGCGGCTGGGCGGATAGAGCCCGCAGATCACGCGCGCCACGGTGGACTTGCCGCAGCCCGATTCCCCCACCAGTGAGAGCGTCTCGCCGCGGTTGATGGTGAACGACACGCCGTCCACGGCCTTCAGGATCAGCCGCGGCTGGCCTTCCAGCACGCGGTTCAGCCACGGGCGCGAGACGTCGAAGTCCTTCGCGAGGTCGCGGACGTCGAGGAGCGGCTTCACCTGGATCGCGGTGTCAGGCACGGACGACGTCCTTCGCATGCAGCCAGCACGCCGCCCGCGTGGCACCGGGGGTCGGCATCAGGTCCGGCCGTTCCACGCGGCAGCGATCGAACGCATGCGGGCAGCGCGGGTTGAACGCACAGCCCGGGGGAATGGCGGTGAGGCGCGGCATGGAGCCTTCGATCTGCGGCAGGCGCTCCACGTCCTGGCCGATCGACGGGATCGAGCCCATCAGGCCCACGGTGTACGGGTGCTGCGGGTCGTGGATGACGGATTGCACCGGCCCGATCTCCGCCAGGCGCCCCGCGTACATCACGGCCACGCGATCGGCGGTCTCCGCGATCACGCCCATGTCGTGCGTGACCAGCATCACGGCCGTGCCGTGGTCGCGGCCCAGGCGCTTCAGCAGCTGGATGATCTGCGCCTGGATCGACACGTCGAGCGCCGTGGTGGGCTCGTCGGCGACGATGAGGCGGGGATTCGCACACAACGCGAGCGCGATCACCACGCGCTGGCGCATGCCGCCCGAAAACTGGTGCGGGTAATGATCGATGCGGCGCTCGGCGGCCGGGATGCCGACCTCCTTCATCAAATCGATCGCGCGCGTGCGGGCCTGCGACTCGTTCATCGGCAGGTGCGTGCGGATCGTCTCGATGATCTGCCGGCCGACCGTATAGAGCGGGTTCAGCGACGTGAGCGGGTCCTGGAAGATCGCGCCGATGCGACGGCCGCGGATCTTGCGCATCTGCTCCTGCGGCAGGTTGTCGATGCGCTCGCCTTCCAGCAGGATCTCGCCGCCCGCGATGCGCCCGGGCGGCTCCAGCAGGCCGATGATGGCGTTGCCGGTGATCGACTTGCCCGCGCCCGACTCGCCCACCACCCCCAGCACTTCGCCGGGGGCGATGTCGAAGCTCACGTCGTCGACGGCGACGAGCGTCCCGCGCCGCGTGTTGAATTCCACGCGGAGGTTGCGGACGGACAGCAGCGGCGCGGTGGAGCTCACTTCTTCGGCTCGTCCTTCTTCTTGAACTTGCCCACGCACTCGCCGATGGGCTCGCTGTACACGTGCGGCTTCCACTCGGTGATGGGCTTGGACGGGTACTTGGCCACGATGCGGTAGCGCGTGCAGCCTTCGAGATCCATCTCCAGCTCGCGGAAGTTGTCGGTGATGACGCCCTTCGCGGAATCGAAGTGCACGGTGATCACATGCTTGCCCGGCGCGAGCGGGTCGCTCTTGCGCGGGTTGCGGGTGGTCTTGCCGTCCACCTTGGAGATCGCGAGTGGCGACTCGTTGCGGACGTCGGACGGATCGCCTCGCTCCACCAGCGCCCAGGGCTGCGAATACGGGTTCTGCGCGAAAGCGGCGGCGGAAACGAACGCGGGTACGGCGAGCAGCAGGTAACGGACTTTCATGTCTTGCCTCCTTTCAGGAATCGGGCGGAACACTCCTTGATCTCTTCTTCGTACTTCACGGCGGGCGTCCAGTCCTGCGTGACCTGGTTCTCGAGCTTCGCGACGACGAAGTAGCGCGTGCAGGGCTTGGTCTCGAGGTCGAAGATCTTCTGCGTGCCGAGGCTGAAGCCCTTGCGCGGCGGAAGGTCCACGACGACCGAATGCTTGCCGGGGCCGACCACGGACTCGTTGTTGCGCGAGTTCACGTCGTCCACGCGGTTCACCGTCACCTTGCGCTCGAGGGGATCGGCCGCGAGCTTGTACTCGGTGGCGATGATCGAGTAGGGCTGGTCGTACTGTCCCGCGAAGGCGGAGGCCGCGAGGAGCGCGGCCGGGAGGGCGATGAGGAGCTGGTGTTTCATGGGGCACCTCGCTTTCGTCAACGGAGCTTCGGGTTGAGGGCGTCGCGCAGCCAGTCGCCCAGCACGTTGATCGACAGCACCAGCGTGACCAGGGCCGCGCCCGGGAACACCGTGATCCACCACTCGCCCGAGAACAGGAAGTCGTTCCCGATGCGGATCAGCGTCCCCAGCGACGGTTGCGTCGGCGGAACTCCCACGCCCAGGAACGACAGCGTCGCCTCGGTGATGATGGCCTCGCCGATGTGGAGGGTCACCAGCACCAGGACGGGTCCCAGGGCATTGGGCAACACATGGGTGAACATGATGGCGAGCGGATGCCTTCCGATCACGCGGGCCGCCTGCACATATTCCTTGTTGCGCTCCACGAGGGTGGAGCCGCGCACGGTGCGGGCGTAGCGCACCCAGCCGGAGGCGGCGATGGCGAGCACCAGCACGTAGAGGGCCAACTGGTCGTGCATCTCGCGGGGCAGCGCCACGCGGGCGAGGCCGTCGACCAGCAGTGCGATCAGGATGGCCGGGAACGAGAGCTGGATGTCGGCCACCCGCATGATGAAGGCGTCGACCTTGCCCCCTGCGTATCCGGCGAGGAGCCCCAGGGAGACGCCCAGCACCATCGCGAGCAGCGTGGCCAGCAGGCCCACCAGCAGCGACATGCGCGAGCCGAAGATGATCGTCGAGAGGACGTCGCGGCCCTGGTCGTCCGTGCCCAGCAGGTACGTGGGGTTGCCGCGCGCGGTCCACGACGGCGGCGTGAAGGCGTCCAGCAGGTTCAGCGTCTTCAGGTCGAACGGGTTGTGCGGCGCGACCCAGGGCGCCAGCACCGCGGCGAGGATGCACGTCGTCATGAGGGCGAAGGCGATCATGACCGCGGGGGAGTGCTTGAAGCTGAAGAACACGTCCCCGTCGAAGAAGCGGCGCAAGGCGTCCATGTCAGTGCCCCGCCGTGCTTCGGTCGATGCGCAGGCGCGGGTCGACGACGTAGTAGAGGATGTCCACGACCAGGTTGATCACCACGAAGATGAAGCCGATCAGGCACAGGTAGGCGGCCATCACCGGGATGTCGGCGAATTGCACCGCCTGGATGAAGAGCAGCCCCATGCCCGGCCATTGGAACACGGTCTCCGTGATGATGGCGAAGGCGATGATGCCGCCCAGCTGCAGGCCGGTGATGGTGATCACCGGGACCAGCGTGTTCTTGAGCGCGTGGCCGAAGTTGATGGCGCGCGTCGTCAGGCCCCGGGCCTTCGCGAACTTGATGTAGTCGGTGCGCAGCACCTCCATCATCTCCGAGCGCACCAGCCGCATGATGAGCGTCACCGGGAAGAAGCCCAGTGTGATCGACGGGAGGATGAGGGCTTTCAGGCCGCTCGTGGTGAGCAGGCCCGTGGACCATGCGCCGATCTTCACCGTATCGCCGCGCCCGAACGACGGCAGCCACCCCAGCCACACCGCGAAGGTGAGGATGAGGAAGATGCCGATCAGGAAGTTGGGCAGCGACACGCCGATGAGCGAGGTGGTGAGCATCGCCTGCGAGATCCAGCTGTTGCGCTTCAACGCCGTGTAGACGCCCACGGGAATGCCCACGAACAGGCCGATCAGCGCGGCGGCGATCGCGAGCTCGAGCGTGGCGGGCAGGCGTTCGACCAGCAGCGTCGAGACCGGCCGGCCCAGGCGCAGCGAGATCCCGAAGTTGCCCTGCACCGCATTGGTGAGGAACGTGCCGAACTGCACGTAGAACGGCTTGTCGAGTCCGAGGACGCCGCGCATCTGCTCGCGGTCGGCCTGCGTCGCCTCGGGCGGCAGCATGAGCGACACCGGGTCGCCCACGAAATTGAAGAGCGAGAAGGCGATGAAGCCCACGACCAGCATCACGATGACGCCCTGCATCAGGCGCCGGATGACGAACGCCAGCATCTAGCCCAGGGCCATGAAGAGGGCGGCCGCGGCCGCCCGGTGCGACGTCATTGGATGTTGACCCACTTCACCGACACGCGGTTGTCGGCGCGATGCACGGCGAACACGTTGGAGCGCATCGCCCAGGGGATGACCTGGTGGTGCAGCGGGATGTGGCCCACGTCGTCGCGATGCAGGATCGTGATCTCGCGGGCGAGGTCGGCGCGCTTCTTCGGGTCGATCTCGGTCTTCAGCTTGTCGATCGCGGCGTCGACCTTGGCGTTGGAATAGCGCCCGAGGTTGTAGTCGCCATCGGCTGTCTTCTCGATGCGCGTGCGCATCAGGCTCTGCAGCGCGTATTGCGAGTCGAAGGTCGGCACGCCCCAGCCCAGCATGTAGAAGCTGGTGTCGAGGAGCTGGATCTTCTGGAAATACGTCGCCCGCGGCATCGAGTTCACCTTCACCTTGATGTTCACTTGCGCGAGCATCCCGGCGGCGGCAACACAGATCTTCTCGTCGGCCACGTAGCGGTTGTTCGGGCAGTCGAGGGTGACCTCGAAGCCCTGCGGGTAGCCGGCCTCGGCGAGCAGCTTCTTCGCCGCTTCGCGGTCGGGCTTGACCGGAACGTCGAGGTCCTTCGGATAGCCGTCGACCTGCGGGGCGAACATGATGCCCGTGGGGACCGACAGGCCGCGCATCACCTGCGACTTGATCGCCTGCACGTCGATGGCGAGCTGCACGGCCTTGCGGACGCGCTGGTCCTTGAACGGGTTCTTGCCCTTCACGCTCGAGTACTGCAGCTCGTCGCGGAACTGGTCCATGCCGAAGAAGATGGTGCGGTTCTCGTTGCCCTCGAGGACCTTGATCTTGGCGTCCTGGCGCAGGCGCGGCACGTCCTGCGGCGGCGGGTCGAGCACGAAGTCGATCTCGCCGGAGATGAGCGCGGCCAGGCGCGTGGCGTCGGACTTGATCGGCTGGTAGACGATCTCGGTCACGTTGCCTTCGCGCTTGCCCCACCAGTTGGAGTTGAGCACCGCGACCGTCTTCACGTCGGCTTCACGCGTGCGCAGGATGAAGGGGCCGGTGCCGTTGCCGTTGCGCGAGGCGAACGTCTCTTCCTTGTTCTTGTAGTCCTGGGGCTTCAGCACGTTGTGCTTGGTGCACCACGCCTTGCTCATCACGCGGATCTCGGTGAGCTGGCCCAGCAGCGCCGGGGCCGGGCCTTCGGTGAGGACGTCGACCGTGAGGTCGTCGACCTTCTTCGCTTCCTTCACGCCCGCGAGGTAGGGCTTGAAGTTGGAGGTGTCGGAGAGCGCGCGCTGGAACGTGAACACGACGTCGTCGGCGTTGAACGGCGTGCCGTCGTGGAACTTCACGTTCGGGCGGAGCTTGAAGCGCATGGTGGTCGGGTTGACCTGCTGCCAGGAGACGGCAAGCGCGCCCTCGACCTTGAGGTCCTTGCCGCGGGTGACCAGGGGGTCGTAGATGTTGTCGAGGAACGCGTTGGTGAAGCCCTCGTTGTTGCCGTGCGGGTCGATCGTCGTGATGTCGCCCTGGCTCGAGAAACGGAAGGTCTTCGCCTCGGCGCCGAAGGCGCAGGCCAGCGCGACGGCGGCGGCGATGGCCGCGCGGACGGTTGCGGTTTTCATGTGGTTTTCCCCTGGAATGTCTGCTGTGCAGGCTTGCGGGGTGGAATATTACGCGAGAATAAGGGCATGACCGAAGCTCTCTACCGGGACGACGCCTACCTTCGAGACTGCGAGGCCACCGTGGCCGCGGTGGACGATCGGGGGATCCGCCTGGACCGGACCGTCTTCTACCCGCGCGGCGGCGGCCAGGCGGGGGATGCCGGGCGGCTTGCGCTCCCCGGCGGAAACACGATTGCGATTGCCGATACCGTGAAGGGCGAGGGCGCGGAGATCCTCCACGTGCCCGCGCCGGGGCAGGAAGCCCTGCTGGCCGCGCTGGCGCCGGGCACGGCGGTCACCGCCACGATCGACTGGGATCGCCGCCATCGCCACATGCGCTTCCACACGGCCACGCACCTGCTCTGCGCGATCGTCCCGCACCAGACCAACGGCTGCTCGATCGTCGCGGACTACGCTCGGCTCGACTTCGACATGGTGGAGCCCCTCGACAAGGAGCATCTCGAGCGCGAGCTGGCGCGCCTGGTCGCCGAGGCCCACGACATTCGCACCACGTGGATCACGGATGCGGAGCTGGATACGAAGCCGGAGCTGGTGCGCACGATGTCGGTGCAGCCGCCTCGTGGCGTGGGCCGCGTGCGCCTGCTGGAGATCGCGGGGGTGGACCTGCAGCCCTGCGGCGGAACCCACGTCGCCAACACGAGCGAAATCGGTGCACTGCGGATCGTGAAGATCGAGAAGAAGAGCGCGCGCTCGCGGCGCGTGGTCCTCGAGTTCGATAAATAATGAGGGTCAGACCACCATTTCGCCGACGCGAAATGGTGGTCTGACCCTCATTATTTATTTGAGCCGGAACTCGACTTCGGTCTCGACGGTGCGGCCGGACGGGCCCTCGTTGAAGTGCCACTGCGAGAGCGCACGGACCACGGCGCGGTCGAAGAGACGGCGCGGGTTCGCTTCCACGACTTCCACGCGCGTCACGTTGCCGTTGCCGTCGAGCGTCATGCGCGCCTTCACGCTGCCGCGCTCGGCCCCGGCGATGACCGCCTCGCGCGGATAGTCGGGCTCGACGCGGCTCACGAGCTTTGCGGCGGCGAGCGCCGGCGGGGGCGGGGGTTGTGCAGCCGGAGCCTTGGCCGCGGCCACTTCCACCTTCGGAGGAGCGACGGGCTCCGGGCCTTTTGTAGGCTGGGTTCCCGCCTCCGCGGGAATGACGGGTCGCTGCACGGGCTCCGGCGCGGGTGCAGGTGCGGACTTTGCCGGTTCCGCCTTGGCGGGCGCCGCGGCGGCGGTCTTCACGGATTCGGGTGCCGGGGCGGGCGCAGCGGGCTTTGCGGCCTCCGCTCTCGCGGGGGCGGGCTCGGCCTTGCTCTTGTCGAAGAGCTTGGTCGCGGCTTCCTGGCGGGCCAGGCGTTCCTTCGTGGCTTCGTCGGCGGAAGCGTTCGACGAGGTGCCGTCGAGCGTGCCTTGGGCCGGCTTGAGGGGCGCGTTGGCGCGGGCCTTGTTCGAGGGTGCTTCACTGTTGCCGCATGCGGTAGCAAGCAGCCCACAGACCGCCAATGCAGCGGCCATCTCCCTGGTTTGGCGCTTCATGGGCGCGTTCTCCGTTTTTCTACACGGGAAAGTATAAAAAAACGGTTGACGGAGTGCTTCGGTATTTTTACGGAATCTTGCGGTTGTAATGTCCTAGGTGCCCAAATGCGCCAGTGGGAGCGCCGTGGTCTCCTTCACTTCCTCCAGGACGAAGCTCGATTTCACGTCCAGGACGCCCGGGTGCTTGAGCAGGGAATCCATCACGAAGCGCGAGAAATGCTCGAGGTCCTCGACGTGCACGCGCAGCAGGTAGTCCATGTCGCCGGTGGTCGAGTGGCAGCCCACCACTTCGGGCCAGTCCTGCACCGCCTTGGTGAAGACGTCCGTCGGCATGCGCCCGCGCTTCTCGAGCTTCACCGTCACGAAGGCGCGCAGGCCCAGGCCCACCTTTCCGGGATCGACGATCGCGGCGTAGCGGCGGATCACACCGGCTTCTTCGAGCGCGCGCACTCGGCGCAGGCACGCGCTGGGTGAGAGGCTCACGCGCTCGGCGAGCTCCAGGTTGGTGAGGCGGCCGTCGCCCTGGAGGATCTCGAGGATGCGGCGATCGCTGCGGTTCAGGGCTGGTCGTGCCATTTGTTGTGTGACTTAAGGCTTTAACGCAATTTAGTTGCGTAAGCATGGCTTCCTGCCGCCAGAATTGCAATCTTGTGCCTTTCCTCGCGGCGTAGAATGGTCGCCCGGCCGTACGGTCTCAAGACAACACGAAGCGAAGGAATCCGAGATGGAGCAGACCGCGCACGACAACCCCATGGGCACCGACGGCTTCGAGTTCATCGAATACACCGCGCCCGATCCCAAGCTCCTCGGCGCGCTCTTCGAGCAGATGGGCTTCACCGCCGTCGCGAAGCACCGCTCCAAGGACGTGTGGCTGTATCGGCAGGGCCGCGTCAATTTCATCGTGAACCGCGAGCCCGACTCGTTCGCGCAGTCGTTCGCGCGCGTGCACGGTCCCTCGGCGTGCGCGTTCGCGATGCGCGTCAAGGATGCCGCGAAGGCGTACAAGCGGGCGATCGAGCTGGGAGCGAAGCCGTATCAGGGCCCCGTCGGCCCGATGGAGCTCAACATTCCCGCGATCCGCGGCATCGGCGATTCGCTGATCTACCTCGTGGACCGCTACCCCGGCAACGGCGGCAACCTCTCGATCTACGACGTGGACTTCGTCCCGCTCGAAGGCGTGAACCAGCATCCGGAGGGCGCGGGGCTGGTCGAGGTCGACCACCTCACGCACAACGTCTACGTCGGCCGCATGGACGTCTGGGCGCAGTTCTACGAGAAGCTCTTCAATTTCCGCGAGATCCGTTACTTCGACATCAAGGGGAAGATGACCGGCCTCACGTCGCGGGCGCTCACCAGCCCCTGCGGCAAGATCCGCATCCCGATCAACGAGCCGTCGGACACGAAGTCGCAGATCCAGGAGTACCTCGACGCGTACCACGGCGAGGGGATCCAGCACATCGCGCTCTCGACGGAAGACATCTACGCCACGGTGGAGAAGCTGCGCGGCCAGTCGGTGAAGTTCCTCGACACGCCCGACACCTACTACGAGCGCGTGAGCGACCGGGTGAAGGATCACGGCGAGGACCTGGCGCGCATGAAGAAGAACAAGATCCTCCTCGACGGCGAGGGCGTGGACAAGGACCACCACGAGGACAAGCTGCTGCAGATCTTCACCGAGACCGTGATCGGCCCGATCTTCTTCGAGATCATCCAGAGGAAGGGCAACCAGGGGTTCGGGGAGGGCAATTTCCGGGCGCTGTTCGAGAGCATCGAAGCCGACCAGATCGCCCGCGGTGTCATTTGATCGTCGCCCCCGCGGAGGCGGGGGCCCAGCCCAAGGCAAAAGGCTTCCTCCGCGGATAAACGCAGATAAACGCCGATGAAATACCTTTCAGGATTCGGAAGTCACCACGAGAGCGAGGCCATCGAGGGCGCTCTGCCGGTCGGGCAGAACTCGCCGCAGCAGGCGCCGCTCGGGCTTTATGCCGAGCAGCTCTCGGGCTCGTCGTTCACGGCGCCGCGATCGGAGAACCTGCGCTCGTGGCTCTATCGCCTGCGTCCGTCCGCGATGCACGCTCCGTTCAAGGCACTCGAGGGCACGCTGGTCCACACGGCGCCCGATCCCGACGCGCAGCCGACGCCGAACCGCCTGCGCTGGATGCCGATCCCGATTCCGGGCGCGGCGGTGGATTTCGTCGATGGGCTGCGCACGTATGCGACCAACGGCTCCGCGCGCGGCCAGCACGGCATCGGCGTTCACGGTTATGCCTGCTCGAAGTCGATGGCGGGCCGCGCGTTCTACGACGCGGATGGCGAGCTGCTGATCGTGCCGCAGCAAGGCGCGCTCACCCTGCGAACCGAGCTGGGCGTCCTCGAAGTCGCGCCGGGTGAGATTGCCGTGATTCCGCGTGGCGTGCGCTTCCGCGTCGAGGTGACCGGCCCGTCGCGCGGCTACGTGTGCGAGAACTATGGAGGGCCGCTGCGCCTGCCGGAGCTGGGACCGATCGGATCGAACGGCCTCGCCAACCCGCGTGATTTCCTCGCGCCCACCGCGGCGTACGAAGATGCAGGCGCCACCGAGCTGGTCGCCAAGTTCGCGGGACGGCTGTGGCGCGCGTCGCTGCCGCACTCGCCGCTCGACGTCGTCGCGTGGCACGGCAACTACTATCCGTACAAGTACGACCTCGCGCGCTTCAACGCGATGAACACCGTGAGCTTCGACCATCCCGATCCGTCGATCTTCACCGTGCTCACCTCGCCGTCGGACACGCGCGGTGTCGCCAACGTGGACTTCGTGATCTTCCCGCCGCGCTGGATGGTGGCCGAGAAGACCTTCCGCCCGCCGTACTTCCACCGCAACGTGATGAGCGAGTTCATGGGCCTCATCCACGGCGCGTACGACGCCAAGGAAGGCGGCTTCGTGCCCGGCGGAGCCAGCCTGCACAATTGCATGAGCGCGCACGGGCCGGACAAGGCTTCCTACGAGAAGGCCGTCACCGCGAAGCTGGAACCGCACTACCTGGGCGGCTCGCTCGCCTTCATGTTCGAGAGCCGCTACGTCCTCGAGCCCACCGCGGCGGCGATGCAGGTGAGCCTGCTCGACCCCGATTACGACGCCGCCTGGAGCGGATTCACGAAAGCCCCGTTGAAATGAAACTCGCTTCCCTGAAGGGCCCCACCCGCGACGGCACCCTGCTGCTGGTGAACTCCGGCCTCACGCGCGCCGTGAACACCGACGGCATCGCGCCCACCATGCAGTACCTGCTCGAGCATTGGGAGGAAAGCCACGCCAAGCTGCTCGACGCGGCCGAGAGCCTCGAGTGCGGCAACGAGCGCCATGCGTTCGATTTCCAGGCTGCGCTCGCGCAGGGCGCCATCGACGCGCCCCTGCCCCGCGCCTACGAGTGGCTCGACGGCTCTGCGTACCTCACGCACGTCGAGCGCGTGCGCCGTGCGCGCAACGACAAGGTCCCCGAGAGCTACTACACCGATCCGCTCATGTACCAGGGCGGCGCGGGCTCGATGATGGGCGCGCGCGACCCGATCCGCGCGAAGAGCGAGGACTGGGGCATCGACCTCGAAGGAGAAGTGGTCGCGATCACCGGCGACGTGGCGATGGGCGCCACGCCCGCGGAAGCCTCGGCGGCCGTGCGCCTGATCACGCTCGTGAACGACGTCTCGTTCCGAAAGCTCATTCCCGCGGAGCTCGCGAAGGGTTTCGGCTTCGTGAACGGCAAGGGCGCCAACGCGCTCGCCCCTGTGGCCGTCACGCCCGACGAACTGGGCCAGGCGTGGGACGCGGGCAAGGTGAGCTATCGCCTCGTCACGCACATCAACGGCAAATGGTTCGGCAACCCGAACGCCGGCGACGACGCGACGTTCAGCCTCTTCGATCTCATCGCGCACGCCGCGCGCACGCGCGAGCTGAAGGCCGGCACGATGATCGGCACCGGCACCATCTCCAACAAGGATCCCGCCACCGGCTACGCCTGCATCATGGAAGCGCGCGTGGTGGAGCAAGTGGAGCAGGGCGAGCCGAAGACGCCGTTCCTCAAGTACGGCGACACGGTGAAGATCGAGATGTTCGACCACCAGGGCGACACGATCTTCGGCGCCATCGAGCAGAAGGTCGTTCCCTACCCGTGACCGGCGAAACCGCCCACAACCTGCGCGGCGACTACAGCCGCATGCGTCCCGACTACACGGTCGTCCAGGACTGGGCTGGGTATTCGCAAGCCGAGCACGATCTCTGGAAGCGCCTGTACGCGCGCCAGGTGGCGCTCGCGCCGAAGTACGCATGCGACGAGTTCGTGGACACGCTGGCGGCGCTCCACTTCGGCGATGGCATCCCGAGCTTCGAAGCCGTGAACGCGAAGCTGGGCCGCGCGACGAACTGGCAACTGGTCGCTGTGCCGGGGCTCGTGCCCGACCTCACGTTCTTCGACCACCTCGCCAACCGCCGCTTTCCGGTCACCGTGTGGCTGAGGACGCCCGAGGAGTTCGACTACATCGTCGAGCCGGACATCTTCCACGACTTCTACGGCCACGTGCCGCTGCTCTTCAACCCGGTGTTCGCGGACTATCTCCAGGCATACGGGCGCGGCGGCATCAAGGCGCACGAGCTCGGTGCGATCGAGATGCTCTCGCGCCTCTACTGGTACACGGTGGAGTTCGGCCTGATCGACACGCCGAAGGGCCTGCGCACATACGGCGCCGGCATCCTCTCTTCGGGCGGCGAGCTGCCGTATTGCATCGACAGTCCCGATCCGAACCGCATCGGCTTCGATCTTCTTCGCATCATGCGCACGCGCTACAAGATCGACACGTTCCAGGAGACGTACTTCGTGATCCGCGATTTCCGCGAGCTCTTCGACGCGACCGCGCCGGACTTCACGCCGTACTACGCGGAATTGAGCGGCAAGGAGCCGCACGCGCCGTCGATCGTGCTGCCCAGCGATCGCGTCTATCACCGCGGCGCGGCGCCGCAGCGCGCCGCATAGGCACCTTCAGGCCCGGGCCCGCCGCCAGGTCGCCGGCGGCTCGCCGAACTCCCGCTTGAACGCACGGCTGAAGGACGCCTCGGACTCGTAGCCGCTGTGCTCCGCCACGCGCGCGATCGTCTCGCGGCTCGAACGCAGCGCTTGCGCGGCGAGGGCGAGGCGCCAGCGCGTGAGGTACTGCATCGGCGGCTCGCCCACCATCGCGGTGAATCGTTCGGCGAGCGCCGAGCGCGAGAGCGCCACTTCGCGCGCGAGGTCGTCCACGGTCCACGCCCGGCGCGGGTCATGGTGCAGCAGCGCCAGCGCGCGGCCGACCTGCGCGTCGCGCAGCCCCGAGAGCCAACCCTTCCCGCCGGGCGGCAGCGCCTCGACATAGCGGCGGATCGCTTCGACGAACATCAGCTCCGAGAGCTTCGCCAGCATCGATTGGGCACCGGCCCGCTCCAGCGACGACTCGCGCACGCCCGCCTGCAGCAGCTCGCGGATCATCGTCGAGAGTGGCGTGTCGCCGACGTCGATGCAGAGCAGGCGCGGCAATGCTTCCAGCAACGGACGGCAGACACTGCGGCTGCACGCGAGGTAGCCGCACACGAAGCGCGTGGCCGTGCCGCCGCCGTCGTAGCGGATCCGCGTGTGGTCGCCGCCGGCGGCGCTCTCGGCGGCGAGGCGCTCGCTGTCGATGGGCGTCAAGCGAACGTCGCTGCCGAGCAAGTGCCTGTCGGACCCGGGGATGAGGATCACGTCTCCGGCATGCGCTTCCACGGTCTCGGGCGAGTCGTCGAGCTTGGCGCGGCATGCGCCCTCGGTGACGAGGTGGAAGAAGAACACATGCTCGGCATCGCGCAGCCGGTCGCGCACCGACGGCACGTTGCATTCGCCGCGGATGCACCACGGCGCGGTGAAGTCGCCGTTCAGGTACACGGCGCCCTCGAGGTGGATGGACTTCAGGACATCGGACAGCGCATCCATGGCGTTTCGATCATGAAGTGTGGTGTCCCGGCCAAGGCGGATCTGGCGAGGGCTGCGGATACTAGCAACACGCAAACTGCCCTGCAAGAGAGGTTCCATGGATACCGTCGAGAAGCTTGCTCCCAAATCCGCCGCGCCCGCAAAGACCTACGAAGGCCGCTGCTTCTGCGGCGCCGTCGAGCTGCGCGTTCGCGGCGAGCCCGCCGGCATGGGCTACTGCCATTGCGAGTCGTGCCGCAGCTGGTCCGCCGGCCCGGTGAACGCGTTCACGCTCTGGAAGCCCGAGGCCGTCGAAGTCACGAAGGGTGCTTCGAACATCGGCACGTTCAACAAGACGCCGCACAGCTACCGCAAGTGGTGCAAGTCCTGCGGCGGCCATCTCTTCACCGACCACCCGGGCATGGGCCTCATCGACGTCTACGCGGCGACGATCCCCGATTTTCCGTACGAAGCCGGCATCCACGTCCACTACCAGGAGACGCGCCTGCCGATGAAGGACGGCCTCGTGAAGATGAAGGACCTGCCGAAGGAGATGGGCGGCTCGGGCGTCGCGCTGGCCGAGTAGCGCGGGCTGGCCGGGTCGCGCGGCCTTACGCCGATCCGGTGACGAGCTCGCGGAAGCCCGCGCGGAAGAGGCTCTCTCCGCCGTGCGCCGGGTGGCGGATGTAGCCGGCGCAGTGGCCTCCGGGCCACTGGCCGAGCGCGAGCTCCGCGACCTTTCCCACCGCCAGCACGCGTAGCGGATGCGTGAAGCACGCCTGGAAAGCTTCGAAGGCTGCGTGACCCTCGCGCACCTCCGCGGGACGGGGCTTGCGGTTCGAGGTGACGTCGTCGCCGTAGGGATGCCACGGGTACGTGTTCCAGAGCACCACGTCGAAGGGAGAGCCCGAGTGCTCGAGCTCGCCCCAGATCACCGCGGCGCTGCGCTCGGTGAAGGGCTTCGTCGCTGCATCGCGGCTGGTGAGCTGCAGCGGTTTCCTCGCGACCAGGTCCGCCTTGTGCACCAGCTCGTGCTCCGAGCAGAACGGAATGCCGGAGAAGCGGCAGCCGCGGTGGCTCGGCGCCTCGCCCATCAACACGTAGCGTGCGCTGGTGCGGCGGGCCTCGAGGTAGGCAGCGAGGTTGTCGAGACGGCGCTGCGGCATCCGGCGATGCGGCGTCGCGTCGCGCTCATCCGTGTCGCGCCAGGGATTGAAGACACGCTGGGGATCGGCGGGACCTTGGGCCAACAGGTCCAGCAGCGTTGCGATCGGCTCGGCCACGCTAGCGGATCCGCACCCATTCGGCGGTGACGACGTTGTCCGCGCGATGGACGGCCTCCACGTTGGCGCGCATCGCCCACGGAATCACCTGGCGATGGAGGGGAATGGTGTAGATGTTCTCGCGCGCGCGTTGCAGGGCCTGCAGCAGGAGGGCCGAGCGCTTCGGGATGTCCATCTCCACCTCGGCGGCTTCGCCGATCCTGTCCAGCTCCGCGTCGCGATAGCGGCCGGAGTTGAAGTCCCCGCGCCGGCCGTCGCGGCTGTGGAGGATCGGCGTCACGGTGAAGCCCGGATCGGTGGCCGCGCCCCCCCAGCCGTACATGTGGATGGAGTGGTCGAACTGGTCCACGCGCTGGAAGAACTGGGCGCGCGGCAGCGTCTCCAGCCGCGCCTTCACGCCGACCTTCGCCCACATGGAAGTGATGGCCGTGCAGATACGCTCGTCGTTCACGTAGCGGTTGTTGGGGCAGAGGAGTCCGACTTCGAAGCCGTCGGGATAGCCCGCTTCGGCAAGGAGCTTCTTCGCCTTCGCCGGATCGTGAGGGAGCAGCCGCGGCTCCAGGGGCGGGAAGCTGCGCGAGATCGTCGGCACCATCGCGCCGGTCGGCCGCGAGGATCCGCGCATCACCTGGCGCTGGATGGCTTCGATGTCGATCGCGGAGTAGAGCGCTTGCCGGACGCGCAGATCCTTGAGCGGGTTCTTGCCCTTCACGTTCGAGTACTTGAGGGTGTCGCGCTCCTGGTCCATCACCAGGAAGATCACGCGGTTCTCCGGCCCCTCGATCACCTTGACCTTCGCGTCCTGGCGCAGGCGCGCGATGTCCTGCAGCGGCGGGTCCTGCACGAGATCGATCTCTCCCGTGACCAGCGCGGCCATCCGCGTGGCATCCGACTTGATGGGACGGTAGACGATCTCGTCCACGTTGCCCTCGAAGCGCTTGTCGGCGATGCCCCACCAGTTGGGATTCTTGCGCAGCGTCGTCGCCACCTCGGGCTCGCGCTTCACGAGGATGAACGGGCCCGTGCCGTTGGCGTTGCGCGATGCGAACGTCTCCTCGCCGGTCTTGAAGTCCTGGGGCTTCAGCGCGCCGTTCTTCACGCACCATGCCTTGCTCATGATGCGGATGCTGTTCAGCAGCTCGTGGATCAGCGGGCTCGGGCCCGGCGTCTCGATCTCCACCGTGTAGTCGTCGATGCGCCGCAGCTTGCCGATCGGCCCCGCGTAGACCTTGAAGTTCGAGCTCGGGAGCTGGGCTCTCTCGATCGAGAACACCACGTCGTCCGCCGTGAACGGCGTGCCGTCGTGGAACGTGACGCCCTTGCGGAGGTTGAAGCGCCACAGCGTCGGCGACTTCGCCTCCCACGAGACGGCGAGCGCGGGCTGCAGCACGAGGTCCTTGCCGCGTGTCGTGAGCCTCTCGAAGATGTAGTCGTTGACGTTGTTGTTGAGCCCCTCGTTCTGCGCGTGCGGATCGGCGGAGAGGTAGTCCCCCTGCGAGGACCATCGGAACGTGGCGGCACCGGACGATGTCGCGGCGAGGAGACACAGGGCGAAAAGGACGGGGCGCATGCGTCGCATTCTGCCTTACACTGGGCGCCGTCGCGAAGAGAAGGCCCGAACGAATTTGTCGCTGCCCCGGGAATGGATCGGCCTTGCGCTCGTGCTCGCGGGGCTTGCGCGCGCGGCCCTGCTCATCGCGCACGAGCCGATCGTCGGCTACGCCAACCAGTACGACATGGCGCGCACCAGCGCGTGCACCGGCCTCTATCCCGCGGTCGATGTGGCCGTGCGCGAGCGGGCCAGCCCCGAGGCGCCGCTGCCGCTCTATTCGCTGGGCGCTCCGAAGCGGGAGGGCTGCTACCCCAGCACCGAAGTCGCCCTCACCGGAATGACCGTCGCGGCGGCCGTGGCTTTCGGCGCGCCGCCTACCCAGGTGCGCCTGAAGTGGATCGGAACGGTGAAGCTCACCTTGCTCGCGGTCGTGGCGCTGCTGTTGGCGTTCGCGTTTCACGGCCATCCGGCGGCCGCGCTGTACCACGGGCTCGTCTTCTTCTTCGTGATGGCCGATCCCGCCGTCACCCTCTGGCTCAACACGCTCTACACGGAGTTCGCGCTGCTCGCGTCGCTGTACGCATGCATCGGCGCGATCTGCGCGATCGCGCTCACCGATCGCGGGTCGCTCGTCCTCTCGGTGACGCTCGCGGGCTCGCTCGTGGCGCTCGCCTTCTCGCGCGAGCAGTTCGCATTGCTCGCCCCGGCGCTCGTGGCCGCGGCGTGGCCGTGGCTGTGGCGGCGATCGCCGCACTTCACCGTCACCGCGTTCGGCATCGCCGTGGTCGCCTCGATGCTCGCCTTCGGGCTGCTCTCGCGCCCCGGCGCGGTGCGCGAAGTGAACCGCACCAATACGTATCTTGGCGTGGTGCTTCCTGCCGCGGGCGATCCGAAGGACGCCGCGCAGGTGCTGGGCCTGCCCGAGCGCTGCGCGGCGCTCTCGGGAGCCACGTGGTACCTGCCGCGCGGCGAGGTCCTGCGGGAGAAGTGCCCCGAGGTGTTCGGGCTCTCGAGCCTCGCGTTCCTGCGCTTCGTGCCGGCCGACCCCCGGCTGCTCGTCCGTTCGGTGGCTCGCGTCCTGCCCGCTACGCAGGCCGTGACGCCCGCTTACCTCGGCGTGCTCGGCGACGCAAAAGGCGTGACGGTCGATGGCCTTGAGCCATGGAACCGCTCGCTCCTGCAGCTCGCGGCGACCCACATGCCGGGCCCCGTGTTCGCCGCACTCGTGATCGCGTCCATGCTCGCGGCCTTTCTCGCGGCGATCGCGGCGGCGCTCTGGGCGCGGCCCGCCAGCGACGATCCCGCGACCTCGCTGCTCCTCGCGATGCTGCTGGGCGGCACCGTGATCTACGCGGTGCTCACCACGGTGTTCGGCGACGGGATGAGCGAAGCCTCTCGCCACTTCCTGCCCGGCTGGCTCGCGATGGCGGCTCTCGTGCTCGGCGTCCTCGTCGCCGCGCCCATTTGCCTGATGCGATGGGGCCGCGCGCCGCGTGACAACGTGCGGCCGATCGCGGCCGCGGTCCTCTTTACGGCGGCGACGGTGGCGGGCGTCTACTACACGTTCGATTGGGCGAACCGCCAGCCGCTCTCGATCGGCGTGCTGGATCTTCCGGCCTCCCGCCAGGTGAACAGTGTCCCGCTCGAGATCCGCGGATGGACGCTCGATCCGTTCGGGGTCGAGTCCGTGTCCGTGAAGCTCGGCAAGGTCGAGAAGCCCGCGCGCTTCGGCGATGCCAGCGCCGATCTCGCCGCCGTCTTCCCGGGCTACCCCGACGGTGCGCGTGGTCGCTTCGCGCTCGACTTCAGCGCCGAAGACCTCGCGGCCGCGGGTCCGCCGGAGGCGCTCGAGATGCGCATCACGACGCGCTCGAAGAACGGCCACGTCTCGGAGATCGACCGCCGGCGCCTGGAGATGCGCCCGTGAACGACCGGCGCGCGGCCCTCGCGTCGTGGCTCGGCTTCGCGCTCGCCGCGGCGTGGCTGATGGCGCCGGTCCTGCGCGTCTACTTCCTCTCCGACGATTTCGTGCCGCTCGCGCTGTTCCACCATTGGCAGGAGCAAGGCCGCTTCGGCGCCATGCTGCTTGCCAAGCTCCACACCGGCCTGGACGCGGGCGACAACCACTTCTACCGGCCGCTCTCGTACGCATCGTTCGCGCTCAACTACGTCGTCGGAGGTCTCGATGCGCGCGGCTGGATGGCGGTGAACCTCGCACTGCACGTGGCGAGCGCCGTGATGGCGGGGACGATCGGCGTGCGGCTCGTGGGCGCTCGCGGCGCGCAGGCCTCGCTGGCCGCGGCGCTCGGGGCGGTGCTCTTTCTTGCGTTCGCGCCGAGCGCCGAGGTGGCCGCGTGGATCTCCGGCCGCTTCGACGCGAGCGCCACGTTCTTCACGCTGCTCTCGTGCCTGCTGTTCCTCGCGAGCCGCCGCCTCGGCGACGCGGCCTCGGTCGCTTCGCTGGTGGCGGCCGTGGCCGCGTTCCTGTGCAAGGAGTCGGCCGCGATCCTGCCGTTCGCGATCCTGCTGCTCGCCGCGGCTCGCGACGAAGAGGAGGGCGCGAGCTGGACCTTCGCGAGGTTCGTGGCGGCCGTGCGGCGATCGCTTCCCTGGCTGATCGTTGCCGCCGCGTACCTGGTCGCGCGCTACGTGTTCTTCGGCTCGTTCACGCGCGTCTATGCGGGAACGACGCCCGCCACCGCGATCCTCACGCTGGACTACTGGTCCGGGCTCGCGGGCACGTTGCCGATCTGGTTCGCCGCGCACTTCCGTCCTGAGGGTCACGCCACCGCGGTACTCGGCTTCACCGCGATCCAGCTCGCCCTGGTCGCGTGGGTGGTGTTCTCGCGCGGGACGTCGCGCGCGATGCGCACTGCGTTGCTGGCCCTTGTCGCGGCCGCCGCGTTCACGATCGCGCTGGTGGCACCGCATATCGGCCGGCTGCCGCCGATGGATCTCGGCGGGCGGCTGCTCTACCAGACGGCAGGCTTCTATGCGGCGCTCGTGGCCGCGGCGATCGCCGTCGCGAATCCCGTGAAACCGCTCGCGGTGATCACGGTGGGAGTGGCCCTTATTCACGGGAGCTCCCTGCTCGAGTCCCTCGACCGCCGGGTCGAGACCTCGGACCAGATGCGCGCTTTGATCGGCGAGATCGCCCGCGAGTCCGCCGCCACGCGCGCCGGCGACTACACGCTCGTGCTGGCGCCGCGCGACTACAAGGACATCCCGTTCGCGATCAACGCGCAGGGCGGCCTCATGCTGCCGCCGGTGTTCCCGGCGCCATTGGGCAATCACCTGCTGGTGCAGATCTACGAGGAGATCCCGGAGCTGCCCGGCAAGATCGAAGGCGGTGTCGTGACGACGCTGCGACAGCATTCCGTCTTCGAGTATCTCGAGGGCAAGCGCGTGAAGGCCGCGGAGCCGGAATATCCGACGCGCGTGGTGTGCTGGGACCCGAAGCTGAAGCAGCTGGTGCCCGTGCCGGTCACGCCGGGACCCGCGCCGAAGCCGTGGGCCGAAGCGATCGGCCGCTATGTCGCCGGTTCCGGCTGCGCGTTCGGCGCGTCGATCGGCCGCCCTCGCTAGATCTTCAGGCGGACGAAGATCGCCTCGGGCAGGTGGCGGATCGCGAACATGATCGGCCACCAGAACCACGGCAGGTAGACCTCGGCGCCGCCATGCTCCATCGCGGAGACGATGCCCTTCGCGATCTTCTCGGGCGCGGCCCACAGCAGGCCCTTCTTGAAGGCGGCCGTCATCGGCGTGTCGACGAAGCCGGGCTTCACGGTCACCACACCGACGCCCGTCGCGTTCAATCGCGCACGCAGCCCCGAGAGGAAGATCGACAACCCGCCCTTGGCGCTGCCGTAGACGTAGTTCGAGGCGCGGCCGCGGTCGCCGGCTACCGAGGAGATCGCGACGATGCGTCCCGTGCCCCGCGGTGCGAAGCGATTGGCGAGGTGGGTGGCGAGCGATGCGGGCGCCACGAAGTTGGTGAGGATCTCGCGCTCGGCGAGCGCGAAGTCGTGTTCGCAGGCGACCTGGTCGGGCAGCGTGCCTTGGGCAATCAGCGCGGCATCCATCGCGCCGCCGAGCGATTGCTCGGCTTCCTCGACGAGCGCCGCGTGTCTCGCGGTCTCGTCCAGGTCCGCGAGCGTCACGCTCACGCCCGCGCTGCCGCGCGCCGCGATATCCGCGCGCACGGCTTCGAGCTTGGCGGGATCGCGTCCCACGAGATGGAGCCGCACGCCTTTCGCCGCGAGCTGCCGCGCCACGGCCTGCGCGATCGCGGAGGTGGCGCCGAAGATCGCGACGCGTTGCAGGCTCATCGGGTGACCCGCCGCCAGAAGCTGGAGGAGAACGCCGGATCGCGATGGCGCTCCAGCTCCTCCCAGCGCGGGAACGAAGCGCGGAAGGTCTCGGGCGACATGCGCGCGTCCTTGGCCGGATAGATCGCACCGCCCGCGTCGCGCACGATGGCGTCGAGGCGCTCCAGAAGCTCCAGCGTCGCGGCGCCGCGCATCGGAAGATCCAGTGCGAGCGTCACGCCCGGCCGCGGGAACGAGAGCAGTCCGGCACCCTCGCGGTCCCCGAACACCTTGAGGACGGTGAGGAACGACGCATCGCCCGCTTCGGCCACCGCTTCGAGAATGGCGCGCACCCGCAGCGGCGCATCCGTGCGCGGCACGACGCTCTGGTGCTGCACGAAGCCGGGCTTGCCGTACATGCGGTTCCAGTGCGCGATGCCGTCCAGCGGGAACAGGTACTTCGAATACGGTTCGTGCGTGTGCTGCCAGCCGCGCGAACCTCGGGCGCGGTAGAGCGCGTTGAAGAGCGAGACGCTGTGGCGGTTCAGCGTGGCCGCGGGCAGGTCGAAGGGCATCGCGAGGCGTGCTCCGGCCTCCGGCATCGGATGGATCGCCACGGACGAGTGCCGCGCGCGGATGAAGAGGCCCCGGCCCAGGTCCTTGCCCTTCGCGAGCGCATCGACCCACGCGACGTTGTATTCGTATCCGGCCGACGCCTCCGTGAGCGCGAAGAAATGGCCGAGGTCGTCCATGCGCGTCGTCTCCACGTCGAACATCGCGGAGTCGATGCGCTTCAGCCGCAGCTCGGCCCACGTGACGAGTCCCGTGAGCCCGAGGCCCGCGATCGTCGCGCGGAAGAGCGCGGGCTCGGTGGGCGGAGCGCACTCGATCCGCGTTCCGTCGGAGCGCGCGAGCTCGAAGCGGCGGACGTGGGCGCCGAACGTGCCTTCGAGGTGGTGGTTCTTGCCGTGGACGTCGTTGGCGATCGCCCCGCCCACCGTCACGTACGAAGTGCCGGGCACCACCGGAAGGAACCAGCCCACCGGGGCTGCGAGCGCGAGGATCTGCCCCAGCGTCATACCGGCTTCGCAGCGGAGCACGCCCGTCGTGCGGTCGAATGCGATCAGCCGGTCCAGGCCGCGCGTGGCGAGCAGCGTGCCGCCTTCGTTGAGGCAACTATCCCCGTAGCTGCGTGCCAGGCCGGAGGGCAGCATCGTGCCGCCGACTTTCGGCAACGCCTCGTGGCGCCACGCGAGCGGGATCACCGCCGCGTGCTCGACCTTCGGGTAGTTGCCCCAGGAACGCACGCTCACGTGGCGGCAAGCATCGTGACGAGCACCAGCGCGCCCACGATATAGCTCGCCCGGTCGCGAAGCGCGAAGAGCAGCGGATCTTCGTGCAGGGCGCCGCGGTGCGCGAGCAGCCACACGCGCGAGATCCAGTAGAGCAGCAGCGGGATCGCGAAGCCGAGCACGCCCGGCGCCTTGTAGAGCGCCGCGACCTGCGGGCTCGTCACGTAGAGCGCGAACACCAGCACGGCGAGGTAGCCGCTCGCGGTGCCGAGCATCGCGACCAGCGGGCCGTCGCCCGCGTGGTAGCCGCGGCCGCCAACTTTCTCCTCGTCCCGCGCGAGGACGCTGTCGACCTCCACGTAGCGCTTGGCGAGCGCCAGCGACAGGAAGAGGAAGAGCGAGAACGCCAGCAGCCACGGCGAGACCGGCACGTCGATCGCGGCGGCGCCCGCCAGCAGGCGCAGCGTGTAGAGGCCTGCAAGCACGAAGACATCGAGGATCGCCACGCGCTTCAGGACCAGCGAATAGGCGAGGTTCGCGACGATGTACGTCACCAGCAGCGCTCCGAAGGCCGGCGGCAGGCGCCAGGCGATGAGGGCGGCACCGGCCACCAGCAGCGGCAGCAGCAACAGGGCCGCGCCGATGGGCAGCTCTCCCGAGGCGATCGCCCGCGTTCGCTTGGTGGGATGGCGCCGGTCGTCCTGCAGGTCGGCCAGGTCGTTGGCGAGATAAACGGCCGAGGCCACGAGGCAGAACGCGACGAAGGCGAGCGAGCACGCCGAGATCGAAGCCGCATCCCAGCGGTGGGCCGTGAGCAGCGGCACGAAGACGAGGAGATTCTTCGCCCACTGGTAGGCGCGCGTGCCGCGGCGCACGGCGCGCACCGGGTTCGTCTTCCGCTTCACGTCGATCGCTTCGCGGGCGTGGTTCCAGATCGGCACGTCGTGCCGGTCCTCGCCCACGTAGTCGAAGCCCTTCTCGCCGTAGCGCGCCACGAGCTCGCGGGCCTTCGCCTCGCGCTTGAGGTTCTTCACGCCGTCGCTCGCGAGCACGGTCTGGAAGAGGCCCAGGTGGTCGGCGATGCGCTGCGCGATCGTCGAGTCGGCGGCGGTGGCGAGCACCACGGTACGGCCCTGCTCTCGTGCGTCGCGCAGGCGCTGCAGCACGGCCTCGTCGTAGGGGAGCACGGCGACGTCGATCGCGTCGGCGCGCATGGCGAGCTCGTGCTTGAGTGCCGCGCGGCCGCGAGCGAGCCAGAAGGGCAGGGCGAACGCGAGGAGGGGACGCCGTTTGAGGGCCGCCACGAGCGACTCCAGTAACATGTCGCTCTTCACGAGCGTACCGTCGAGATCCACGCACAGCGGAACCGGATCGGCCGATGCCAGGGCGGGGGCGCTGCCGAGGGGATTTCGCACTTGACTCTGCATGAGCGTGGCTACCGGTTTCGCGCAGCCATCATATCAGCCGTCCTCGCCGTGGGCGCCTTCGTCGCCCTGGCCTTCTGGAGCGACGCGGCGCGTTTCGGGGAGGCGCTGGGACGCGTCGGTATCGGCGAGCTCGCGGCGCTGCTGGCCCTCTCGGTGGCCAACTACGCCACGCGGGCCGAGCGCTGGCGTGTCTTCCTCGCGAGTGCCGGCCATCCGCTGGACCGCCGCGCGGCAGCGGCGAACTACGTGCGGGGCTTCGCGTGGACCACGACACCCGGCAAGGTGGGAGAAGCGGCTCGCGCGCTCGAGCTGAAGCGCGACCACGACGTGCCCTACGCCGTCTCGATCGCGGCACTGCTCGCCGACCGCCTCTCGGACGTGCTGGGCCTGGCCCTGCTTTCGATCCTTGCGCTCGCCTTCATTCCCCACGGCGGGACGGTGGCGATCTGCGTGGCCGCGGGCGTCGCAGTGGCCCTGTGGATCGCAGCCTCCGATCGCCGCACGGCCGCGCTGGTCCGCGTGCTGGTGCGCGTCGTGCCGCATCGCTTCGCCGCGCGCTTCGAGGCGCTCGCCCGGGAGTCGAGCCGGATGGCCCGCGGCGGGCCTCTCACCATCGGGCTCGCGTTGTCGGTCGTGGGCTGGGCCGCCGAGGCCTGGGCGCTCCACCTCGTGGTTGCCTCGATGGGGGCCACGATGCCGGTCGAGACCGCGATGGGCATTTACGCGATCGCCTTGCTGGGGGGAGCGCTGCTTCTCTTGCCCGGTGGGCTAGGCAGCACCGAGGCATTGATGCTATTCCTGCTGGTACAGGCCGGCATGGAACCGGCCGCGGCAGGAGCGGCAACCGTGGTGTCGCGAGTGACGACGCTCTGGTTTGCTGTAGGACTGGGATGGGCCGCGCTGGCCTGGAAGGGAGCAGCGCGCAAGCTCACCGGATAAAAACAAGGGAGGCAGCATGGGCGCACAAGCCATCACGAACGAAGACCTCGACGCGGCGCAATGGGAGGCCGATCCGCACGCCGACCAAGCCATCGAGCAGATCCTGGGGCCCTGGCCCCAGCCCCTCCTGAAAGCCGCGGCGGACGCACCGCTCGCGGCCTCCGCGAAGGAGGGGACCCAGGCGTCCCCGATCCAGGAGCGTCTCGAGCGCATCCGCGCGCTGAACAAGGAGATCACCGCCTGGGACTGCAACGACGCGGTCGCGAACTGGAAGCCCACGGCCGCGACCCCGGACTACCTCGTGCAGCCGCTGCAGGACTACGTGAAGGCCGCGCTTCCGCGGCCTCCCGACGGCGCCGACCGCGAGCGCATCGCCCGCGCCGAGAAGCTGTTCATGGATCACGGAGCGCTCTCCGTCACGATCCTCTTCTGCGCGAGCCTTCCCGAGTGCTACGTGGTGCCCGACCTCGCGTCCGTGCTGCAAGCGACGGGGCAGCTCATCCATCGCGCCGAGCATCGCATCCGGGCCACGGGTGCGATGATCTTTCCGGCGATGATGGAAGGCGGCCTCACGCGCGGCGACGCGAGCGGCATCGCGCAGATCCTCAAGGTGCGGCTCATCCACGCGAGCGTTCGCAACCTCATCCTGCGAGGCACGCCCCAGGCCGCCGCGGCCGAGGAAACGCACGAAGCGATCCCGCCGCTCGCCACCATCCAGGACAAGGACGACCGGCATGAAGCGCTCTACGTGCACGGCTGGGACCTGGGCGAGGACGCGCTGCCCAACAACCAGGAAGAGCTTGCCTACACGCTGCTCACCTTCAGCTACGTCTTCCTGCGCAGCCTCCGCAAGCTCGGCATCCCGTTCGAGCGCCAGGAGGAAGAGGACTATCTGTATCTGTGGAACGTCGTGGGGCACTACCTCGGCATTCGTCCCGAGCTCACGGCCGGCACGTACGAGGAGGCCGAGAAGCTCTTCGCCCTCATGCAACAGCGCGGCCGCGAAGACTGGGAGCGGACCGCGGACAAGCGTAACGACCCGCGCCCGGCGCTCGGCGCCGCGCTGATCTCGGCGATGAAGTCGGCCATTCCCTGGGCGGTGTTCAAGCCGTTCCCCGTCCTGCTCACACGGGAGCTGGTCATGCCCGCGAGCGCGCGCGAGCTGGCACTCGAGGAATCCGTGGGGTGGATCTCGCAGTTGCTCTTCGTAGCCATCCTGGGCGCGGCGCGCTGGTTCGATACGCAGGCGCGCCGCTGGTTTCCGAACTTCTCGATCGCCCGCCTGCTCACGCGCGTGATCGGCTACCGGCTCACGTGCCGCCTGCTGATGGATCAGACGCGCGATCTCGTCGTCCCCGGGCGGCTACGCCAGCCCATCCACGCGCTGATCGAGCAGTGGGGGCGCGACCCGGACGCCTCGAAGTGGATGAACTTCCTCGAGGACAGCCTCACGACCTTCGGGAAGTGGGAACCCCTCGACCCGCCTCGCGAGGGGTGATGCGCGGGCTTCGCATGCTGGGCTGCGCGCTGCTGCTCGTGGCGGGCGAGGCCTGTGCGCAGGCGATCCTCGCGGAGGACGCGAGCGTCGACCTGTGGCCGCAGGTGACGGCGCTCGCCGATCCGGACGGAAAGCTCGCGCCCGAGGACGCGTTCGCCGCGCGCGATCGCTTCGCCGCGCCGAAGGGGGCCTACGCGACTCTCGGCATGGACAAGATCGTCACGTGGCTGAGGGTGCCGCTCACGGTGAGCGCCAAGGGCGCCGGCACGTGGGTGCTCGACATCGATTACGCGCTGCTGCAGCGCGTGGACGTCTATGTCTTTCGCGATGGCCAGCTCGCGCACCGCGAAACGCTGGGCAACGTGACGCCCTTCGCGCGAGCGCCACTCGTGGGACGCACGCTCGCCGCCCCGCTCGAGTTCGTGCCGGGCCGCGCGACGGAGCTGCTGCTGCGCGTCGATACGCCGGGCGCGAAGATCGTTCCGCTCACGTTGAGCCGGCTCTCGGCGTTCCATGTCCGGGCGCTCGACGAGCAGATGCTGCAGGGCGCGCTCGCCTGCCTGGGGTTCGTGCTGCTGCTCTACAGCCTCGCGCAGTGGCTGGCGCTGCGCGAGAGCCTCTACCTCAAGTACGCGCTCCTCGTGCTGTGCAGCGCGATGTTCTCCGTCAACTTCTTCGGCATCGGCGAGATGTACCTGTGGACCGACCACGCTTGGTACGAGCGCCACATGGCGGGCGTTACCGCGCTGATGGCGACCACGGCGACCGCGCTCTTCGTCGAGGACGCGCTTGCCGGCGACCTGCACCCGGGCCTGCGCTACGCGCTGCGCGCGGTGGCGGTGCTGCACACGGTGGCCACGGTCGCCTACGGGCTGGACGTGATCGACCTCCAGGTGGTCGCGATCCTCATGACGACCACCGGCCTCGCTCCGGGCCTCATGGGCTTGCCCGGTGCGCTCGCGATGGCGCGCCGCGGCGACAGCGTCGGCGCCTGGTTCATGTTCTCGTGGCTGGGCTACTTCGTCGCGAGCGCCGTGATGGTCGGCGTGGTGCGCGGGCGCGTCGACGCGAACTTCTGGACGCTGCATTCGTTCCAGGTCGGCGCCACGCTCGACATGCTCGTGTTCATGCGCATCGCGGTGCTGCGCACGACCGCGCGCTTGCTCGAGCGCCGGCGGCTCCGCTCGTCGTTCTCGGGCTACGTGAGCCCCGCGGTGATGGAGGAGATCCTGAGCGGGCGGCTGACACCCGAGGCGGGCGGCGAGCAGCGCTACGTATGCCTGCTGTTCTCCGACATCCGCGGCTACACGATGCGCAGCGAAAGCATGAAGCCCGCGGACCTGCTCGCCTTCCTCAACGGTTACTTCGACGGCGTGGTCGGGATCATCCACCGGCACGGCGGCACCGTCGTCTCGTTCATGGGCGACGGCTTCGTGGCCGTGTTCGGGGCGCCGCAGCGGCTGGACAACCCGAGCGACGCGGCCTTCCGGGCCGCGCGCGCGTTGATCGACAACCTGGCCGGCGTGAACAAGCGCCTGGCCGAAGAGGGCAGCGCGCCCATCGACATCGGCGTCGGCCTGCATGCGGGCGAGGCGGTCGTGGGCCACATCGGCGGGCGCAAGCGCCACGAGTACGCGGCGATCGGCGACGTCACCAACGTCGCGGCGCGCCTCGAGAACGCCACCAAGGACACGGGCTATCGCATCGTGCTGTCCGAGGAAGTCGCGCGGCACCTCGCGTCGCGCGAGGGCCTCGTACCGCTGGGGCCGGTGAGCCTCAAGGGACACACGCCCGTCGATGCGCACGGCACCGATCCGATCGCGGCGGGGGTTTCGTGAGCGCTTCCTTATACTGCTGGCCGATGCTTCGCCTTTCTTCCCTGCTTGCCGTGTTTCGCGCATTGGTCCTGGTCTGCGTGGCGGCCCTCTCGCCGACGGCACATGCGCAGGCGCTGCTCACCGGCCACGCCGGGACCGTCGACCTCTGGCCGCATGTGCAGGCGCTCCCCGATCCTGAGCGTGTGATCGGCATCGAGCAGGCGCTCGCGATGCGTGAACGCTTCGGCCAGCCGAACGGCGCCTACGCGACGCTCGGCATGGACAAGCAAGTGGTCTGGCTGCACGTGCCGGTGGCGACCTCGGCGGCCGGGCAGGGCACGTGGATCCTCGACTTCGACTACGCGCTCCTCCAGCGGGTGGACGTCTATCACGTGAACGACCGGAGGCTCGTGCGCCAGGTGATGCTGGGCGACCTCCAGCCGTTCGCCTCGCGCCCGCTGCAGGGTCGCTCGCATGCCGTGCCCCTCGAGTTCGCGCCGGGCAGCTCGGAGCTGCTGCTGCGCGTCGATACGCGCGGGGCCAAGATCCTTCCGGTGAGCCTCTCGCGGCTTCCGTCCTTCCATGCCCGAGCGCTGCAGGAGCAGCTCCTGCAGGGCGCTCTCGCGAGCCTGGGGATCTTCCTGCTGATCTACAGCCTCGCGCAGTGGGCCCACCTGCGCGAGCATCTCTACGCGAAGTACGCGTTGCTCGTCGTGTGCAGCGTGATGTTCTCGGTGCACTTCTTCGGGATCGGCGAGATGTACCTGTGGACCGACAACGCGTGGTTCCAGCGCCACATGGCCGGCATCACGTCGCTGCTCGCCGCGGCGGCCACGGCCCTCTTCGTCGAGGACGCGCTCGCCGGGGACCTGAACCGGTGGTTGCGCAAGGCGCTCCGCGGCGTGGCGGCGCTGCACTTCGTGGCCGCGGTCGCCCACGGCGTGGACCTGATCGACATCCAGGCCGTGGCCATCCTCATGACGACCACCGGCCTCGCGCCGTCGCTGATGGGCCTGCCGGGAGCGCTCGCCAAGGCACGGCGCGGCGACAGCGTGGGCGTCTGGTTCATCGCCGCCTGGCTGACCTACTTCATCGCGAGCGCCATCATGGTCGGCGTGGTGCGCGGCCGCATCGACGCCAACTTCTGGACGCTGCATTCGTTCCAGTTCGGCGCGACGTTCGACATGCTGGTCTTCATGCGCATCGCCGTGCTCCGGACGGCTGCACGCCACCGCGACGCACAGCGCGCGGCCCTCGAGCGCGACACGCTGCACTCGCTCGCCCATACCGACGCGCTCACGGGCCTCATCAACCGCCGCGGCCTGAACGACGCGCTCAATGCCGCGCTCGCGCGCGTGTCACCCGACCGCATCCTCGCGCTCTACGTCCTCGACCTGGACGGCTTCAAGCCCGTGAACGACCAGTACGGCCACGACGTCGGGGATTCGCTGCTGCGGGTCGTCGCACAGCGGCTGCGCGCATCAATGCGTGCGGGCGACGGTGTAGCTCGTATCGGAGGCGACGAGTTCGTCGTGATGGCCGAGGGGCTGACCCACGAAGCCCAGGCGCTCGATCTCGGGCTCAAGCTGCTCAACGCGTTCGAAGGGGCGTTCGTGTTCGGTCAACACTCGTGCAGTGTGTCGGCGACGGTCGGGTATGCGTTGGCGCCCAACGACGTGTCCGATGCAAATGCGCTCATCAAAGCCGCGGACGCCGCGATGTATCTCGGGAAGCAGGAAGGGAAATCTCGATTGCGGCGCTTCGGGGCGTGACTAAAGCGGAGGCCAGGGGGTAGGTAGGACCTTTTCTTCGTCGGGACCATGACAGGGTTTCAATGCGTCTCGATCTCAAGCGGTATGGGTTCTGCGGAGGTCAGTGAGTCGAGGATGGCTCAGGACTTCGGCGCGGGGATCACGGCGGACACCCCATCCGTCCCGAGCGAAAGAAAAGGTCCTGCCGTACCCCCTGTCCTCCCCCTCGAGCGCGCCGCCAGCGCGCCGCGATCGAGTTTTCGAACCAGCTTGCGAACATCCATTGCCGTGGTCGAGTTCCATTCCGCTCCGGGGACGTGCATCGGCCGCACGGTTGTAGGGAGGCATGGGTGATGACCACGGCCATTCGCGTAAAGCCACGATGACGCCGGTCCTCTGGAACGAGTGCCAACGACAGCCGTGCGCCAAGGGTAGGAGGAGGGGGTACGGTAGGACCTTTTTTCTCGCTCGGGACAAACGGGCTGTCCGCCATGATCCCCGAAAGGGCCTACCTACCTCCTCCTCCTAAAAAAAACGCGGGCCTGGGCCCGCGTTCGAGAGAGTTGCGATCGATGAATTACTTGATCGTCACCCAGGTCGCCTGCAGCCAGTTGTCGGCCCGATGGATGACGTTCACGTTGGAGCGCGACGCCCAGGGGATCACTTGCAAGTGCAGGGGGATGTGGAAGACCTGGTCATGGTGGTACTGCATGGCCTCGTTGATGATGCCCTGCCGCTTCTTGAGGTCCGTCTCGCCTTTCGCCGCGTCGATGAGCGCGTCGAACTTGGCGTCCTTGTAGTTGCCCCAGTTGTAGTCGCCGTCGCCCTTGTCGTTGCGGCTGTGGAGCACCGGCTGCAGCGTGAAGATCGCGTCCGTCGTCGCACCGCCCCAGCCCAGCATGTACATGCTGATCTCCAGGCGCTGCGCCTTCGGGAAGAACTGCGCGCGCGGGATGGCGTTCACCTTCATCGTGACGCCGATCTTCGCCATCATCCCGGCCACCGCGACGCAGATCTTCTCGTCGTTGAGATACCGGTTGTTGGGGCAGTCGATCTGGACCTCGAAGCCGTTCGGGTAGCCGGCGTCGGCGAGCAGCTTCTTCGCGGCGGCGACGTCGTAGGGATAGCGCTTGTCCATCTCCTTCGGGATGCCGGCGCGCTCCGGGTTCGCGAGGTTGATGGCGGTGGGCACCGACAGGCCGCGCATCACCGCCTTCTGGATCGCATACACGTCGATGGCCTGGTAGAACGCCTGGCGCACGCGCTTGTCCTTGAACGGGTTCTTGCCCTTCACGTTCGAGTACAGCAGCTCGTCGCGGTTCTGGTCGAAGCCGAGGAAGATGATGCGGTTCTCGCGGCCCTCGTAGACCTTCACGTTCTTGTCCTGCTTCAGCTTCTCGACGTCTTGCACGGGCGGGTCGAGCACGAAGTCGAGGTTGCCCGCGAGCAGCGCCGAAACGCGCGTGCCGTCCGCCTTGATCGGCGTGTAGACGATCTCGTCGACGTTGCCGTCCCAGTAGCCGGGTTCCTTCAAGCCCCACCAGTTCGGGTTCTTCTTGAAGACGCTTTTCACGTCGGGCTCGCGCGAGACGAGGATGTACGGGCCGGTGCCCATCGCGTTCCTGACGGCGAACGTCTCTTCCTGCGTCTTGAAGTCCTGGCTGCGCTCGACCTTGTTCTTCTTGCACCACGCCTCGCTCATCATGAAGAGGCTGTTGGCGAGCATCTCGAGCATCACCGGGTTGGGCACGGGCGTGGTGAGCTCGACCGTGTGGCTGTCGATCTTGCGGGGCGTGCCCACGCCGTTGCCGTAGACGCGGAAGTTCGAGGTCTCGCCCTGCAGGCGCTTGATCGAGAACACCACGTCGTCGGCGGTGAAGTCGCTGCCGTCCTGCCACTTCACGCCCTTCCTCAGGGTGAAGACCCAGATCGTGGGGCTCACCTGCTTCCAGCTCTCCGCGAGCGCCGGGAGGATCTCGAGCTTCTTGCCGCGCATCACGAGCGATTCGTAGACGTGGCCGTTGATCGAGTTGGTCAGCAACTCGTTCTGGCCCATCGGGTCGGCCGTCACGTAGTCGCCCTGGCTGGACCAGCGCAGGGTCTTCGCGTCGGCGAAAGGTACCGCGGCCATCAGCAGGGCGGCGGCGAACGGGGCAAGGCGTCGCATTCGGCAAATCTCCACGGGGAAAGGGCCGATGATAGCGCCCCGGAATGCCCCCGGCGGGTCTTGTAACAGCTACCGACGCCAAGCGATATACTCGTCAGCTTCCCCCCGGGAGGTACCCATGAACGCCGCCGTCATGCAGGCCCGCAGCGCACTCAGCAACCTCAAAGATCCCTCGCTTTTCAAGGATAAAAACTATATCGACGGGCAGTGGGTCGGCGCCGACAGCGGCACGACCATCGACGTGGACAATCCGGCCGACGGGTCGGTCGTGGGCACCGTGCCCAACTGCGGTGCGGTCGAAACCAAGCGCGCCATCGAGGCCGCCCGGGTCGCCCAGCACTCCTGGGCCAAGCTGACCGGCCGCGAGCGCTCGATCATCCTGCGCAAGTGGTTCGACCTCATGGTCGCCAACGCCGACGACCTGGCGCTCATCCTCACCACGGAGCAGGGCAAGCCCCTGGCCGAGGCCAAGGGCGAGATCCTCTACGGCGCCTCGTTCATCGAGTGGTTCGCCGAGGAAGCCAAGCGCGTCTACGGCGACACGATCCCCAGCCCCACCGCCGACAAGCGGATCATCGTCATCAAGCAGCCGATCGGCGTCGTCGGCGCCATCACGCCGTGGAACTTCCCCAACGCGATGATCACGCGCAAGGCCGGCCCCGCGCTCGCCGTGGGCTGCTCGATGGTGCTGAAGCCCGCGTCGCAGACTCCGTACTCCGCCCTCGCGCTCGCCGAGCTCGGCATCCGCGCCGGCATCCCGAAGGGCGTGTTCAATGTCATCACCGGCAGCGCGCGCGCCATCGGCGGCGAGATGACCGCGAGCCCGATCGTCGCGAAGATCACCTTCACCGGCTCCACGGACGTGGGCAAGGTCCTCATGCGCCAGAGCGCGGACACGGTGAAGAAGCTCGGCCTCGAGCTGGGCGGCAACGCGCCGTTCATCGTGTTCGACGACGCGGACCTCGACGCTGCCGCCGCGGGCGCGATGATCTCCAAGTTCCGCAACAACGGCCAGACGTGCGTGTGCGCCAACCGCATCTACGTGCAGGAATCGGTCTACGACGCGTTCGCCGCCAAGCTCGCGGAGAAGGTGCGTGCGCTGAAGGTCGGCCCCGGCACGGGCGAAGGCGTCACCGCCGGTCCGCTGATCGACGGCGGCGCACTCGCGAAAGTGGAAGAGCACATCGCCGATGCCGTCGCCAAGGGCGGCAAGGTCACCGTGGGCGGCAAGAAGCACGCGCTGGGCGGCCGCTTCTTCGAGCCGACGGTCATCACCGGCGTCACCAAGGACATGAAGGTCGCCACCGAGGAGACGTTCGGTCCCCTCGCACCGCTCTTCAAGTTCAAGGACGAGGCCGATGCCATCGCCCAGGCCAACGACACCGAGTTCGGGCTCGCCGCGTATTTCTACGCACGCGATCTCGGCCGCGTGTGGCGCGTGGCGGAAGCGCTCGAGACCGGCATCGTCGGCATCAACACCGGACTCATCTCCACGGAAGTCGCTCCGTTCGGCGGCGTGAAGCAGTCGGGCCTGGGCCGCGAAGGCTCGAAGTACGGCATCGACGACTTCACGGAGATCAAGTACCTGGCGATGGGCGGCATCTGACGGGACCGATGCGCGTTCGCTCGCTGCTCGCCGCCGCGCTCCTCGCGGCGTCCGTTTCATCGCTCGCGCAGCTCCGGCCTTCGCAGCCGGAGCCGCCGAGCGGCTGGACTCCCAAGACCCTCGCCCACGCCAAGCGGTTCATGGTCGCCGCGGCGAGCCCGCTCGCGGTGGATGCGGGCGTGAAGATGCTGGAGCAGGGCGGCAGCGCGGTCGACGCGATGATCGCCACGCAGCTCGTGCTCACGCTGGTGGAGCCGCAGGCCTCGGGCCTCGGCGGCGGCGCTTTCTTCCTGTACTACGATGCCGCGACCAAGCACGTGAGCGCGATCGATGCGAGGGAGACCGCTCCGGCAGGCGCCACCCCCGAGCTCCTCATGAAGGACGGCAAGCCCATGGCCTTCCAGCAGGCCGTGGTGGGTGGCCGCTCGGTGGGCACGCCCGGCACGCCGCGCCTGCTCGAGGTCGCGCATGCGCGCCACGGCAAGCTCCCCTGGGCCAAGCTCTTCGAGCCGGCGATCGCGCTCGCCGAGAACGGCTTCCCGCTTTCGCCGCGCGTGGCCGAGCTGCTCACCAAGGACAAGGGCCTCACGGACAACCCTGCGGCACGCGCGTACTTCTTCGATCCGGACGGCAAGCCGAAGACGCGGGGCGCGATGATGCGCAACCCCGAGCTCGCGAAGACGCTCCGCCTGCTCGCGGCGAAGGGTGCGGACGCGTACTACACGGGCGACGTGGCCACCGACATCGCCGCGGCGGTTCGCGGGCACGCCACGAACCCGGGCACGCTCTCGACGGACGATCTCGCCGCCTACCGCGTGCGCGACGTCGATCCGCTCTGCGGCCCGTACCGGACGCTTCGCGTGTGCGGCATGCCGCCCTCGTCGTCCGGCGGCATCGCGGTGCTGCAGATCCTGGGCGTCCTCGAGAAGCACGACATCGCCGCCGCGCGCCCGAACTCCACGCAGGCCGTGCACCTCTTCGCGGAAGCGCAGCGCCTCGCGTTCGCGGACCGCAACCGCTACGTGGGAGACGACCGCTACGTGGACGTGCCGGTCACCGGGCTCGTCGATGCCCGATACATCGCGCAACGCTCGCAGCTCGTGCGCGCGGAGAAATCGATGGGCCGAGCCGAGGCGGGCACGCCGCCGGGCACGAAGGTCGCCCTCGCGGACGATCCGGTGGACGAGGTCGCCGGCACCAGCCAGATCGCCATCGTCGATGCGGCCGGCAACGCCGTGTCCATGACCACCACCATCGAGGGCTTCTTCGGCTCCAAGCTGATGGTGCGCGGCTTCCTGCTCAACAACGAGCTCACCGACTTCAACTTCAATCCCGTCGAGGATGGCCGGCTCGTGGCCAACAGCGTGGCGCCGGGCAAGCGCCCGCGCAGCTCCATGGCGCCGTTCCTGGTCTTCGACGCGAAGACGGGCGCGCTCGACATGGTGGTCGGAAGCCCCGGCGGCAGCCTCATCATCGGCTACGTCGCCAAGGCGATCGTGGGCGTGTACGACTGGAAGCTCGACATGCAGAAGGCCATCGACCTTCCCAACCGCGGCAGCCGCAACGGCCCGACGGAGATCGAAAAGGGCACGGAACTGGAAGGGCTCGCCGCGGCTCTGAAGACGATGGGCCACGAGGTCAGCGTGATCGACATGACCAGCGGCTTGCAGGGCATTCGCCGGGTTCCCGGCGGGTGGGAAGGCGGCGCCGATCCGCGGCGCGAAGGCGTGGCGCGCGGCCACTAGAAGCGCGCCGAGAATGAACCGAGGAGATTCCGTGAAGCAACTGATTGCCGTGGCCGCGATGGCCTTCACCGCGGCCTGCGCGAATGCGCAGGCCCCCAAGGCCGCCGATGCGAAGACGGGCTGCGTGCCGCCCCCGAAGGAGCTGGTGAAGAAGGACCTCGCCCCCGGCACGGGCGATCGCTCCGTCATTCCCAAGAGCGCCATCCTCGTGAGCTACACCGGCTGGCTCTACGACGGCTGCGCCAAGGACTTGAAGGGCGCCAAGTTCGATTCCTCCGAGGGGCGCGCGACGCCGTTCGGCTTCATGATCAGCGTGGGCAAGGTGATCCCGGGGTGGGACGAGGGCATCATCGGCATGAAGGAGAAGGGCGCCAAGCGCCTGCTGGTGATCCCGCCCGACAAGGGCTACGGCGAGAAGGGCACGCCCGACGGCAAGATCCCGCCGAACGCCACGCTGGTCTTCGAGGTCGAGACGATCCAGATCGTCTACTACCCGCAGCCCGACGCCGCACCGAAGGCGCCCGCTCCCGCACCGGCGGCTCCCAAGTGAAAGTCCATCTCGCCGGATTCGTCGACGGCGGCGCGATCCCCGCCAAGTTCGCGTTCTGCGCGCCCGATCCGACGGCGCACGTGCGCATGTCGGAGAACCGCAATCCGCCGCTCGCGTGGAGCGACGTGCCCGCGGGCACGAAGAGCTTCGCCGTGATCTGCCACGATCCCGATGTGCCGAGCGTCGGCACGGACGTGAACCAGGAAGGAAGGACGGTCCCCGCATCGCTGCCGCGCGTGGACTTCTTCCATTGGGTGCTGGTCGACCTGCCGGCGTCCGTCGCGTCGATCGGCGAGGGCGAGTTCTCGTCGTCCATCGTCGCCGCGGGCAAGCCCGGGCCGGCCGCGCCGCGCGGCGCCCGCCAGGGATTGAACGACTACACCGGCTGGTTCGCGAGCGATCCGGCCATGGCCGGCCAGTACTTCGGCTACGACGGGCCGTGCCCGCCGTGGAACGACGAGATCGTCCACCACTACGTGTTCACGGTGTTCGCCCTCGACGTGGAGCGCCTGGCCGTGGACGGCGCGTTCGCCGGAGCGGATGCGCGCCAGGCGATGGAGGGCCACGTGCTGGCCAAGGCTTCGATCACCGGCACCTACGCGCTCAATCCGAAAGTGAAGTTCTAGCTTGGCCTTCGGCGCGCTCATCATCGGCGACGAGCTGCTCTCGGGGAAGCGCCAGGACAAGCACCTCGCCAAGGTGATCGAGCTCCTCGGAGCCCGCAACCTCGAGCTCGCGTGGGCCGAGTACGTGGGCGACGATCCCGCGCGCATCACCGCGACGCTGCAGCGCACGTTCGCCACGAGCGACATCGTGTTCTCCTTCGGCGGCATCGGCGCCACGCCCGACGACCACACGCGCCAGTGCGCGGCGGCGGCGCTGGGCGTCGGCCTCGCGGTCCATCCCGAGGGGCTGAAGGAGCTCGAGGCGCGCTTCAAGCCGGAGGAGATCACCGAGCGGCGCCTGAAGATGATCGAGTTCCCCGAGGGCTCGTCGATCGTGCCGAACCCGTACAACCGCATTCCCGGCTTCTGCGTGAACCATCACTACTTCGTGCCCGGCTTTCCCGAGATGGCACACCCGATGGTGGCGTGGGCGCTGGACACGCGGTACAAGCACCTGCATCGCGAAGTCCGCCCCGTCGAGCATGCGATCGCGGTGCGCGTGGGCGAGTCGTTCCTCATCGACATCATGAACGCCGTCGTGCGCGACTATCCGGACCTCAAGCTCGCGAGCCTGCCGCAGAACATCGAAGGCGGCTATCGGGTGGAGCTCTCGGTGCGCGGCGACCCGAAGCGCGTTCCCGACGCCATGGCCTACGTGCGCACGGAAGTCGCGAAGCTCGGCTACGCGTTCGAAGAGCTGGCTCCGCGCTAGCCATGGATGCGCGGCGCCGCGCGCTGCTGGTCGCCGGATCCGCGTGGCTCCTCCCGGCCCGCGCCGAAATCACCGCCGAGTCGCTCTGGACGACGCTTCGCCGCGGGGGCTCGGTGATCCTCGTCCGCCACGCGAGCACGACCTCGGGGCTCGGCGATCCGGCCGGCTACACGCTCGAGGACTGCGCGACGCAGCGCAACCTCTCCGATTCGGGGCGTGCGGAAGCGAAGCGCATCGGCGAGCGCATCCGTGCCGAGCGCGTGCCCATCGCGCGCGTCTACACGAGCCCGTGGTGCCGTTGCCGCGAGACGGCGCAACTCGCCTTCGGCAAGGCCGAGGACTGGTCGCCGCTCGGCTCCACGTTCGATACGCCGCACCTCGAGGGCGCGGCGACCGAGACGGTGAAGAAGCGCATCCTGGGCTATTCGATCGCGAAGCCGAAAGGCAACGTCGTGATGGTCACGCACAACGTGAACATCGCGGCGCTCACGAAGCTCTCGGTGGCGACGGGCGCGCTGGTGGTCGTGCGTCCCGACGGCTGCTGCGGCCTGCGGGTCGTGGGAACGCTCAGGGTCGAATGATCGCGCTCACGAGCTGCCCGCAGGAAAGCACGCCCGCCCACAGCACGATCGAAAGCGCTGCCGAGGCGCGAGCCGTAAGCGGCGCGGTGACCCCCGTGTCCCACGCCGGCACCGTGGCCCACGGGCCGGTGCGGAAGAAGGCGGCATTCATGCCCGCGGCGAGGATCAAGCCCAGCTTGAGCTGGAAAGCGCGGCTGGCGAGAAGCTCGTCGGCGTGCGCCGAGAGCATCAGCAAGCCCGTGGGAAGGATCGCCAGCAGCGCGGTGAAGCACCACGGAAGCGTGAGGCGCGACAGGGCGCGCAGCGGCACCGCGCGCGAGAAGCCCAGCACGCGAAGGTCGAAGACCACGATCGCGCCCACCAGCACGACGAAGCCGAGCGTGTGGATCGCGACCACGGCCGTGTAGTGGGACAAGGTGAACGCGTCGATCATTCGTCGTCCTGGCCGTGGAGCCACTTCTCGTAGTCGCGGCGCGATTTCTTCGTCGGCCGGCCGGTGAACACGGGCGCGGGCGCGGCTCGCAGCTCGGCCACCAGAGCCTCACGTCGCGCCTTGCTCTCGGCCGTCTCCTCGTAGAGCGTCGCGGCGATCGCCGCGGAGCCGCGCTGCTCCGAAAGGGCGCGCACGATCACGGCCTGCTCGAACGGCGGACGACGGATCAGGAGGGCATCACCGGGCTTGACGGCCTTCGCGGGCTTCGCGCGTTCACCGTTCACGCTCACGCGTCCGGCCTCGATCGCGGCCACCGAGAGGGCTCGTGTCTTGAAGAAGCGCGCTGCCCAGAGGAACTTGTCGAGCCGCGTCACGGATTCGCGAGCCGCACCTCGTGCAGGGCGAGGGGGAGGGACGTGCCGGTGTCGAACTCCGCGCCGGCCTGCACCCCGGTCTCGGCGATCGCTCCGGCGGACTTGCCCTTCGCGTACACCGTGTACATGGCGCCGAGTGCAAAGTCGCGGCCCGAGCCGATCGCCCAGAAGCGGTCGAACTCGAACACCTCGCGCATCGAGTACACCGCGAAGATGCCGGCGGGGTTGGCGATCATCACCGTCATCTGCGAGGACTCGTAGGGATCGTCGTCCTCTTCCTTCGGGTTCAGGAACGCCTCGTCCTTCAGCATCGGGTGGAGCTTGCGGAACGATTCGTAGATCGCGGACTTGCCGTGGAAGTCCAGCTCCGGCGCGCGCGCGAGCAGGTTCTCCATCACGAGCTGGTGCGCGGCACTCCCGGCGATGCCGATGAACGAGTCCTTGTACGCCACGATCTTCTGCGGATGGCGGTCGTAGGCGGGCGCGAGGCGCGTGGAGCCGAACGTGGTGAGCGAATCGGCGGCGATCACGGCGGTGTCGCCCTTGCGGACGACGACGATGGTGGTCATAGGTCGACGGACTTGAGGAAGGCCTTGCGCTCGTCCTCGTCGTCGATGTGCGAGGCGAGGGAGAGGTAGAGCTCCTTCAGGGTCGCCGACTTGTTGACGGCGTCCTTGATGAGGATCTTGGCGAGCGGGCCGACGTAGCTCGCGAGGCGCTTCTCGGCCGTGGCCACCGCCTCGGGCGTGAAGTTGATGCGCGTCTTCTGCGCCTTGGCGGACTGCGTCGCGTCCACGGCGGGCGACGGTGCGGGAGCGGCCGGCGCGGGTGCCGGCGCCTCGGCCGCCGCCACGGCCTTCTTGCGGATCGTCGCGGCCTTGGCGAGGAACTCGCCGCGCTCTTCCCGGGGAATGTTGGCCGCGAGCAGCTCGAGGAGCTCGTCCATGTCCTTCGCCTCGCCCTGGCCCTGCTTCACGAGCACCTTGGCGAGCGGGCCGATGTGGCGCGAGAGCGAGCGCTCGAGCTCGGCCAAGATCGAGGGATCGACGACGAGCGGCCGGCGTTCGGCGGGCGCGCGCATCGAGATGCGCGTGGACTCGGCGCGCGCGGCGGCGCCCGGCGGCAGCGTGCGCTCGACGGAAGAGGTGCCGGCCACGGCCTTCCCCTGCAGCGCCTGCAGGAGCGCCAGCTGGAAATCGCGGGCGCTGGCGAAGCGGTCCGCGGGCTTCTTGGCGAGGGCGCGCGCGATCACGCCGTCGAAGCCCGGCGGCAACGCGGGATTCACGCTCGACGGCGGCTCGGGCGTCACCTGCAGCACGCGGTGCATCACGGTGGCCGGCGTCTCGGCGAGGAAGGGATTCACGGCGGTGAGCATCTCGTAGAGGATCACGCCCGCGGACCAGAGGTCGGCGCGGCCGTCGGCCTGGATGCCCATCAGCTGCTCGGGCGCCATGTGCGTGGGGGTGCCGACGACGGTGCCCACCTGCGTGAGCGAGGACGACTCCAGCCTCGCGATCCCGAAGTCCATGATCTTCACCTTCGGGCCCGGCAGGATCATGAGGTTCGCGGGCTTGATGTCGCGGTGCACGACGCCCTGCTTGTGCGAGTACTCGAGCGCCGAGAGCAGCTGCTTCATGATCTCGAAGGTGTCGATCAGCTCGTAGCGCCGGCCCTCGCGGAAGACGTTCTTCAGCTCCTCGCCGTCGCAGTACTCCATGACGATGTAGGCCATGCCGCCTTCGTCGCCGTACTCGTAGACGCCGATGATGCCGGGGTGCATGAGGCGGCCGCCGGCCTGGGCCTCGCGCTTGAAGCGCGCGACGGCCTCCTCCATCTCGGCGGCTTCGAGGTATTCGGCAAGGATGGTCTTGATGGCGACCCGGCGCTCGATGACCGGGTCGTAGCCCTCGTAGACCATGCCCATCGCGCCCTTGCCCAATGGGCGGACGACCTTGTACTTGCCGATCTTCTCCGGGGCGTTGTCTGCCATGAAGCCCCGATTTTACCGCTCGATCAGCTTGAGGGCCTTTTGCAGGCTGCGGCGCATCCGGTTGAAGGAGGTCCCCAGCGCGTGGATCTCGTCCCGGCCCTTGGTCTTGAACTCGGGCACGTCGAAGTCCCCGGTCGACACCTGGTCCGCGGCCGCGCTCATGCGCGAGATCGGCCGGATGATCATCACCGAGAGCATGACGTTCAGCACGATGAAGGTCACCACGAAGATCGCCGCCAGCGAGCCGATGAACGTGACGAAGGCCTTGTTCGCGTTCTTGATCGGCAGCGACATCGGCACCGACACGACCTGCGCTCCGATGATCTCCTGGTGCTTCCAGCCGAAGCCGTTGTTCTCGCCGTAGAGCTTGATCATCGAGGCGGGAGCGTTTGCCGGAACGCTATGGCAGACGAGGCAGGCCGGATCCTTGATCTGCAGCGGGCGGGCGAGGTAGAGCATCGGGCCCACGGGCGTGTCGCGCATGCCCGTCACTTCGGGGAGCGAGGCGCCCGCGTTGCGGAAGGCGTTCACCACGTCGGCTTCCCACTCCACCGCCTTGTCGCGCGGATTGGTGGGATTCAGCGTGGCTTCCTTGTACGAATAGTCGGGATACTTTTTCCGCAGGGTATTGAAGGTCTCCGTGGCCGCGTAGGCCGGGACCGTCTGCGGCAGGAAGGTCTCCGCGAGCTGCGCTTCCAGGTGCGGCTTCACCTGCGTGACCGTGTAGCCCCGGATCGACAGCGCAGCCTCCATCATGAGGCCGGCGTTGCGAAGGACTTCTTCCTTCGCGTTGTCCTGCAGGAGCCTGTGCGAGACGTAGGCCGAAACGCCCATCCCGGCTGCGAAAACGAGAAACAAAACGATGTTGAATTTGAGTCTGAGACCCATGGCTTGTGCCCTCCCGGCTTGCCTTACGCGACATACTACCGTCTGGATGCGACCCTCCCAACCATCCGTCGCCCCTGGCGCGCCGTTAGTCGTGAATGCCACGGAATACCTGACAAAGGCCGCCCGGAACCATCCCGAGCGGACCGCACTGTACCTCGGAAGCTCGCCCTGGGCGTCCTACAAGGATCTCGCCCGGCGCGTCTCCGCGCTGGCCGGGGGCCTGCGTGCGCGCGGCCTCGAGCCCGGCAGCCGCGTCATGATCCTGCAGCGCAACGCCCCCGAGTACCTGGAGGCGATGTATGCCGCGTGGTGGGCCGGTCTCGTCGTGGTGCCAGTAAACGCGAAGTTGCACCCGAAAGAAGTGAGCTACATCACTGAACACGCGGGCGTGCGTTACCGCTTCGAGACGGAGGGCGCGGACTATCGCCGCCTGCTGGCTTCCGGGCCCCTGGCCGAGCCCGATCCGCAGGGCGGACTGGCGTGGCTCTTCTACACGAGCGGCACCACCGGGCGGCCGAAGGGCGCGATGCTCTCGCACGCGAACCTGGCGTGCATGACGGAGAGCTACTTCCGCAGCGTCGACGAGGTGCCTGCCGGCGGATGCCTGCTGCACGCGGCCCCGATGTCGCACGGCTCGGGGCTCTACACGTTCACGCACCTCGCGGCGGGCGCGGCCCAGGTCGTCCCCGAGTCGGGCGGCTTCGACGCGGACGAGGTGCTGCGCCTCTGCGAATCGCATGACGAGGTCTCCCTCTTCGCGGCACCGACGATGGTGAAACGCCTCACCGAGGCCGCGCGCGCCTCGGGGCGATCGGCGCCAGGGCTGCGCACCCTCGTGTATGGAGGCGGGCCGATGTACCAGGCGGACATCCACGAGGCCATCGCCGTGCTCGGCAACCGCTTCGCGCAGATCTACGGCCAGGGAGAAACGCCGATGACGATCACCGCGCTGTCGAAATTCCACCACGGCGACACGGCGCATCCGAGGCACGCGCAGCGTCTCGCTTCGGTGGGCGTTGCGCACCACGGCGTGGAGGTCGCGATCCGCGGTGAAGACGGGCGCGACCTGGCGCCCGGCGAGGTGGGTGAGGTCTGCGTTCGCGGCGGCACCGTGATGTCGGGCTACTGGGAGGATCCGGAAGCGACAACTCGCGCGCTACGCGGCGGCTGGCTCTGGACCGGAGACCTCGGAGCGCTCGATGCCGACGGTTTCCTCACGCTCAAGGACCGCAGCAAGGACCTCATCATCAGCGGCGGCTCCAACATCTACCCGCGCGAGGTGGAGGAGGTCCTGCTCGCGCATCCCTCGGTGGCCGAGGTTTCGGTGGTGGGCCGTCCGGATCCCGAATGGGGCGAGAGCGTGGTGGCCTTCGTCGTCGCCCGCGGGACGGCGCCTTCGGCCGCGGAGCTCGACCGCTGGTGCCTCGAGCACATCGCGCGCTTCAAGCGGCCCAAGGACTACCGGTTCGTCGAGAGCCTGCCGAAGAATCACTACGGCAAGGTCCTGAAGACCGAGCTGCGCGGTAGACTCGACACCCCATGAGCGCTCCCCTCTTCGAAGGCTTTCGCGACACGCGCATCCGCACCGGCGAGACCGAGATCGCCGCGTGGGTCGGCGGCTCCGGCCCGCCCCTGCTCTTGCTGCACGGCTATCCGCAGACGCGCGCCATCTGGCACAGGGTCGCGCCGCGCCTCGCCCGGCGCTACACCGTCGTGGCCTCGGATCTGCGCGGCTACGGAGACTCCGCCAAGCCCGCGGGCGGAACCGACCACGCGGGCTACTCGAAGCGCGCGATGGCCGCGGACCAGGTCGAGCTCATGCGCTCGCTGGGCCACGAGAGCTTCTTCCTCGCGGGCCACGACCGCGGAGGGCGCGTGGCGCACCGGCTCGCGGCCGACCATCCGAAGGCGGTCACGAAAGTCGCCGTCCTGGATATCGCGCCGACGCTCGCGATGTACGAGCAGACGACCGAGGCTTTCGCGCGCGCCTACTGGCACTGGTTCTTCCTCATCCTCCCGGCGCCGCAGCCCGAGCGCATGATCGGCGGCGACCGCCTCGCCTACCTGCACTTCAAGATCGGCCAGGGGCGAGCCGGCATGAAGCCTTTCGCGCGGGAAGCGCTCGCCGAGTATGAACGGTGCTTCACGGACGAATCGATCCACGCGATGTGCGAGGACTATCGTGCAGCGGCGGCGATCGATCTCGTGCACGATCGCGCCGACCGCGACGCGGGGCGGAAGCTCCCCATGCCGCTGCTGGCGTTGTGGGGCGGGCACGGCGTGGTCGAAGCCTGCTTCAAGCCCGTAGACGAATGGCTGCGCGTCGCCCAAGATGCGAAAGGGCACGCGCTGCCCGCGGGGCACTACCTGCCGGAGGAAGTCCCGGAGCAGGTGGCCGACGAATTCGAAGGGTTCTTCAAGTAACCCGGTACCGAAGGAGGGGAAGTGAAGCGTTTTCGCATTGCCGTCGTCGCGGGCGACGGGATCGGCACCGAAGTGGTGCCTGAAGGCATCCGCGTGCTCGAGGCCGCGGGCCGCAAGTTCGGCTTCGAGTTCCAGTGGGACGAGAAGCCCTGGAGCTGCGAGTACTACGCCAAGCACGGCCGGATGATGCCCGAGGACGGGCTCGCGTCGATCAAGGGGCACGACGCGATCTTCCTCGGCGCGTGCGGGTTTCCCGGCGTTCCCGACCACGTCTCGCTCTGGGGCCTGCTGATCCCGATCCGCCGCGAGTTCCAGCAGTACGTGAACCTGCGTCCCGTGCGCCTGATGCCCGGCGTGCCTTCGCCGCTCGCGGGCCGCAAGCCCGGCGACATCGATTTCTGGGTCGTGCGCGAGAACAACGAGGGCGAGTACTCCTCGATGGGCGGGCGCATGCACGCGGGCACGGAGCACGAGTTCGCCTCGCAGCTCTCGGTGTTCACGCGCCGCGGCACCGACCGCATCATGAAATTCGCCTTCGAGCTCGCGCGGAAGCGCACGAGGAAGCACGTGACCTCGGCCACCAAGTCCAACGGCATCGCGATCACCATGCCGTACTGGGACGAGCGCTTCAAGGAGATGTCCGCGAAGTATCCGGACGTGAAGACCTCGCAATACCACATCGACATCCTCACGGCGCACTTCGTCCAGCATCCCGACTGGTTCGATGTCGTCGTGGGCTCCAACCTCTTCGGCGACATCCTCTCGGACCTCGGGCCCGCGTGCACCGGCACGATCGGCATCGCGCCCTCGGCGAACCTGAATCCCGAGCGCGAGTTCCCGTCGTGCTTCGAGCCGGTGCACGGAAGCGCGCCGGACATCGCCGGCAAGGGCATCGCGAATCCCATCGGCCAGGTCTGGTCGGGCGCGATGATGCTCGAGCACCTGGGCGAGCCCGCCGCGGCCGCCGCGATCGTGCAGGCGATCGAGACGGTGCTCAAGGATGGCCCGCGCACGCGCGACATGGGCGGCAACGCGGGCACGCAGGACGTCGGCAAGGCCATCGCACAAATCATCGGAGGATGAGAGACATGAAAAGACGCGAATTCCTGGTGGCGGGCGGCACGCTCGCCATGTCGCTATCGCTGCCCGCGCGCGCGGCATTTCCCGAGAAGCCCGTGCGCTACTACATCGCGTTCGCCCCCGGCGGCGAATCGGATGTCGCCGCGCGCCTGCAGCAGCCGTACTTCCGGAAGAAATTCGGCCAGGAGCTCATCGTCGATTCGAAGCCCGGCGCCGGCGGCGCGCTCGCCTGGTCGCAGCTGAACACCTTCCCCGGCGACGGCTACACCGTGATGGGCACCAACCTGCCCCACATCGTGCTTCAGCCCCTTGAAGGGAATGTCCAGTACAAGACGGAAGACATCACGAACATCCATTTCTTCCAGTACACGCCCGACGCGATCATCGTTCGCGCCGAAAGCCCCCTCAAGACCTACCAGGACCTCGTGGCCGCAGCCAAGGCAAATCCCGGCAAGCTCAACTTCGCCGGTTCCGGAACCAATTCCGCGAACCACGCGGCGCACGAGCGGCTGAACAACCTCGCCGGCATCAAGACGCAGTACGTCGCGTTCAAGGGCACGGGAGACCTCGTCGCCTCGCTGATCGGCGGGCACGTGGACGGCGCCATGTCGTATTCGCCGCTCGCGCTCCAGCAGAAAGGCAAGGCGCGCATGCTCGCCGTCGCCTCGGAGAAGCGCCTCGAGCTCTTCCCCGATGTGCCGACCTTCCGCGAGCTGGGGCTGGACTGGGTGGACGGCGCCATCCGCGGCATCGGCGTGCCGAAGTCCACGCCGGAGGACCTCCGCAAGAAGCTCTCGGACATGTTCTCCGAGATCAACCGCGATCCCGAATTCAGGAAGCAGATGCTCGACAACGGCTTCGAGCTGATGGACATCACCTACGACAAGATGCCCGCCTTCATGGAAGAGCGGAAGAAGATCTACCTGGGCACCGCCAAGCTGATGGGCCTCGCGAAGTGACGTTGCGTTGCTGCACTGCGTCATTCCCGCGGTCCGCGATGCTGACATAATCAGGCCGGCCGCACCGATGCGCACACCGAGAGAGAGAAAGCCATGATGAAGAAAGGAAACCAGACGGATTTCTGGGCCGGCGTGATGTTCGCCAGCATCGGATTCCTGTTCCTGATCGTTGCCTACGGCGTGAAGATCGGCGACAAGGTGCTGATGGCCGGCTACTCGATGGGTACCCCGGCGCGCATGGGCCCCGCATTCTTCCCCTTCTGGCTCGGCCTCATCCTGTTCATCCTCGGCGTCGCCATCGCCGTGATGGCGCTGCGCAGCAGCGAGGTGAAGCCCGTCGAGAAATTCCACTGGGGCCCGATCCTCTGGGTCCTCTCCGCCGTGGTGTCCTTCGGCCTGCTCATGAAGCCGCTGGGCATGCCGATCGCGGGCATCATCCTCGTCGTCATCGCCAGCATGGGAAGCCACGACTTCCGCTGGAAGCCCACGATCATCCTCGCGGTGTGCCTGATCATCTTCGCGACCGGGGTGTTCGTCTACGGGTTGAAGCTGCCGATCCCGCTCTGTCCCGACGTCGCGAACCTGCAGGACATGCGCGCTTGCCGCGTCTAAAGGAATAAGCCATGGACTTCCTCAACAACCTGGCACTCGGCTTCTCGGTCGCGCTGACCTTCAGCAACATCATGTATTGCTTCATCGGCGTGCTGCTCGGTACGCTGATCGGGGTGTTGCCCGGCATCGGACCGATCGCGACGATCTCCATGCTGCTGCCCGCCACGTTCGTGCTGCCACCGGTGTCCGCGCTGATCATGCTGGCCGGCATCTACTACGGAGCGCAGTACGGCGGCTCGACGACGGCCATCCTGGTGAACCTGCCGGGGGAGGTCTCATCGGTGGTGACCTGCCTGGACGGCTATCAGTTAGCGAGGCAGGGAAAGGCAGGGAAGGCACTCGGGGTCGCGGCGCTCTCGTCCTTCTTCGCGGGCTCGGTGGCCACGCTGCTGATCGCGGGCTTCGCCCCGCCGCTCGCGGAGCTGGCCCTGAAGTTCGGCCCCGCGGACTACTTCTCGCTGATGGTGCTGGGCCTGGTCGCCGCGGTGGTGCTGGCGCACGGCTCGCTCATCAAGGCGATCGCGATGATCATCCTCGGGCTGCTGATGGGGCTGATCGGCACCGACGTGAACTCCGGCGTGGCGCGCTACAGCTTCGGCCTTCCGGAGCTGATCGACGGCGTGGGCATCGGCACGATCGCGATGGGCATCTTCGGCTTCTCCGAGATCATCCGGAACCTGGAGCAAGGCGAGAAGCGCGAGGTGTTCACGAAGTCGATCACCGGCCTGCTTCCGAACTTCGCCGACATCAAGCAGGTCACGCCGGCGACGCTGCGCGGAACCGCGCTGGGTGCGTTCCTCGGCATCCTGCCGGGCGGTGGCCCGGTGCTGGGCTCGTTCTCGGCCTACACGCTGGAGAAGAAGCTGTCGAAGGACCCGAGCCGCTTCGGCAAGGGCGCCCTCGAGGGCGTGGCCGCCCCGGAGTCCGCGAACAACGCGGCCGCGCAGACTTCCTTCATCCCGCTGCTCACGCTCGGCATCCCGTCCAACCCGGTGATGGCGCTGATGATCGGCGCGATGATCATCCACGGCATCCAGCCCGGCCCGCAGATCATGACGGCGAAGCCCGAGCTCTTCTGGGGGATGATCGCCTCGATGTGGGTGGGCAACTTCCTGCTCGTGGTGCTGAACCTGCCGATGATCGGCCTGTGGGTGAAGCTGCTGTCGGTCGACTACAAGTACCTCTACCCGGCGATCCTCACGTTCTGCTGCATCGGCGTGTACTCGATCAACAACGCCACGATGGACGTCTTCCTGACGGCGCTCTTCGGCTTCATCGGCTACCTCTTCATCAAGCTCGACACCGAGCCAGCCCCGTTGCTGCTGGGCTTCGTGCTGGGACCGATGATGGAGGAGAACTTGCGAAGAGCGCTGCTGCTCTCGCGAGGCAAGATCGACGTGTTCTACGAACGCCCGATCAGCCTCGTGCTGCTGATCCTCTCCGCCGCGCTGCTGCTGATCGTGATGGCGCCGTCGATCTCCAAGAAGCGCGAAGAAGCTTTCCAGGAGTAGAGAGAATCCAGGGGTCAGACCCTTTTATTCGCGTGCTTTTCGCGAATAAAAGGGTCTGACCCCTTTCTTTTGCGCCTATTGCTTCAGGAGCTCGGCAAGTTCGGAGAGATTCGAGATCACGGCATCGGGCCGCACGCCCAGCCGCTCCACCGGCGCCTTCCCGCGATTCACCCAGAAGACCTGGAAGCCGAAGGTTCGCGCGCCCGCCGCATCCCACCCGTTGGACGACACGAAGCCCGTGAGCGAGCGCGGCACGCCGAGGCGATTCTCGGCGAGCGCGTAGACGCTCGGGTGCGGCTTGAAGACCTTGGCCGCGTGCACCGAGAGCACGCCGCCGCGGAAGAGGTTCCTCAGCTTGTTGTGCTCGACGACGGCCTCGAGCATCTCGGGATGCCCGTTGGAGAGGATCGCGAGCGGGCGTTGCCGCGCCATCGCATCGAGCGCCGCGGGCACTTCGGGAAACACCGCCAGCGTCCGGTATTCCGCGACCAGCGCGCGCCGCGCCGCCTCGTCCGCCTCGAGGCCCAGGTGCTCGAGCGACCAGTCGAGGCTGGCCGCGGTCACGCGGTTGAAATCCTCGTAGCGGTCCATGAGCGAGCGCAGCCACGTGTACTCGAGCTGCTTGGTCCGCCAGGCTGCCGAGAGCGCGGCGCCACGCCCGGGAAAGAGCGTGTCGGCGAGGCGCGTGACGGAGTGCACGTCGAAGAGCGTGCCGTACGCGTCGAACACAAGGGCTGATATCTCTTGGGCCATGGGTGTGCTTTTGGCCGATGCTACCATTGGGGCAACCCCGCACATCCGGAACGCCCCATGCTCGTCCGAATCGCCGCGAGCCTCGCGCTTGCGCTCGCCGCATCCGCCGCCCACGCCCAGGCGTGGCCCACCAAGCCCATCAAGATGATCGTGCCGTTCCCGGCGGGCGGCCCGACCGACGTGCTCACGCGCTCGCTCTCGGACAAGCTCAGCACCGCCCTGGGGCAGGCGGTCGTCGTCGACAACAAGCCCGGCGCCGGCGGCACGATCGGCTCGGACCTCGCGGCGAAGAGCCCCAATGACGGCTACACGCTGCTGATGGCCACGGGCAGCACGCACTCGGTCGGCCCCTACCTGCAGAAGCTGCCCTACGATCCGGTGAAGGACTTCGTCCCGGTCGTGTACGTCGGCTACGCCACGAACATCATGCTCATCTCGCCGAAGATCCCGGCGAGGAACGTGCGCGAGTTCATCGAGCTCGCGAAGAAGGATCCGGGCAAGTACAACTATTCCACCAGCGGCATCGGCAGCGTCGCGCACCTGACGGCGGAGATGTTCTCCGCGCAGGCCGGCATCAAGCTCACGCACGTGCCGTACAAGGGGACGCAGCTCTCCATCCCCGACCTCGCGCAGGGCACGGTCTCGATCCTCTTCGACAGCGTGATGACCGCGAAGCCGCACCTGGACAGCGGGCGCCTGAACGCGCTGGGCATCTCGTCGCTGCAGCGTTCCGATCTCGTGCCCAACCTCCCCACGATCGACGAGTCGGGCCTCAAGGGCTTCGACTCCTGGAACTACTTCGGCATCTTCGCGCCCGCGGGCACGCCCAAGGCCGTCGTCGACCGCGTGAACACCGAGATGAACAAGATCCTCGGGGATCCCGCGATCAAGGAGCGCTTCCGCCAGCTGGGCTTCGACATCACCGGCGGGACGCAGCAGGATTTCGTGAAGGTGATCGCGAGCGAATCGGCGAAGTGGTCGAAGGTGATCCACGACGCCAACGTCAAACCCGAATAGAACGAAAAGACGCCGCATGTTCACCTGGGATTTCCCGTATACCTCGCAGCGCATGCCGGTGCTGGCGAAGAACGTCGTCGCCACCTCGCAGCCGCTCGCCGCGCAGGCCGGCCTGCAGATGCTCCACCGCGGCGGCAACGCCGTGGATGCCGCGCTCGCCGCCGCCATCACGCTCACGGTGGTCGAGCCCACCAGCAACGGCATCGGCTCGGACCTCTTCGCCATCCTGTGGGACGGGAAGAAGCTGCATGGGCTCAACGCCTCGGGCCGCTCGCCCGCCGGCTGGACGCCCGAGCGCTTCAAGGGCAAGACGGCCATGCCGATCCACGGCTGGGACGCGGTGACGGTTCCGGGCTGCGTGGCCGCCTGGGCCGACCTCTCCGCCAAGTTCGGCAAGCTTCCCTTCGCGCAGCTCTTCGAGTTCGCGATCAAGTACGCGCGCGAGAGCTACATGGTCTCGCCGATCACGGCGCTGTCGTGGGCGCGCCAGGCGCCGAACTTCAAGGACTTCTCCGAGTTCTCCTGGACCTTCCTGCCGAAGGATCGCGCGCCCTACGCGGGCGAGCGCTTCTACTGCCCGCAACAGGCCGACACACTCGAGGAAATCGCCGCCACGCGCGGCGAGAGCTTCTACCGCGGCCCGCTCGCCGAGCGCATCGCCCTCGCCAGCGCCTCCGACGACGGCGCGATGACCGCCGAGGATCTCGCCGCCCACAAGAACGACTGGGTGGACACGATCTCCATCGACTACCGCGGCTATCGCCTGCACCAGATCCCGCCCAACGGCCACGGCATCGCCTCGCTCACCGCGCTCGGCATCCTCTCCGGCTTCGACGTCTCCTCGCACCCGGCCGATTCCGCCGACAGCATCCACCTGCAGATCGAGGCCATGAAGCTCGGCTTCGCGGATGCGTGGAAGCACGTGTCCGATCCGTCGACGATGCAGACGACGGTCGAGGAGCTGCTGGACGCCGGCTACCTCGCCCAGCGCGCGAAGCTGATCGACATGAAGCGCGCATCGCATCCGAAGTCCGGCATCCCGAAGGACGGCGGCACGGTCTACCTCACCACCGCGGACGAGAGCGGAATGATGGTCTCGCTGATCCAGTCCAACTACATGGGCTTCGGCTCGGGCGTCGTGGTGCCCGGCACCGGCATCAGCCTTCAGAACCGCGGCGCGGGCTTCAAGCTCGTGGCCGGCCATGCGAACGAGGTTGGCCCGCGGAAGCGCCCGTACCACACGATCATCCCCGGCTTCCTCACGCGCGACGGCGTTCCGGTCATGTCCTTCGGCGTGATGGGCGGCATGATGCAGCCGCAGGGCCACCTGCAGATGGTCGTGCGCCTCGTCGACTACCACCAGAACCCGCAGGCCTGCACCGATGCGCCGCGCTGGATCGTGAATCCCGACTACACGATCTGCGTCGAGGACCGGATGCCCGCGACCGTGACCGAGGAGCTGGTGCGCCGCGGCCACAAGATCGTGCCGCCCGAGGTGCCGATGTTCGGCTTCGGCGGTGCGCAGCTCATCCACCGTCTCGAGGACGGCTACCTCGCCGCGTCCGACCACCGCAAGGACGGCTGCGCGATCGGCTTCTGAAATAAATGGGGTCTGACCCCATTTATTTGCCTATTTCTTGGGGTTCTCCGCGGGCAGCAGCTGGATCTGCACCGGTGCGGGTTCGACCTTCGCGGGCCGCAGGACGCGCGGGAAGAAGTCGAGCGACGTGACGAGCGCCCCCATGACGACCAGGAACGCGACGGCGAGCTTGATGATGAAGCCGAGCCCGTAGCTGGAGGGCGTCAGGTTGCGCGCCGATTCGGCCGCCACGGTCCGGTCGGCGAGGCGCGCATAGGCGGCGTCCACCGGCGAGACGAACTCACGCTCCAGGGGAGACTTCACGCGCCGCGAGACGGCGCCGGCGATGGCCGCGGCGCCCTCGGCTGCCACGGACGGCGGGCAGCCTTCGTCGACCAGCGCTTGCTCGACCTGCATGCGGTCGAAGCCGATGAACACCAGCTCCTGGGCGAGTGCCACGCTCGCGACCCGCAGCCGTTCGATCTCGTCGGGCGGCGCCCCGGGCTGCGCGCAGCGCTGCGCGAGCGAGCGATAGCGCGCCTTGAGCTCCTGGGGAGTGGCGGTACCGGAGAGGCCGAACGAGCGTTGCAGCAGGTCCGTCAGTCGTCGCCCTCCGCGGGCAGCGCGGCCGTCGGCGCCCGGTGCGAATCGACCGTCTCGCCCTTCGTGATCCACTGCGTGGCCTTGCGGCCCAGCGTGTCGAAGTACGTGAAGAGCACGGGCACCACCACGAGCGTCAGCGCCGTCGAGGTGATGATGCCGCCGATCACCGCGTGCGCCATCGGCGACTGCTGCTCGGATCCGGCCCCGAGGGCCAGCGCCAGCGGCAGCATGCCGAAGACCATCGCCGCCGTGGTCATGAGGATGGGCCGCAGCCGCACCTGGCCCGCGTCGAGGATGGCGGTGTAGCGATCCTTGCCTTCCCGGATGCCCTGGTTCGTGAAGTCCACCAGCAGGATGGCGTTCTTGGTGACGAGGCCCATCAGCATGATGAAGCCGATCACCGAGAAGATATTGAGCGTGCTCTTGAAGATCATCAGCGCGAGGAACACGCCGATCAGCGACAGCGGCAGCGAGGCCATGATGGCGAGCGGCTGCAGGAAGCTGCCGAACTGCGAGGCGAGCACGAGGTAGATGAAGATCACCGCGATGCCGAGCGCGATGACGGCGTACTTGCCCGACTCCTGCATCATCTCGCCGTCGCCGCCGTAGTCGAAGCGGTAGCCCGGCGGCAGGGCGGTCGACGAGGTGATCTTGCGCACCTCGGCCAGCACCTCGCCCGAGGTGGCACCACTGCCGACACCGCCCCAGATCTGGATCTGGCGCTGCAGGTTCCGGCGCTCGATCGTGCGCTCGGAAAGCGACGGCCTGAACTCCGCGATCTGGCGCAGCGGCACCATGCGCGGCGTGGCGTCGGCGTTGAACGAGTAGGAGGCGACGTAGATCTTGTCCAGGTCCGCGATGCCGGTACGCTCGTCGCGCGGCAGGCGAATCAGGATCTGGTGGTTCTCGCCGTCCGGGCCTTCCCACTGGCCGGCGAGCTCCCCGGCGAGCAGCGCCCGCGTGGTGAGGCCGATCTGCTGCATCGACACACCCATGTCGCTCGCGAGCTCGCGGTTCACGACGATGTCGAGCGCCGGGCTGGTGGGCTTGAAGCTGCTCTCCACGTCCACCGTGCCCTTCACTTCCTTGATCTTCGCGATCACCTCCTGCGAGATGCGGTCGAGCTCCTTGATGTCGGAGCCCTGCGCGAAGATGCGGATCGGGCGGTTCCAGCCGATGTTCACCTCGAGGCCGGCGATGCGCTTGAGACGATTGCGGAACTCGTCGTCCATCTGCTTCTGGCTCTTCGAGCGCTTCTTCTTGTCCACGAGCTGGATCTCGAACCACGCGGAGTTGCGCCACACGCTCTTCGACAGGCGCTTGATCTCGGGATAGTCCTTGAGCGCCGCTTCTACCTGCTCGGCCTTGGACGTGGTGTAGGCGAGCGAGGAGCCCACCGGGGTCTGGATACGAAGGCTGGTCCAGCCCTCGTCGGTCTGCGGCACGAACTCGCTCTTCACCAGGCCGGCGGCCAGCAGGCCGAACGCGGCGGCCAGCGTGAGCAGCGCCATCCACAGCACGATGCCGCGGTTGCGGATGGTCGCGCGGCGGAAGCGCTTCTCGTGGAACGAGTAGGTGGGAATCCAGAGCTTCCGGTAGTCGGTCTTGAAGGCCCAGCGCAGGATCGCGTCGTACTTCGCGTGCAGCCAGTCCATGAAGCGGTCCTGCTGGCGCAGCACCCAGCCGAGCGGGCCACGCTGCATCCAGGCCGAGGGCGGGTCCTTCCACACCGACGAGAGCATCGGGTCGAGCGTGAAGGACACGAAGAGCGACACCATCACGGCCACGACCACCGTGATGCCGAACTGGTAGAAGAACTTCCCGATGATCCCGCCCATGAACGCCACGGGCACGAACACGGCCACGATGGTGAACGTGGTGGCCATCACCGCGAGGCCGATCTCCTGCGTGGCTTCGAGCGCGGCCTGGCGGTGGGTCTTGCCCATCTTCAGGTGCCGCACGATGTTCTCGCGCACCACGATCGCATCGTCGATCAGCACGCCGATGGACAGCGACAGCGCCAGCAGCGTGATGAAGTTGATGGTGAAGCCGAACGCGTTCATCGCGATGAAGGTCGCGAACACGGAGATCGGCAGCGTGAGGCCGGTGATCACCGTCGAGCGCCACGAGTGCAGGAACAGGAAGACGATCAGCACCGTGAGCAGCGCGCCCTCGATGATCGTGTGCTTCACGTTGTCCACCGAATCGCGGATGAACTCCGACCGGTCGAAGCTCACCTCGAGCTTCACGTCGGCGGGGAGCGTCTTCTTGAGCGATTCGATCTGCTTGCGGATCGCGGCGGCCATCTCGATGGTGTTGGCGCCGCGGGTCTTGCGGATCTGGATGGAGATCGCGCGCTTGCCGTCCATCGTGGCGAGCGAGTTCTCCTCGCGCTGGGTGTCGCGCACGTCGGCGAGCTGGCCCAGCGTGACCGCGGTGGTATTGGCCCCGGTGCCGCGGCGCGCGACGATGATGCGCTCGAATTCCTGCGGGCTCTTGATCTTGCCCTGCACGCGCACCACGCGCTCCATCTTGTCGGAGATGAGCGAGCCGGCGGGCGCGTCCTGGTTCTCCACGCGCACGGCGGCGATGATCTGGTCGATGCCCACGCCGTAGGCGGCCATCATTTCGGGCTTCAGGCGGATCGCGAGCTCGCGCTGCACCGAGCCGTTCACCTCGACGTTGCCCACGCCCGGGGCGCCCTGCAGGCGCTTGGCGACGAGATCCTCGGCGAGGTCGGAGACTTCGCGCAGGCTCCTCACGTCGGACTGCATCGTGAGGTAGACCACGGGCTGGTCGTTGTCGTTGTCCGCGCGCGAGACCGTGGGCTCGCCCACGTCGCGGTTGAACGTGCGGCGTGCCTCGGCGACCTTGTCGCGCACGTCCTGGATGGCGGTCTTGATGTCGACGTCGAGCTCGAACTCGGCCACGACCCACGAGAAGCCGAGCTGCGAGCCGGAGCGGATGGTACGAATGCCGGAGACGGTGTTCACCGCCTCTTCGATGCGGCGCGTGACTTCCTGCTCGACCGCCTCGGCCGACGCACCGGGGTAAGGCGTGCGCACCACCGCAACGGGAATGCTCACGTCGGGCATCTGCTCGATCGACAGGCGCTGGTAGGAGAAGAGGCCGAGCACCATGATCGCGGCCATCACCATGGTCGCGAAGACCGGGTTGTTGATCGAGACGCGCGTGAACCACATGGTCAGGACGCCTTCGGGGCGGCTGCGGCCGCGGGCGGGGCGCCGGCAGCGCCTTTGACGATGGCGGTCGCCCCGGCCTTGATGCCGTCGGCCTTCACGATCACCACGGGCACGTTGGGTTCGAGGCCTTCCTTCACGACGATCACGCCGCGCTCGACGCTGCGCGGCCCCGTGACGACGGAGCGGCGCTCGATCTTGCCGCCCTTCACGACGTGCACGAACGTCTGGCCGCCTTCCTCGAGGATGGCGGTGATCGGGATCACGTTCACGTCCGTGCCGGCTCCGGTGGCGAGGATGCCGTTGGCGAACATGCCGCCCTTCAGCGAGGAGTCGGCGTTCGGAAGCGTCACGAACACCATGATCGTGCGCGAGCCCGCCTCCGCCGAGGGGTTCACGCGCTCGACCTTGCCGCTGAACTTGCGGGTAGGGAAGCCGTCGACGGTGAACAGGATCTCCTGGCCCACGTGCACGAAGGGGATCTCGCCCACCGGCACCGCGGCTTCGAGCTCCATGCGGCCGAGATCGACGACGTAGGCCACGGGCATGTCGGCGGTGACCTTGTCGCCCACGTTCACCCAGCGCTTGGCCACCACGCCGTTGAAGGGCGCGCGGATCGACGCGTCGTTCAGCGCGCGCTGCGCGATCGTGGCCTGCGCCTCCGCGGAGAGCAGGATGGCCTCGGCAACCAGCACCGTGTTGCTCACCGTGTCGTACGCGTTCTGCGAGATGAAGGTCTTCTCGAGCAGCTGCTTGTTGTTCGCGAGGTTCTTGCGGGCGAGGTCGAGCCGCGCCTTCGCCTCGGCGACCGTCGCGGCCTGCGCGTCGTAGCGCGCCTTGAGGTCGGCGGTGTCGAGCGTGACGAGCGCCGTGCCCGCGTCGACGCGCTGGCCTTCCTGCACGTGGATCTTCGCGACCTCGGCGGGGACCTTGGAGCGGACCGTCGCCTGCAGCAGCGGCTTCACCGAGCCCGAGACCGGGATCTGGCGTCCGAGCGGCACGCGCTGCATCTCGGCGAGATCGCCGGCGGCGAACTCGAACACCTTCTCCTCGTTCTTCTTGGCGTCCTTCTTCGCTCCGGTCTGGCTCAGCGCGAGGGCCGTGCCGACACCGGCGGCGACGAGGAGGGCGAGGGCGGCGATGACGTACTTTTTCTTGAAGAGCATGGGGTATCTCTCGTGGACGGCGCGCGGGCTCGGGGATGGTGGGCTCGCTCTGCCCCGTTGGATGCCGGGGCGGGCCGTGGCGGATTCGCGTGACCGCCTTTGGATGCCGCGATTATAGGCTCCACCGCGGGAACCCCCTTGTCACATATTGTGGATTTCGGCCGCCGGGGTTCCCGGTATTCGCGCCGGGTCCCAATCTCGCGTTGCCGCGGCGAGCAGCTCGCGCGGGTCGCCGGACCGCGGAACCGGCTGGCCGAGGAAGGCGAGGCCCTGGCCGAGGAGCCGCGTGGCCGCTTTCGCATCCAGCGCGGGCGCGCGGTTCTGCTTCGAGAGCTTCTGGCCGTCGCGGGTCGCCACGGGAATGTGCAGGTAGCGGGGCGTGGGGTATCCGAGCACGCGTTGCAGGAAGACCTGGCGCGGCGTGGACAACAGGAGGTCGGCGCCGCGCACGATGTCGGTGATGCCCTGGTCAGCATCGTCGACGACGACCGCCAATTGGTAGGCAAACAATCCGTCGCGGCGCTTGAGCACGAAATCACCGACGTCCTGCGCGATCCGTTGCGACACCGGCCCTTGCGCGCGGTCGGTGAACGCGATCGCCTCGCCGGCGGAGAGGATGCGGTCGGCGCCGTCGACGTCGAGGCCGAGCGCTCGGTGGCGGCACGTCCCGGGATAGACGACGCCCTCGATGCCTTCGACGCTCGCCATGGCGGAGTCGGCGATCTCCTTGCGCGAGCACTTGCATCGGTAGACGAGCCCGCGTTCGCGCAGGCGTTCCAGCGCGGCGCCGTAGAGCGCCGTGCGCTCGCTCTGGCGGACCACGGGTCCATCCCAATGCAGGCCGAAGGCTTCGAGCGCGCGAAGGATCGCGTCCTCGGCACCGGTCACGGTGCGGGGCGTGTCGACGTCTTCCATGCGAACGAGCCATTCGCCGCCCGCAGCGCGCGCGTCGAGCCAGCTCGCGAGCGCGGCGACCAGCGAGCCGAAGTGCAGCGGCCCGGAGGGTGACGGCGCGAAACGGCCTCGATAGTTCATGAAAGGAGGGTGGCCGCCACGAGGGGATCTTCGAGACGCTTCACGAACCACTTGAGCGCCTTGCCCGCGCGGTCGGGATGCCATGAGTAGAGAAGCTCGCCTTCGACGGGCCCGGTCTCCACTTCGAGGATGCGGAGCCGCCCGGCATACGCCTCGCGCTCGGCGATCCACTTCGGGATGCGGCCGACGCCGAGCCCGGCCACGAGCGCGGAGACCTTCGCTTCGAGCGTGGGCACCGTGAGCACGTCCTGCCCGGAGAGCAGGCCCACGGTGCGCGGGGGCAGCAGGCGCGAGCTGTCGGCGATGCTCACCGCGCGGTAGCCCGTGAGCACCGTGGACGTGAGCGGCTGCGGCTCGCGCGTCACGGCATGGAAGGGTGCGGCGGCGAGCGCCAGCGTGAGGCGGCCGAGCGGACGGCTCGCGAAGCCGCCGCCGGGCGGGCCGTCGCCGATGGCGCCGATGGCGAGGTCGGCGCGCCCCGAAGCAAGCGCATCCCACGTGCCGCCCAGGACCTCATGACCGAAGCGCAGGCGCGTGCCCGGGTTCTCCCCGTAGAACTCCGCGACGACGCCGAAGAGCTTGTCCATTCCCACCATGGTGTCGACCGCGATGCGCAGCTCCGATTCCCAGCCCCTCGCCACCTGCTGGACCCGGCATTCGAGGTCCGCGGCGGAGCGCAGCAGGTGCCGGCCCTCGTTCAAAAGCTCCTTTCCGGCCTCGGTCAGCTTGGCCCGGTGGCCGCGCCGGTCGAAGAGCAGGACGTCCAGCCCCTCCTCCAACTGCTGGATGGAGTAAGTGATCGCTGACGGCACGCGATGGAGCTCCTCCGCCGCCGCGGCGAACGAGCCGCGGCGGTCGATGGCGTCGAGCACCTGCAAGGAGTCGAGGGACAGTTTCATTCAGATTAATCGAACGAGTCTGTCGCAATTATTCGCTTTTAAACCGGGCTTGTGAAGCCCAACATGGCTACATCGCAGGCAAACCTAGGACAAGGAAACTGAACATGAACGAGCTCCGCAAAGGCCAGGAACGCGGCCACGCCCAACATGGCTGGCTCGACTCCTTCCACAGCTTCTCCTTCGCCGACTACTACGACCCGGAGCACATGGGGTTCGGGCCGCTTCGCGTGATCAACGAGGACCGGGTCCAGGCCGGCAAGGGCTTCGGCACGCACGGCCACCGCGACATGGAAATCATCAGCTACGTGTTGGACGGCGAGCTCGCCCACAAGGACTCGATGGGCAACGGCTCCGTCATCCGCCCGGGCGACGTGCAGCGCATGAGCGCGGGCACCGGCGTGCACCACAGCGAATTCAACGGCTCGAGCGACAAGCCCGTCCACTTCCTCCAGATCTGGATCGAGCCCAGCTCGCGCGGCGACAAGCCCTCGTATGAAGAGAAGCGCTTCGACGAAGCCGCCAAGCGCGGGACGCTGCGCCTCATCGCTTCGCCGGATGGCCGTGAAGGCTCGGTCACGGTTCACCAGGATGCCAACCTCTACGCCGCGCTGGTGGACGGCGCGGAGAGCGTCGAGTTCACGCAGAAGCCCGGTCGGCTCACCTACGTGCACGTGATCCGCGGCGCGGTCGAGGTGAACGGCCAGGCGCTCGTGGGCGGCGACGCGATGAAGCTCACCGGCGAAGCCGCGGTCCGCATCTCGAAGGGCCGCGACGCCGAAGTCCTTCTTTTCGATCTCAACAAATAAAAGGAAAACCATGAATGCGAACGTGTCCAACACCGCCGTCCTCGCCGGCCGCATCCTGCTCGGCGCGATCTTCATGCTCTCCGGCTTCGGCAAGATCACCGGTTACGAGGGCACCGCCGGCTACATGGCCTCGAAGGGCATGCCGATGGTGAACCTGCTGCTGCCGGCCGCGATCGCGGTCGAGCTGGGCGGCGGCCTGCTGCTCGCCATCGGGCTCAAGGCGCGCTGGGCCGCGCTCGCGATCTTCCTGTTCCTGATCCCGACCACGCTGGTCTTCCACGCCTTCTGGGGGATCGATCCCAAGGAAGCCGCGACGCAGCAGATCAACTTCCTCAAGAACCTCGCGATCATGGGCGGCATGCTGATGGTGTTCGCGCATGGCCCCGGTCGCTACAGCCTGGACAAATCATGAATGCCATCCTGCGTGAAGTCGTGAAAGGCCGCGAGGTCGCTCAGGTCGCGGCCTCGCAAGTCGCCCCGGTGGGGACGTTCACGGTGCGCCGGGCGTTGCCGCTTCGCGACCGCCACTCCGTCGGCCCCTGGGTGTTCCTCGACCACTTCGGCCCCTTCCGCGTGAAGCCGGGCGAGGACGGCGTCGGCGCCCATCCGCATGCGGGCATCGAGACCGTGACGTACCTCATGTCGGGCCGCATGCAGCACCGCGATTCGGCCGGGCACCTCGGCGTCGTGGGCAAGGGTGGCGCGCAGTGGATGACCTCGGGGCGCGGCATCGTGCACGCCGAGCGCCCGCTGGCGGAGAACGACGACGAACTCACGATGCACGGCATCCAGCTCTGGACGTCGCTGCCGCGCGCGAAGAAGCTCATGCCGCCGCGTTACCAGCGCATCGCCGCCGAATCCATTCCGGCCGTGGCGATCGCCGGGGGCACGGTGCGCGTGATCGGCGGCGACTTCGCCGGGACGGCGGGGCCGGCCGAGACGCAGATGCCGCTCTTCCTCTGGCACGTGTCGCTCGAGCCGGGCGCCGCGTTCGAAGCCGCGATTCCCTCGTCGTTCGAGGCGGCGGCGTATGTCATCGAAGGCGAAGCGGATCTCGGCGATACGGGCGAGGAATCGGCCGTCACGGGACGCATCGCGATCTTCGACGGATCGGAGGAGCGCATCCGCATTGCGAACGCTTCCGCGTCGGCGAAGCTCGAGGTGCTATTGCTGGGCGGTGCGCCGGCCGAGGGACCGCTCGTCTTCCACGGGCCGTTCGTGATGAACAGCGTCGAGCAGGTTCGTGCCGCGGAAATTGCCTACCATACGGGACGCATGGGCCAACTCTCGGAGACCTGATGGCAGCCAAGATCCTCGCATTCGCCGGAAGCGCGCGGCGCGACTCGTTGAACAAGAAGCTGGTCCGGGTGGCGGCGCGCGCGGCGCGAGAGGCGGGCGGCGAGGTCACGTTGATCGACCTCGACGACTTCCCGATGCCGATCTACCACGGCGACCTCGAGGATGCGGAAGGCTTGCCGCCCAATGCGCTCAAGCTGCGGGAGCTCTTCCTCGCGCACGACGCGCTGCTGATCGTCTCGCCCGAGAACAACGGTTCCGTGCCGGCCGTGCTGAAGAACACGATCGACTGGCTTTCGCGCGGTACGGGCGACGGCCACGGGACCAACTCCGGCATAGCACCCTATCGAGGCAAGGTGGCCGGGCTCGCGGGTGCGACGCCGGGGCCCTGGGGCACGCTCTACCAGTGCCTGCCCCACCTGCGCATCATCCTCACGAAGCTCACCGTGACGGTGATCCCGCAACAGGTGCCGCTGCCCCACGCCGACGAGGCGTTCGACGAGCAGGGGGAGCTGCGCGATCCGAAGGTCGCGAAGAGCGTCGCGGCGTTCGCGAAATCGCTCGTCGAAACGACCCTCAAGTTGAAAGCCTGACCAATCGGCCCCATTGGAATAATTCATTGGCGCGGCAAGGTTTCCGCCCCCATATTCGACGGACCGACACTGGAAAAAGAAAAGGAGTGACCATGGCCAGGAAATCCGCCGCGCCGGCGATGGACATCGGCATCAGCGCCTCCGACCGCGCGAAGATCGCCGAGGGCCTGTCGCGCCTGCTGGCCGACAACGCCACGCTGTATCTCAAGACCCACAACTTCCACTGGAACGTGCGCGGCCCGATGTTCCAGACGCTGCACCTCATGTTCGAGGCCCAGTACAACGAGCTGTGGCTGGCGCTGGACGCCATCGCCGAGCGCATCCGCGCCCTCGGCCACGATGCCCCGGCCACCTACTCGCAGTTCGCCAAGCTCTCCTCGATCAAGGAGACGGCCGGCGTTCCCGAGGCGAAGGAGATGGTCCGCCTACTGGTCCAGGGCCATGAAGCCGTCGCGCGCACGGCACGAAAGATCTTTCCCGCGGTCGAAAAAGCAGGCGATGAGCCGACTGCCGACCTACTGACCCAGAGATTGCAAATCCACGAGAAAACCGCGTGGATGTTGCGCTCGCTTTTGGAGCAATGACCATGGCTGTCCAGGAACTCACGAAGGAAAACTTCGAGCAGGTCGTCACGGGGAGTCCTACCGTGATCGTGGACTATTGGGCCCCCTGGTGCGGCCCGTGCCGCGCCTTCGCGCCCACCTTCGAGCGCGTGTCGGAGAGGCACCCCGACGTCGTGTTCGCCAAAGTGAACACGGAGGACGAGCAGGAGATCGCGGGTCATTTCCAGATCCGTTCGATCCCGACGCTCATGGTCTTCCGCGACAACATCATCATCTTCTCGCAGCCCGGGGCGCTGCCCGAGGGCGCGCTGGAGCAGGTGATCGCCAAGGCGAAGGCGCTGGACATGGACGACGTCCGCAAGCAGATCGCCGCGCAGCAGGCGGACGAGCCCCCGCAGGCCGGGGCCGCCACCGGCTGAACGCCGCGGCGCGGGGCGGGTGGGGGCGCTAGAATGGCGCCCTTCCCGCAACCGTCCCCGCCATGGATATCTCCGAATCGCCGCTGCGCGCGCAGATCCGCGCGCACTACCTCCGCGATGAACCCGAAGCGCTCGGCGAGCTCCTCGCCACGGCGCGGCTCGAGCCGGCAGCCGATGCCCGCGTAACCGAGCGCGCCCGCTCGCTGGTCGAGACGGTGCGCGCGAAGCAGCGAGCCTCGGCGGGCATGCAGTCCTTCCTGCAGGAATATGACCTCTCGTCCCGCGAGGGCGTATTGCTCATGTGCGTGGCCGAAGCGCTGCTGCGCATTCCCGACGCCGCCACCGCGGACAAGCTGATCCGCGACAAATTCTCGCAAGGCGAATGGGACCGCCACTTCGGCAAGAGCCACTCGATGCTGGTGAATGCCGGCACCTGGGGAATGATGCTCACCGGGAAGCTGGTGGCCGTGGACGAAGTGGACACGAGCGGCATCGGCCGCTGGGTCGCGTCGCTCGCGGCGAAGGCCGGAGAACCCGTGGTTCGCCTCGCGCTTCGCCAGGCGATGAAGCTCATGGCCGAGCAGTTCGTGATGGGCAGGACGATCGAGGACGCGCTCGCGCGCGCGCAGACCGCGGAGCAGGCGAGCTACCGGCACTCCTACGACATGCTCGGCGAGGCGGCCTTCACGGAAGCCGACGCGCAGCGCTACTTCAAGGCCTACGAGGACGCGATCGACGCGATCTCGTCCGCCGCGGCGCGCATGGCGGGAAGCCGGACGGTGTTCGAGAAGCCGGGCATCTCGATCAAGCTCTCCGCACTTCACCCAAGATATGAATTCGCGCAGCGCGAGCGCGTTCTCGAGGAGCTCACGCCGCGCGTGCGGTCGCTCGCCGAGCGCGCGCGCCGAGGCGACATCGGCGTCACGCTGGATGCGGAAGAGGCCGACCGCCTCGACCTCTCGCTGGACATCTTCGAGCGCGTGTTCTCCTCGCCGGCGCTCGCGGGCTGGGAGGGCTTCGGCCTCGCGGTGCAGGCCTACCAGAAGCGCGCGCCGTTCGTGGTCGACTGGCTGGCCGAGGTCGCGCGCCGTGGCGGGCGGCGCATCATGGTCCGCCTCGTGAAGGGCGCCTACTGGGATTCCGAAGTGAAGCGCGCGCAGACGCAGGGGCTCACGGGGTATCCGGTGTACACGCGCAAGTCCAACACCGATGTCTCGTACCTCGCATGCGCCGCGAAGATGCTGGCCGCGCCCGAGGCGTTCTACGGCCAGTTCGCCACGCACAACGCGCACACCGTCGCCACCATCCTCGAGCGCGCGAAGCCGGGCCAGGCATTCGAGTTCCAGCGCCTGCACGGCATGGGCGACGAGCTCTACGGCGAGGTCACGCGCCTCGGCCACGCGTGCCGCGTCTATGCGCCGGTCGGCAGCCACGAGGACCTGCTGCCGTATCTCGTGCGGCGCCTGCTCGAGAACGGCGCCAACACGTCGTTCGTGAACCGCATCGCGGATGCCGCGGTGCCGGTGGACAGCGTCGTGGCCGATCCCGTGAAAGTGGCCATGGCGAACGCGACGCCGGCCAATCCCAAGATCCCGTTGCCCGCGGACCTGTATGGCGACCGGCGCAACTCCGCGGGCTTCGTCTTCGCCGACGAGGCTGTGTCCATTCCGTTCCTCGCCGCGCTCGAGCCCGAGCTCGCGCGCACCGATCGCCGTGCATCGCCGTTGATCGGCGGCAAGGCACAGCCGGGCGTGCTTCTCGACGTGCGCGATCCTTCGACGGGCCGCGTGCTGGGGCGCGTGGAGGAGGGTGACGCGAAGACGGTCGATGCGGCGCTCGCTCGCGCGGTGGCGGCCGTGATCCCGCCGGCCGAAGAACGCGCGGCCGCGCTCGAGCGCGGGGCCGATCTCCTCGAAGCCCATCGCGTGGAGCTGATCGCGCTGCTCGCGCGCGAAGCCGGCAAGACGCTGCCCGATGCGCTGGGCGAAGTGCGCGAGGCGGCCGATTTCTGCCGCTACTACGCGATGCTCGCGCGGCGGCACTTCGGCGAGCCGGAATCGCTGCGCGGCCCGACCGGCGAGTCCAACGATCTCTACCTCGCGGGGCGCGGTCCGTTCGTCTGCGTGAGCCCGTGGAATTTCCCGCTCGCGATCTTCGTGGGCCAGGTCGTCGCGGCGTACGCGGCCGGCAACGCGGTGATCGCGAAGCCCGCGGAGCAGACGCCGCTGGTGGCCTTCCGCGCGATTGAGCTGCTGCTCGAGGCCGGGGTGCCCGGCGATGCGCTGGCGTTCATTCCCGGCCGCGGCGAGACCGTGGGGGCTGGCCTGGTGTCCGATGTGAGGACCGCGGGCGTCGCCTTCACCGGCTCCACCGACACCGCGCGCGCCATCAACCGGGCGCTCGCCGCTCGTGACGGCCCGATCGTGCCGTTCATCGCCGAGACCGGCGGACTGAACGCCATGCTGGTCGATTCGAGCGCGCTCCCCGAACAGGTGGTCACGGACGTGATCGCCTCGGCGTTCAACAGCTCGGGCCAGCGTTGCTCGGCGCTGCGCGTGCTGTGCCTGCAGGAAGACATCGCCCCGCGCGTGCTGCAGCTGCTGGAGGGGGCGACGGCGCTGCTACGCGTCGGCGACCCCGCGCGGCTGGAGAACGACGTCGGCCCGGTGATCGACCAGGACGCGCTCGAGATGCTGGAAGCGCACGCGCGCAAGATGGACCGCCAGGAGACCCTCGTGTGCAAGGCGCCGCTGCCGGAGGGGCTCACGGGCTTCTTCTTCGCGCCGCGCGCCTATGCGATCGCCGACCTCGATGCGATCGACCGCGAGGTGTTCGGGCCGATCCTGCACGTGGTCACGTTCAAGGCCGACGAGCTGGAAGCGGTCGTCGACGCGATCAACGCGAAGGGCTACGGCCTCACGCTCGGCATCCACAGCCGCATAGAGCACACGGTCGAGGCCGTGCGGCGCCGCGCGAAGGCGGGCAACGTCTACGTGAATCGCAACATGATCGGCGCCACGGTGGGCGTGCAGCCCTTCGGCGGCGAGGGCCTCTCGGGCACCGGCCCGAAGGCCGGTGGGCCGCACTACCTCTTCCGGTTCGCCACCGAGCGGACCTTCACCGTCAACACGGCAGCCGCAGGCGGCAACGCGACGCTCATCGCGAGCTCGGAGTAGAGCGGAGTCAAAGGCAGAGGGGTGGGGAGGGGGTTGGCGAAACGATGTCTGGACACCGGCTGGTTCCAGAAGGTTTCGACAACCCCCTCCCCACCCCTCTGCCTTTGACCCGTTACTCCTCTTTCGAGGAGAGTTTCGAGACGCCCTTCGGCGCTTTCTCTCCGGAGAAGAGGACGACGAACGCCGTGTCGTCTTCCTTCCACGAAGCGACGGCGTCGCGGCAGATCTCGACCAGCGTCTCGAATTGATCGGGATGCGTGGTGAGCAGGCCGTCGATGTGGTCGTAGTAGATGACCACGCCCGCGGAGCCGGCCCAGTCGAGGTCGACGAGGCATTCCTCGAGCGCATCCCAGTTGTCGCCGAAGTGCTTGGGCAGCCGCAGCGCCGTGGCGACGGCGTTCATGAGCTGCTCCTTGCGCTCGATGCTCTTGCCCTCGATGTGGAAGAAGGCGAAGCCCGCGGCCTTGGCCGACTGCTGCACGGCTTTCGGCGCGACGTTCCCCGGGAGGAAGAACACGCCTCCGCGATCCTCCCCGAGCAACGATTCGAGCGCCGCGTTCGCCATGGGATCTCCGCTAGTCCTTCACGCGGCGGAAGCTGTTGTAGTGGTCGGGCGAGTAGTACAGCTCGCCGCCACGTCCCGCCACGATGCGGCGTGCGCCTCGCGTGCGCTCGCCGGGTGTCTTCACAGTGTACTCGTGGTAGTAGCCGTGCTTCTGCTTCGGGAGCTTGCCCTCGCGGTTGCCGAAGACCGCGTGATCCTTCGCGTAGGGATACGGTCCGCCCTTGTGGATCCGCGCGATCGTCTCGCGCGCTTCCTTGGGCAGCTCCGCGGCGGGAATCGGCTCGGCGCCGGAAGCCGCGGCGGCCTTCGGCGAGCCCGCGGGCGCGCCTTCCTTCTGCGCGGCCGCGACGCCCGCCAACGCCAGCGCGAGCACCAGCAGCGGAGCGAGCAGCGCGCGCGCGTTCACCCCGCGCCCTCCGCCTCGGCCACCTTCTCGGCGACTTTCGCATTGAAGCGTTCCGCGTCGATGACAACGCGCTGGTGCGTGCCTTCGGTGATCGGGTCGATGCCGTCGCTGGCGCGGATCGAGAAGCCCACCATGCGGCCCTGCACCTCGCTTACCGTGACCACGATCTCGATCGTGAGGCCCGGGGGCGTGGCGGCGGTGTGGGAGAGGTTCACGTGCGTGCCGACGCTCTGCTCGCGCGGCCAGTCCAGGTGCGGCTTCATCAGCTCGATCGCGGCCCACTCGCACAGCGCGACCAGGTAGCCGGTGGCGAGCACGCGCGGCATCAGCTGGAAATCGGGCGCCTCGGGGTAGACGTTGGGCACCGTCTTGGAGGGCGGCACCTTGTAGCGGTACGTGCCGGTGAGCCCGGCCTTCAACGTCGGCTTCATCGCGCGCTCAGTCCTTCGGGCGGTGCGGGCACTTGGGCTTGATGCAGTCCGCGTAGATGTGGAGCTGGTGCTCGCGGATCGTGAAGCCGCGCTCCTTCGCGACTTTGAGCTGGCGCTTCTCGATCTCCGCATCGTAGAACTCCTCGACGCGGCCGCACTGCTGGCACACGATGTGGTCGTGGTGCGTGCCCTCGTTCAGCTCGTAGACGGCCTTGCCGCCCTCGAAGTGGGTGCGCTGGAGCAGGCCCGCCTGCTCGAACTGCGTGAGCACGCGATAGACGGTGGCGAGGCCGACGTCGGAATGCTCGTCGAGGAGCTTGCGGTAGACGTCCTCGGCGGTGAGGTGGCGATCAGGGCTGTGCTTGAAGAGGTCCAGCACCTTGAGGCGCGGGACCGTGACCTTCAGGCCCTGGCTGCGAAGTTCTTTGGGATCGCTCATGGAGGACGGCTGGAAGTGCGTGCCGGAAATCATACCGGGATTCGAAGCCCTATAATGCACGCTTCATTCCCGCCGTCCGCCACCCATGCGCTTCACGTTCACCACGCTGTGCCTCGCCGCCGCGGTCCTCTCGGGCTGCGTCCACAAGATCGATATCCAGCAGGGCAACGTGGTCGTGGCCGAACAGCTCGCCAAGGTGAAGGTGGGCATGTCGCGGCCGGAAGTCCGCCAGACGCTCGGCACGCCGCTGCTCGCGGATGCCTTCCACGCCAATCGTTGGGACTACTTCTTCTACAACGAGAAGAAGGGCCGGGAGATCGAGCGCAACAAGATCACCATCCACTTCGCCGACGACAAGGTCACGCGCATCGACGGCGCGGCCCCGGTCGCGATCAAGGGCGAGGAACGCAAGTGAGCCTGGCGCTGGCGATCGCCGGCGCCGGAGGCCGCATGGGCCGCGCGCTGCTGGAAGCCGCCGCCGCCACCGAAGGCGTGCGCGTCGGCGCGGCGCTCGAAGCCGCCGGCAGCCCCTGGGTGGGCCGCGATGCGGGCGATCTCGCCGCGGGCGCAAAGGGCGTGACCATCGGATCGGACATTGCCGCGGCGCTCAAGGCCAGCGACGTCCTCATCGACTTCACCCGCCCCGAGGGAACGCTCGTCCACCTGGAAGCGTGCCGCGCGGCCGGCCGGAAGATCGTCATCGGCACCACCGGGTTCAAGGCGGCCGAGATCGAGAAGATCCGCGCCGCCGCGAAGGACATCGCCATCGTCTTCGCGCCCAACATGAGCATCGGCGTGAACGTGACGCTGAAGCTGGTCGAGCTCGCGGCGCGCGCCCTGGGCCCCGCGTACGACGTCGATGTCTTCGAGATGCACCACAGCCTCAAGGTCGACGCGCCTTCCGGCACCGCCCTCAAGCTGGGCGAGGTCGCGGCCCAGGCGCGCGGCACGACGCTCGAGGCCGACGGCGTCTTCGCGCGCCATGGCGTGACCGGCGAGCGCAAGGCCGGCAGCATCGGTTTCTCGGTCGCGCGCGGCGGCGACGTGGTGGGCGACCACACGGTGTATTTCGCCGGGCCGGGCGAGCGGATCGAGATCACCCACCGTTCGAACAGCCGCACCACCTATGCGCAGGGCGCGCTTCGTGCCGCGCAATTCCTCGCCTCCAGGTCCACGGGCCTGCACGGCATGGACGACGTGCTGGGACTCGCCTAGCCGCTCCTTTTTTTGCTATAATTTTGGACTCATGAAAGCGGGATGAGCCTCGACAAGTACTAACAGAGCTCGCCCGTTTTTTTGCGCCTATCGTTTTCGCACTGGAGCACTACGTGTCGCCGAAATCGCCCGCTGTCCTGGTCCTTGCCGACGGGAGCGTATTTCGTGGAATTTCCGTCGGCGCCGACGGGGTTACCTCCGGCGAAGTGGTCTTCAACACCGCGATGACCGGCTACCAGGAAATCCTCACGGATCCCTCCTACGCCGGGCAGGTCGTCACCCTCACGTACCCCCACATCGGCAACGTCGGCGCGAATCCCGAGGATTTCGAGTCGCGCGGCGTCTATGCGGCCGGCTTGATCATCCGCGACCTCCCGCGCGAGGCCTCCAGCTGGCGGAAGCAGGAGGACCTCCCCGAATACCTCAAGCGCCACAAGGTCGTGGCGATCGCGGGCATCGACACCCGCCGCCTCACGCGCATCCTTCGCGAAAAGGGCGCGCAGAACGGCTGCATCATGGGCGGCCAGGTGGACGAGGCGAAGGCGCTCGCGCTCGCCAAGGCGGCGCCGAACATGGCCGGCCAGGATCTCGCGAAGGTCGTGTCGTGCGAGAAGGGCTATGACTGGAACGGCAGCCTCTGGGCGCTCGGCACCGGCTACAAGGCCGACGGCAGCACCCGGTTCCACGTCGTGGCCTTCGACTACGGCGTGAAGCACAACATCCTGCGCAACCTCGCCGAGCGCGGCTGCAAGGTGACGGTGCTGCCCGCGCAGGCCACCGCGAAGGAAGCCCTCGCGCTCAAGCCCGACGGCGTCTTCCTCTCCAACGGTCCCGGCGACCCGGAACCGTGCGACTACGCGATCACCGCCATCCGCGAGATCGTCGAGTCGGGCACGCCCACCTTCGGCATCTGCCTCGGCCACCAGCTCCTGGGCCTGGCGAGTGGTGCCAAGACGATCAAGATGAAGTTCGGCCACCACGGCGCGAACCACCCGGTGCAGGACCTCGACACGAAGCGCGTCTTCATCACGAGCCAGAACCACGGCTTCGCGGTGGACGAGAAGACGCTGCCCGCCAACGTGCGCACCACGCACAAGTCGCTCTTCGACGGATCGCTGCAGGGCATCGAGCGCACCGACAAGCCCGCGTTCAGCTTCCAGGGCCACCCCGAGGCGAGCCCGGGGCCGCGCGAGATGTCGTATCTCTTCGACAAGTTCGTCACGATGATGGAAAAGAACCAGTAGATGCCGAAGCGCACCGACATCAAGAGCGTCCTCATCATCGGTGCCGGCCCGATCGTCATCGGGCAGGGCTGCGAGTTCGACTATTCCGGCGCCCAGGCCTGCAAGGCGCTGCGCGACGAGGGCTACAAGGTCATCCTGGTCAACTCCAATCCGGCCACGATCATGACGGACCCGGAGATGGCCGACGTCACGTACATCGAGCCCATCACCTGGCAGATGGTCGCCACGATCATCGAGAAGGAGCGCCCCGACGCGCTGCTACCCACGATGGGCGGCCAGACGGCGCTGAATTGCGCGCTCGACCTCGCGCGCGAAGGCGTGCTCGACAAGTTCAACGTCGAGATGATCGGCGCCAAGAAGGAAGCGATCGACAAGGCCGAGGACCGCGAGAAGTTCAAGAACGCGATGACCAAGATCGGCCTCGAGAGCCCGCGCTCCATGCTCGCGCATTCGCTCGAGGAGGCGCTGCAGGTCCAGTCGAGCGTCGGCTTCCCGACGATCATCCGCCCCTCGTTCACGCTGGGCGGCACGGGCGGCGGCATCGCCTACAACATGGAAGAGTTCGTCACCATCTGCGAGCGCGGCCTCGACGCTTCCCCGACCAAGGAGCTCCTCATCGAGGAATCCGTGATCGGCTGGAAGGAATACGAGATGGAGGTGGTGCGCGACAAGAAGGACAACTGCATCATCATCTGCTCGATCGAGAACCTGGACCCGATGGGCGTGCACACGGGCGACTCGATCACGGTGGCGCCGGCGCAGACGCTCACCGACAAGGAATACCAGATCATGCGCGACGCCTCGATCGCGTGCCTGCGCGAGATCGGCGTCGAGACCGGCGGCTCCAACGTCCAGTTCGGCATCAACCCGAAGGACGGGCGCATGGTCATCATCGAGATGAACCCGCGCGTGTCGCGCTCCTCGGCGCTGGCGTCGAAGGCCACGGGCTTCCCGATCGCGAAGATCGCCGCCAAGCTCGCCGTGGGCTACACGCTGGACGAGCTGAAGAACGACATCACCGGCGGCAAGACCCCGGCGTCCTTCGAGCCCAGCATCGACTACGTCGTGACGAAGGTGCCGCGCTTCGCCTTCGAGAAATTCAAGCAGGCCGACGACCGCCTCACCACGCAGATGAAGAGCGTGGGCGAGGTGATGGCCATCGGCCGCAACTTCCAGGAGTCGCTGCAGAAGGCGTTGCGCGGCCTGGAGGTCGGTGTCGACGGGTTTAATTTGAAAACGGTCGACATGGAGAAGATCGAGGACGAGCTCGCCTACCCCCGCGCCGAGCGCCTCTGGTACGTGGCCGATGCGTTCGGCGTCGGCATGTCGATGGAAGACGTCCACCGCTTCACGAAGATCGACCGCTGGTTCCTGGCCGAGATCGAGGATCTCGTGAAGACCGAGCTCGCGATCGAGAAGCAGGGGCTCGCCGACTTCGACCGCGACGCGCTCTACGAGCTGAAGAGGAAGGGCTTCTCCGACCGCCGCCTCGCCTACCTGTGGAAGACCACGGAGCACGAGGTCCGGAAGAAGCGCCACGCGCTCGGCATCCGCCCCGTGTTCAAGCGCGTGGACACGTGCGCCGCGGAGTTCTCGACCAAGACGGCGTACATGTACTCCACGTACGACGAGGAGGACGAGGCCGATCCGTCGGACCGCAAGAAGATCATGGTGCTGGGCGGCGGTCCCAACCGCATCGGCCAGGGCATCGAGTTCGACTACTGCTGCGTCCATGCCGCGCTCGCGCTTCGCGAGGACGGCTACGAGACCATCATGGTCAACTGCAACCCCGAGACCGTGTCCACCGACTACGACACGTCCGACCGCCTCTACTTCGAGCCGCTGACGCTGGAAGACGTCCTGGAGATCGTCGACCGCGAGAAGCCCACCGGCGTGATCGTGCAGTTCGGGGGCCAGACGCCGCTCAAGCTCGCGCGCGACCTCGAGGCCGCGGGCGTGCCCATCATCGGCACCTCGCCGGATTCCATCGACAAGGCCGAGGACCGCGAGCGCTTCCAGCAGATGCTGCACAAGCTCAAGCTGCGCCAGCCGCCCAACCGCACCGCCCGCACGCCCGAGGCGGCGCTCGCCGCGGCGAAGGAGATCGGGTATCCGGTCGTGGTGCGGCCCTCGTACGTGCTGGGCGGCCGCGCGATGGAGATCGTCCACGCCGAGAGCGACCTCGTTCGCTACATGAAGGAGGCCGTGAAGGTCTCCAACGATTCACCCGTGCTGATCGACCGGTTCCTCAACGACGCGATCGAGGTGGACGTCGACGCCGTGTCCGACGGCAAGGACGTGGTCATCGGCGGGATCATGGAGCACATCGAGCAGGCCGGCGTGCACTCGGGCGATTCGGCGTGCTCGCTGCCGCCCTTCAGCCTCTCCAACGAATTGCAGGACGAGATCCGCCGCCAGACGGTGGCCATGGCGATGGAGCTGAACGTGGTCGGCCTGATGAACGTGCAGTTCGCGATCCAGGACGACAAGGTCTTCGTCCTCGAGGTGAACCCGCGCGCCTCGCGGACCGTGCCGTACGTGTCCAAGGCCATCGGGCAGCCGCTCGCGAAGATCGCGGCGCGCTGCATGGTCGGCCAGCCGCTCGCGAAGCAGGGCTTCACGAAGGAGATCGTCCCCCCGTACTACTCGGTGAAGGAGGCGGTGTTCCCCTTCATCAAGTTCCCCGGCGTCGACACCATCCTCGGCCCCGAGATGAAGTCCACCGGCGAAGTCATGGGCGTGGGCAACTCCTTCGCCGAGGCGTTCGTGAAGAGCCAGCTCGCTGCGGGCGTCAGGCTGCCCACCGGCGGCAAGGCGTTCCTGTCCGTGCGCGACGAGGACAAGCCCAAGGTGATCGAGATCGCCCGTTCGCTCGTGGACCTCGGCTTCCAGCTCGTCGCCACGCGCGGCACGGCGGCTGCCTTGCAGCTGGCCGGCCTCAAGGTCCAGCCCGTCAACAAGGTGATGGAAGGCCGGCCCCACATCGTGGACATGGTGAAGAACCGCGAGATCACGCTCATCATCAACACCGTCGAGGAAGACCGCCGCTCGATCCAGGACTCCTGGTCGATCCGCAACTCGGCGCTGCAGAACCGCATCACCTACTACACGACGATCGCGGGCGCCAAGGCGGCGGCGGTCGGCCTGCAGCACATCGGCGAACTGAAGGCCTACGACCTCCAGACGCTCCACGCGAGCATCCACTAGAGGGCAACCCCCCATGAGCAAGATCCCCGTCACGCTGGCCGGCGCCGAGCTGCTGAAGGCCGAGCTGCACAAGCTGAAGACCGCCGAACGCCCCAACGTCATCGTCGCCATCGCCGAGGCGAGGGCGCAGGGCGACATCTCCGAGAACGCCGAGTACGAGGCGGCGCGCGAGCGCCAGGGCTTCATCGAGGGCCGGATCATCGAGCTCGAGGCGAAGCTCTCGAACTGCCAGGTGGTCGATCCCGCGCTGCTGGACGACGACGGCCGCGTCGTCTTCGGCTCGACGGTGGAGCTGATGGATACCTCGGGAACCGCGACGGAGACCTACCAGATCGTCGGCGAGGACGAGGCCGACATCAAGCTGGGGAAGATCTCCTACTCCTCGCCGATCGCGAAGGCCCTTATCGGGAAGTACGCGGGCGACGTTTCGGAGGTCCGGACGCCGGGCGGGGTGAAAGAGTTCGAGATCGTCGACGTGAAGTACCAGTGAAGACGGTCTCCTTCGGCCGCTTCAGCTTCGCGCGCTCCTCGATCGGAACCTGGTTCTCGATCGGATTGCCCTTCGGCGGGCGCTTGCGGATCGGCTTCTTCACCGGTTTCTTCGCGGCCTTGGCCGGCTTCACCGGTACGGGCTTCGGGGCCGGGCGCTTGTCCGGGTTCTCGCGATAGATCACCAGCACCTTGCCGATCTGCTGCACCGCATGCGCACCCAGCCGTTCGCAGAGCACCAGGAGCCAGGTCTCGCGCGCCTCGCGGTCGTCGGTCGCGGCCTTGATCTTGATGAGCTCGTGCGCCTTGAGCGCCCGCTCGACCTCGGCAACGATTCCGTCGGTGAGGCCCTTGTCGCCGATCATCACGACGGGCTTCAGGTTGTGCGCTTCGCCGCGCAGCTCGCTGCGGCGCGCGGGGGTGAGGGGGGTCGTCAGCATGGGCGGATTATAGGCGAGCGATGAAGAAATCACCGTCTTCCAAGCAGTGGCTGCGCCGGCACGTCGACGACCCGTACGTCCAGCGCTCCAAGCGCGAGGGCTACCGGTCGCGCGCCGCCTACAAGCTGCTGGAGATCGACGAGCGCGACCAGCTCCTGAAGCCGGGCATGGTGGCGGTCGACCTGGGCTCCGCGCCCGGCGGCTGGTGCCAGGTTCTGGGCAAGCGAGCGGTCCCCAATGGCTTGGTGGTCGCTATCGACCTGCTGGCGATGCCACCCGTTACCGGTGTGACATTTCTCCAGGGAGATTTCACCCAAACCCGTGGTCTACTTGCATTGACGGAAGCGCTCGGCGGGAAGAAGGCCGACCTCATCCTGTCGGACATGTCGCCCAACCTGACCGGGATCCCCTTCACGGACCAGGCGCGGTCCATGGCCCTCGCGGAACTGGCCCTGGATTTCGCGCTCGAGCACCTGAAGCCCGGCGGTGCGTTCCTGGTGAAGGTATTCCAGGGCGACGGCTACCAGGAGTACGTGAAGCTGATCAAGCAACGCTTCGAGAAAGTCGTGGTCCGAAAGCCCAATGCCTCCCGCGACGAGAGCGCCGAGCAATATTTGCTGGCGAGAGTCTTGCGGCAGGCTTGATTCCCGGGAAAGCGCCCGAACTTTGCTATAGTAGGTTTCGATCCATGGCCCTGATTCGTCGGGCCTTTTTCACCTGAGGACGGCTCGTGAACAACACGCTTCGCACCATCATGGTCTGGCTGGTCATCGGCGTCATCCTGACCATGGTCTTCATGCAGGTCGGCAACCGCCAGACGAGCCAGAACCAGATCGACTACTCCACCTTCATGGAGGAGGCGCGCCAGAACCGCATCGCCAAGGTGACGATGGGCGGCGGACGCACCCTGAAGGCCGTCGGTCGCGACAACAAGACCTACACGGTGGTCACCCCCGGCCTCCAGGACCCCTGGATGGTGAGCGATCTCCTCAAGTACAACGTGCAGGTCGAGGCCAAGCCGGAAGAGGAGCCCTCGCTCCTCATGAACATCTTCGTCTCGTGGTTCCCGATGCTGCTGCTGATCGGCGTGTGGATCTTCTTCATGCGCCAGATGCAGGGCGGCGGCCGCGGCGGCGCGTTCTCGTTCGGCAAGAGCCGCGCGCGCATGCTCGACGAGAACACCAACCAGGTCACGTTCGCGGACGTCGCGGGCGTGGACGAGGCCAAGGAAGAGGTCGGCGAGCTGGTCGAGTTCCTGCGCGATCCGACCAAGTTCCAGAAGCTGGGCGGGCGCATCCCGCGCGGCGTGCTCATGGTCGGCAATCCCGGCACGGGCAAGACGCTGCTCGCTCGCGCGATCGCCGGCGAAGCCAAGGTGCCGTTCTTCTCGATCTCGGGCTCCGACTTCGTGGAGATGTTCGTCGGCGTGGGCGCGGCCCGCGTGCGCGACATGTTCGAGCAGGCGAAGAAGAACGCGCCCTGCATCGTGTTCATCGACGAGATCGACGCGGTCGGCCGCCAGCGCGGCGCGGGCCTCGGCGGCGGCAACGACGAGCGCGAGCAGACGCTCAACCAATTGCTGGTGGAGATGGACGGCTTCGAGGGCAACTCGGGCGTGATCGTCATCGCCGCCACCAACCGGCCGGATGTCCTCGACCCCGCGCTGCTGCGCCCGGGCCGATTCGACCGCCAGGTCGTGGTGCCGCTGCCCGACATCCGCGGCCGCGAGCAGATCCTCGTCGTGCACATGCGCAAGGTCCCGATCGCGCCGGACGTGGATGCGTCGATCATCGCGCGCGGCACGCCGGGCTTCTCGGGCGCGGATCTCGCCAACCTCGTGAACGAGGCCGCCCTCTTCGCCGCCCGCGGCGCCAAGCGCCTCGTGGACATGGACGATTTCGAGCGCGCCAAGGACAAGGTCATCATGGGCGCCGAGCGCCGCTCGATGGTCATGCCCGAGGAAGAGCGGCGCAACACCGCCTACCACGAGTCCGGCCACGCGATCGTGGCGCGCCTGCTGCCCAAGACGGATCCGGTGCACAAGGTCACGATCATCCCGCGCGGCCGCGCGCTGGGCGTCACGATGCAGCTGCCGGTCGAGGACCGCTACAGCTATGACCGCAACTACTTGCTGAACAACATCGCGGTGCTGTTCGGCGGCCGCATCGCCGAAGAGCTGTTCATGAACCAGATGACCACGGGCGCTTCGAACGACTTCAAGCGCGCCACGGACATGGCTCGCAGGATGGTCACCGAGTGGGGCATGTCGGATGCGCTGGGCACGATGGTCTACGCGGAGAACGAGGGCGAAGTTTTCCTCGGCCGCCAGGTCACGCAGCACCAGAACGTTTCCGAAGAGACCATGAAGGCCGTGGACAAGGAAGTGCGCGCCATCATCGACATGCAATACGCGCTCGCCCGCCGCCTGCTCGAGGAGAACCGCGACAAGGTCGAGGCCATGACCTACGCGCTGCTCGAGTGGGAGACGATCGATGCCAACCAGATCGAGGACATCATGTCGGGCAAGCCCCCGCGTCCGCCCAAGCCGGTGGCGGCCAAGCCGGTCCAGCCCACCGACGGCGGCAACAAGGGCACGGGTACGGCGGCGCCGGCACCCGCGGAAAGCGCCTGAGCAAGAAGCAGCAGACTGTCGTGGAGACGGGGCGGCCCTGGCCGCCCCGTTTTGCGTCTGGACGCCCGCTCGTGGTGGGCATCGTCAACATCACCGCCGATTCCTTCTCCGACGGCGGCAAGTTCTTCGAGACCCCGCGCGCGATCGAGCACGCCTTGCGGCTGGTGGAGGAAGGCGCCGACTGGATCGACGTCGGCGGCGAATCGACACGGCCGGGCGCGAAACCAGTGGCCGCCGACGAGGAGCTGCGCCGCGTGGTCCCCGTCGTCGATGCGCTCGCTCGCCTGGGCATCGCGGTCTCCGTGGACACGATGAAGCCCCTGGTCATGCGCTCCGCGATCGACGCGGGCTGCGCGATGGTGAACGACGTGAACGGCTTTCGCGCGGAGGGCGCGGTCGAGGCCGTCGCGGGCCGCCACGTGGCCGCGTGCGTGATGCACATGCAGGGCGAGCCCGCGACCATGCAGGCCGATCCGCGCTATGGCGACGTCGTGGCCGAGGTGACCGCGTACCTGCTCGAGCGCTCCGCCGTCCTCGAGAAGGCGGGGTTGCCCCGCGAGGCGATCGTCCTCGATCCGGGCTTCGGCTTCGGCAAGAACATGGCGCACAACGTGGCGCTCTTCCGGGCGCTGCCGCAGCTCGCCGCGCATGGCCATCCGGTCCTCGCGGGCCTGTCGCGAAAGCGAACCCTGGGCGACATCACCGGCCGCAGCGTGGAAGACCGCATGGCCGCGAGCGTTGCGGCGGCTCTCCTCGCCGTGCAGAATGGCGCGAGCCTCGTGCGCGTGCACGACGTGAAGGAAACGGTGGACGCGATCAAAGTCTGGATGGCGCTTCGATGAGCAGGAAGTACTTCGGCACCGACGGGATCCGCGGCCGCGCCGGCGTGGCGCCGATCACGCCGGAGTTCGTCATGAAGCTCGGTTATTGCGCGGGCAAGGTGCTCTCGCGCGCCGACGTGGCCCCGCCCCATCGCGATCGCCCCGCGGTCCTCGTCGGCAAGGACACGAGGCTCTCCGGCTACATGCTCGAATCCGCGCTCGAGTCGGGGCTGTCCACGGCCGGCGTGGATACCCTCCTCGTAGGCCCCATGCCCACGCCCGCCGTCGCGTTCCTGACACGGGCCCTGCGGCTTTCGGCCGGGATCATGATCTCCGCCTCGCACAACCCGTTCGAGGACAACGGCATCAAGTTCTTCTCCAACGACGGGATGAAGCTCCCCGATGCGGTGGAGCGCGAGATCGAAGCGGCGCTCGACGAGCCGATGACGCCGCCCGCCCCCTCGGCTTACGGCAAGGCCGAGCGCGTGCACGACGCCGAAGGCCGCTATCTCGAGTTCTGCAAGCAGACGTTCCCGAAGCAGCGGTCGCTGCGGGGCCTCAAGCTCGTGGTCGATTGCGCCCACGGCTCGAACTATCGCGTCGGCGCGCGCGTCTTCCAGGAGCTGGGCGCGGAGGTCTACACGATCGGCGACCGCCCCAACGGCATCAACATCAACGACGGGTGCGGCGCCACGCATCCGTCCACGCTTGCGCGCGCCGTGGTCGAGCAGAAGGCCGACTTCGGCATCGCCTTCGACGGCGACGGCGACCGCCTCGCGATGGCCGACCACGACGGCCGCATCTTCGACGGCGACGAGCTGCTCTACGCCATCGTGAAGCATCGCTTGCGCGAGGGAAGGCTGAAGGGCGGCGTGGTCGGAACGCTGATGACCAACTTCGCCTTCGAGAAGCGCCTGGGCGAGCTCGGCGTGGCGTTCGACCGCGCGAAGGTCGGCGACCGGTACGTGCTGGAGATGCTGCTGGAGAAGGGCTGGGAGTGCGGCGGCGAGAATTCCGGCCACCTCCTGTGCCTGGACAGCCACTCGACCGGCGACGCCATCATCTCCGCGCTGCAGGTGCTGGCCGCGCTCGTGGCCTCCGGCCAGACGCTGGGCGACCTCACGCGCGACCTCGTGCTGATGCCGCAGGTGCTCGTGAACGTGCAGACCAGCCGCAGCTTCGATTTCAAGTCGTCCTCCGCGGTGCGCGGCGCCGTCGAGGCCGCGGAATCGGAGCTGGCGGGCAAGGGCCGCGTGCTGCTGCGGCCTTCGGGCACCGAGCCCGTCGTGCGCGTGATGGTCGAGGGCGAGGATGCGGAGCGCGTGAAGCGCCTCGCCGATTCGATCGCCGCCGCGATGCGTGCATCGACGACGCCGGCTGCCGCGTAGGAAGTCCATGATCAAGATCGCACGCGCCGCCGCAGCGGCCTTCCTTGCGTTCGCCCTCGGCTCCGGCCCGGCGCTCGCGGCCGACCCGCCGGTCAACTACCAGGACCTCTGGTGGAGCGGCAGCGCCGAGAACGGCTGGGGCATGACCATCACGCAGCACCGCGACACGCTCTTCGTGGCGCTCTTCATCTACGCGAACGACGGACGCCCGGTGTGGCTGGTGCTGCCCGGCGGCGTGTGGAACAGCTCGCACACGGCGTACTCGGGCGACCTCTACTATCCGACGGGCTCGCCCTACTACGCCTATGACACGGCGGGATTCGGGAGCGGGCTCTCCGTCGGCGTGGTGAGGATCGAATTCACGTCGGAGTCGACGGCGCAGCTCGCCGTGTCGCTGAACTACTCGACGATGACGAAGACGGTCACGAGGTCTGTCTTCGCGCCCGGGTCGCCCACGAACAATTACTCCGACCTGTGGTGGGGCGGAAAGAGCCAGGATGGCTGGGGCCTCGCACTCACGCAGCAGGGCGAGAAGCTGTTCGCCGTCTGGTACACCTACGACGAGTACGGCAGGCCGATCTGGTTCGTGATGCCCGACTCCTCGCCCTGCACCGAGCTCTCGGGTTGCGTGGCCGGCGGCGGTCCCGGATTTACCGGCAAGGCGTACTCCACGCGCGGTTCGGCGTGGTACGGCATGACCTACGACGCCTCGAGGTTCGTGGCGACCGAAGTGGGGACGATGAACTTCCAGTTCGGCGCGAACACGGCCCGGTTCAGGACCACGATCAACGGCCACGTGCAGGACCAGCCCATCGAGCGCCAGGGCTTTTAGCCGGCTTCGGGCAGTCGAATGCCCTGGGGATGGCGAAAGCGATCCTCGGGATCCAGGATCTTCTTCAGGGCCTGCAATCGCGGATAGCTGTCGCCGTAATACGCGCGCGCCCAGTCCGTGATCCCGACGTCCGGATAGTTCGAGTAATGCGTGCGCACACCCGCGTCGGCGAGCTGCTTCTGGAGATCCGCGACCACCGGCATCAGGCGTGCGCCCCGCGCTGCCGTATCCCAATAGGCCTGGAGCTCGCCGATCAGCCGCCGGTCGCGATGCGGGAATGCGCCGTCGCTCGCCGCCGGGAACGGCCCGAACGTATTCACCTGGTAGATGAGGCCCGGGTTCTGGAGCACGGCGCCGAACAGGGCCAGGGCCGCGGGCCGGACGTCCTCGAGGCGATCGTAGAAACCTGCCGAGACGTTCTTGAACAGGATCGGTCCCTTCTCGCCGTAGTACTTCCGCACGCCAGCCGCGAGCGGCAACGACGTCGGTGCTTCCACCTTGCGGGCGCGCGCGGCGAGGCGATCGAGGACGGAGCCCGTCGGTCCGCTGCGGGGACGGCTCGCGAAAGTGGTCACGAGGATGGTGAGCGTCTTGCCGTTGGCGATCAGCGCGGAATACGCCTCGGGCGGCAACGTGCGTGCGAGCGTGTCCCATTCGGAGGCGACCTCGAAGGCATCCTCGGCTTTCGCGACCGTGAAGCGATACCGGAAGGCGTGCAGCGTCGAGGGCGCCGCATGCGTCGCGAACTCCAGATGGGTGACGACGCCCAACCCGCCATTGCCCCCGCCGCGGC